>CAYFRH010000012.1:0-1647 GCA_964345345.1 uncultured Puniceicoccaceae bacterium | reverse complement strand
CCCGCGTCACGAAAAATAAAAAAGACAGCCCCGAGGAGGCAAAGCCCCGCCCAGACAAAGTCCCACTTGAAAGGCACGCCCATGTAGAAAACCGCGAAGGGCACAAACACCGTCAAAGTGATCACCTCCTGCAGAATCTTCAGCTGCGACAAACTGAACACCCCGAAGCCGATACGGTTGGCCGGTACTTGGGCCATATACTCGAAAAACGCCACACTCCAACTCAGTAATGCCGCCACGTACCAAGCCTGGTGCGGCAATTCTTTGAGATGTGCATACCAGGCAAACGTCATGAAGACGTTGGAGAGAATCAGTAAGGCAATGCACTGCAGAGCGGGTAAAGAGATGGCGAGATTCATAATAAAGAGACGCGGACCGGTATGCAAAAATCGGGCCGTTTTCGTTCGTTCACGACTTTTTCGGCAAGCAACTTTGATGAATGCAAGCGCATAAGCAAATCCACGCACCGCTTACTACTATCGCAAGACGAACCTAAGCAAAGAATCCGGCTCCTCGCTATTTTTGTGGGTGGGGATTTCTGAAAAACTACCAGGAGAACCATCCAGGAACCAGGGCGCGAAGGGCAATTCAGGGATAAAGCCCTTCAGGCCATGTCTGCAATAAGCGCGCCCAACTGCGACTGTTCCAATTCCATTACAGGGCAAACTTACCCACTCGGATTATAAGGAAGATATGGGCAAATCTACTGCGGTCTGGTATCAGATAAATTGTTTTATAGATCCGAACTATTTTGAAACGAAGTTGGTATTCGATTAAATAGTTTTAACCTTAATAGGACTCGTATTTCAGCGTAAAAATGCGATCCAACCTTATTTTAAACTTTCCCCGCCGGGCTTATTCTTCAGGGCTTGTTTTGCTTGTTTGGACATTTTGACCATCGTCATATGAGCATCTCGTCCCGACGTGAGGCGGTGGTCGAAGGCGATGACCAGCCGCTCCTCGCCCTCTGCTTTCATAGCTTTTATGTGCATCTCCTCTGGCTCTACATGAAGCAGTTTGGCAGCCGTTGCCTCAGGACGTGCCCCGAAGTGTTGGACGTAGGCGAGCACGGAATCGGCATGGTCCGCATTCATGTGGTCCACCATGCGCGTGACCTCTTCCGCGGAGAAAGGAATATCGTTTATTTCCTCGCTCACTTTACGGTCTCCTCCGAATTTTCGGTGCGGGACTCTTCCTGACGGTGCGCAACGCCATTGCCACTGACATGCTTGATCGAATTCAGTTGGTCCCCGACAACATCATAGGCCTTGCCAAATCCAAGGACGAGCCGGGCGCAGCTTGGTTCAAGGCGGAAGAGGTGGAAGTCCTCCATCGTTTTCAGGAACCCCATCATCTTCCCAAACTTCTTTTCGAATTCCGCGATGACGGATTCCCACTCCTGGTTGTGACGCTCAATATGCTTGGCGGTACAGGTAAACGTGACCCGGTTTCGGGCGAAGATAACCTCGGCTATGGACTCATCCTCGATTACGAGGACGGAAGCTTTCCCATTTTTCAGGAGATTGGCGGTATGCGCGGCAAGCTCGCTCACGTAGACGTAAAAGTTGCGTTGCGCATCCACAATTGCGGGAGCATAACTGGCTTCCGGCGTGCCGTCCGGGCCGGTAGTGGCAAGTTGAATGGACT
>CAYFRH010000011.1:16054-36824 GCA_964345345.1 uncultured Puniceicoccaceae bacterium | reverse complement strand
GGCCCCGGCGCCGCTGAGGGGCACGGTGGGCGCGGGGACAAGCCCCGGCCCTACATAGCTACCGGCGGGGAGGGGTAAGCGCTGGGCGGCCGCCCTTGCTCAAATGCCCATAATGGATTTGAAAGACTGGGCAGCGCGGCGGGACATCTGCACCTTGACCTTGTCTTTGAGGGTGACGAGAAGGCCACCGTTGAACCAAGGCTGAATGTTCCGGATCCACTTCAGGTTAATGATCTGCTTGCGGTTGGCCCGGAAGAAAAGGCGTGCGGGCAGCCGTTCCTCAAGGTAGTTGAGGGTACGGCTGACCAGGGGCTTTTCGTCGTCGAAAAAGATCCGTACGTAGTTATCCTCGGATTCCAGTAGGCGTATTTTTTCATATTCGACGAACCAGCAGCTTTCGCCGTCCTTAATGAAAATCTGGTCATAGTCCGGGTTGTCCTCGGCCTTGACGGCGGCCTCGGAAATCTTCCGATACTTGTCGAGACGGGTTTGCACAGCATCGAGTAACACTTCCGGCTCGAAGGGTTTTGTGATGTAGTCGTCGGCCCCGAGGCCGAGGCCCTCCCGGACGTCGGCAGGGTCCGTTTTCGCAGTCAGGAAAATGAAGGGAATGACCGCGGTCAGGGGATCCTTCTGAAGGGCCTCGAACACCTCGTAGCCGTCCATTTCCGGCATCATGATGTCCGAGACGATCAGGTCGGGCTTTTCCTTACGGGCGAGTTCGAGGCCGCTGCGACCGTCTTCGGCGGTATGCACGGTGTGGTTGGCGGTTTCGAGGAGGTCGATGACCGGAAGGCGGACGCCGGAGTCATCTTCAAGGAACAGGATGGTGGCCATAAGGTGCTACGTTTTTTTGGTGGGTGGTTCGTTGGGCAAATACACGTGAAAAGTGGACCCTTGCCCCTGACGGGATTCAAAGCTGAGGGAACCGTCAAGCAGTTCGACCGCCCGTAAGGCGATATTGAGTCCGAGACCGGTCCCGGAGCGCGCGCCCACGTTGCCGGCACGATGAAAGGCGATGAAAAGTTTTTCCTGGTCGGCTTTGGGAATTCCGATGCCAACATCCCGCACCGCGATATGGAGGCGTCCGTCGCTCTCGCGGGCGCTGCAGGTGACGGTCGAATTTTCCGGCGAGTACTTAATCGCGTTGGAGATCAGATTTTGAAAAATATGATCCAGAAGATGAGGGTCGAGAAGAAAGACAGGTTCCCGCCCGATCTGGCAGTCGAAGAGAATGCTGCGGTTCGGGTGGATATGTTCAAAGCTTTCAGTAAGGGCGTGAAAATAGTTTTCCAGCTGTACGGGTTTGCGCTCGACCTTGACCCGGCTGGCTTCCGCGCGGCTGAAAAAGAGAACGTCGTCGAGGAGTCGGTTCATGCGCCGCAGGGAAGTCTCGATGTTGGAAAGATGGCCGACTTTCTTCTCCTTCGTGAGGCGTTCACTGTACTTTCGCAGCAAAGCGGCGCTTGCCTGGATACTGGTCATAGGCGTGCGGAATTCGTGGCTGACCATCGAAATGAACCGGGTTTTGATCTCATTGGTCTCCTTTTCCTGCTCAAGAGCCTGCTGGATTTCCTCCTCGGCCCGTTTGCGCCGGGTGATGTCGCGAAGCACGCTCACAATCAGAGTCGGGCCCTCGGCACCGGCCTCTTCGGCAAGGTTGTCGCGCGATTCGAACCACCGGTATTTTCCCGATCGCAATTTCAGGCGATAGGAGACGGAGAGAGGCCCGCTCGCGTGGGTGATTTCCCGCGAGTGCTCGGTGAAAGCCTGCCGGTCCTCCGGGTGGACGTGGCGGGACAGGTTATCCCCGATCAGGTTCCGGGGATCGCGCCCAAGGAGCCGTTCGCTGGCGGAACTGGCAAATTCGATCGTACCCTCGGGCGTACGTCGCAGAATGAGGTCGTCCACGGCGTTGGCGAGTTGTCGATACCGTAGCTCGCTGCGCTCGAGGACTTCGTTGGCGCGGACGCGGTCGGTGACATCCAGCTGGATTCCGACATAATGAGTGAGTTCGCCAAGCTCATTGCGTACCGGCGAAATATGAAGTTCATTGTAAAAAAGGGAACCATCTTTGCGGTAATTCCGCAGTTGCACGACACAGGCTTCTCCCTTGCGAAGGGCGTCGCGGAGGTCGTCCAAAGGCGCCTGATTGCGGTCCTGTCCCTGCAGAAAACGGCAGCTACGGCCGATCGCCTCCTTGGCGGAATAGCCCGTCATTTTCTGAAATCCCGGATTTACATAAATGAGGGGAAGATCCGGCTGACGGGCGTCCGCGATGGTTACTCCGGACTGGACATTGGCGATGGCTATGTTGCGCAGCTGAATATCCTGAAGGACCCGCATCCGTTCGGAAACATCTTCGAAAGTGGCGAGCAAAAGGGTCTGCCCGTTGTCGTGCAGGGGGCACAGTCTGCACTCGCTTGGAACCTGGGATCCGTCCGCTCGTTGCAAAAAAGTGGTCAGGGTCTGCGGTTCTCCATGCTGGAGAACGGACTGGATAAAACCGCCAAACTCTCCGGACGGATCTTCCGCTGCGACGCTTCCGAGAGGCAAACCGTTCAGCTCGCCCGGTTCATGGGCAAAAATGGCATAGGCGCTGGGATTCACCTCCAGGATGGTGTACGGATCCGTCGCTTCCGTAACCAGGACCGCCTCGCGCGACTGCTCAAACAGTGCCCGGAAGGCCGGATCCTGCAAGCCCCTTAAAGTTGCATTCATAATACAAAATCATTCTGTACGGAACCTTGCAGGGTGCAATGGAAAGCTGGGAAAAGGTGTTCTTCCAACGTTGCCATGCGCGGATGGCAGCCTAATTTACGGCGCATGAAACCGACCTCAGTTCCCGGACCCATTCGACAAACCCTTGATTGGGTCCGGGCTCGTAACCATTCCGAGCCGGTCTTTATCCAGGCCGTCGAGGAGGTCCTGTACTCTCTCGCTCCCATACTCGATGCCTTTCCCCAGGTCGAGGAAAGCGGCATTCTCCCGCGCATTTGCGAGCCCGAGCGGCAGTTGATTTTCCGGGTTGTCTGGCAGGACGATCAGGGACAACCACAGGTCAATCGTGGATTCCGGGTGAAATTCAACAGCGCCCTTGGGCCCTACAAAGGCGGGCTGCGTTTTCATCCAAACGTCAACCTCGGGGTGGTCAAATTCCTTGGATTTGAACAGATTTTCAAGAACAGCCTGACCGGCCTTTCCATCGGCGGGGGCAAGGGTGGAAGCGATTTCGATCCGAAGGGGAAAAGCGAGGGAGAGGTCATGCGCTTCTGCCAGGCCTTTATGTCCGAGTTGTACCGCCATATAGGTCCAAGCGAGGACGTGCCCGCCGGCGATATCGGGGTGGGAGGACGCGAGGTCGGGTATTTGTTCGGCCAGTACAAGCGGCTGACCAACCGCTATGATCTCGGCGTAATCACAGGCAAGGATACGGCCTGGGGCGGCTCCCTTGTCCGCAGGGAGGCGACCGGCTTCGGTGCGGTCTACTTTCTTCAGGAGATGCTGAAGCTCCGGGGAGAGAACCTCGAGGACAAGGTGGCGGTGGTTTCCGGCTCCGGGAATGTCGCCCTCTATGCCATCCGGAAGCTCATGGACCTTGGGGCCCGCGTCGTCGCCTGCTCGGATTCCGGCGGCGTCGTCCATGAGCCCGCGGGTCTTGATTGGGAACAGCTGCGGGAGGTCAAGGAGATCGAGCGCGGGCGCCTGCATACCTATGCGGAGCGCCGCCCGAAAGCACGATTTCGCGAGGGCGATCCCGGTGCCATCTGGTCCATACCCTGTGATGTTGCCCTTCCGTGCGCCACGGAGAATGAACTCGACGGTAAACAGGCGGCGGAACTGCTCGACAACGGCTGTACTGCGGTCAGCGAGGGGGCGAATATGCCCTCAACCCCCGAAGCGGTGGAACTTTTCCGTGAGCGGGCAATTCTCTTCGGTCCCGGAAAGGCCGCCAATGCGGGCGGAGTGGCGGTTTCGGCGCTCGAAATGCAACAGAATGCCGCATGGGCGAGCTGGACCTTCGCGGAGGTGGACCGGAAACTGAAGGAGACCATGGCCGATATCCACGGGACCTGTTGCCATTATGCGGAAAAGTTTGGACGCGAGGGCAGCTACGTCGACGGGGCGAATATCGGGGGCTTTCTCCGCGTCGCCCAGGCGATGATTTCTCATGGGCTGCTGTAGCTTGCATTAGGCGCATCAGCGCGACAAGGTATCGCCCCATGACGCGAATGACGGTACGAGAAGCCTTGCATGCCGACGGCGTGCCCCGGAAGACGGAGGTGAGCGGATGGCTCCGCACCCGACGGGATGCCAAGGGGTTTTCCTTCCTCGAGATCAACGACGGCAGTTGCCTCGCCAATCTGCAGGTGATCGTTGATGCCAACTGCCCGGCTCATGGCCGTATCGGGGATTTCACGACGGGTTCCGCGGTCAAAGTTGTCGGGGAGCTCGTGGAAAGCGCGGGCAAGGGCCAGTCCTTCGAGGTACAGGCCGCGGAGCTGGAGCTGATCGGCAGGGCGGAGGAAAGTTATCCGTTGCAGAAAAAACGGCACAGCCTTGAGTATTTGCGCGAAATCGCGCACCTGCGGCCGCGATCCAATCTCTTCGGGGCGGTTTTCCGGGTACGGTCGCGCCTTGCCTACGCCATCCACCACTACTTTCAGGAACGCGATTTTCTTTACGTTCACACCCCGATCATTACCTCCAACGATTGCGAAGGGGCGGGTGAGTTGTTTCGGGTGACGACGCTCGATCCGGATGCGGCCCCGGCAAGTAAGAACGGCGAAGTTGATTACAAACGGGACTTTTTCGAGCGTCCCACTTACCTGACGGTCAGCGGTCAGCTGCAGGCGGAAATTTTCGCCCTTTCCCACAGCAAGGTCTACACTTTCGGGCCTACCTTTCGTGCTGAAAATTCCAATACCTCAAGGCATGCCAGCGAATTCTGGATGATTGAGCCGGAAATGGCCTTCTGTGATCTTTCCGGCGACATGGACCTTGCCGAGGACTTCATCAAGGGGTTGATCGCCGACCTGCTTGAGCACTGCGAAGAGGACCTTGGGCTTTTCGGAAAATTTGTCGACAAAGGCCTGCACGAACGCCTCCGCTTCGTGCTTGACCGGCCTTTTCAGCGGCTGTCGTACGCGGACGCGATCAAGCTTCTGCAGGAAAGCGACAAGTCGTTCACCTTTGCGCCTGCGTACGGAGCGAACCTGCAGAGCGAGCATGAGCGCTGGTTGACGGAGGAACATTTCCGGCAGCCCGTAACCGTCCACGACTACCCAAAGGAGATCAAGCCGTTCTACATGCGGCAGAACGACGACGGGGAAACGGTCGCTGCCATGGACGTACTTGTTCCCGGGATCGGGGAGATCATCGGCGGAAGCCAGCGCGAGGAGCGGCTCGAAAATCTTGACGCCGCCATGGCCGGGCACGGCCTCGACCCGGAAGAGTACGGGTGGTACCGCGATTTGCGACGGTACGGGACCGCTCCGCACGCGGGGTTTGGACTCGGTTTCGAGCGAATGCTCATGTTTGTGACCGGAGTGGGAAATATCCGCGACGTCATTCCTTTCGCGCGCACCCCTGGCAACGCGGACTTTTAAGGAAGGGAATGTGGCCTGTCAGTTCCAGTCCTCGCTTTCCCCGAAGCCCAGTTGCTGGGCGACCTCGGGGACCTGTGCGATTTCATCCTGAAATTCCTCCACGGAAAAGTCGGCGACAATGAATTCCCCGAATTCAAAGGTGGGCGTAAGGGTCTGCCCACTCACTTCCACCATGCGTTGGAGGTTGCGGGAATCGGCGTTGACGTCCCTCACCTCGACTTCGACACCGTGCTGGGAGAAAAAGGACATGGCCTCCCGGCACCAGGGGCAGCCGGGCTTGATATAAAGGATGGGGGTGTTCCGTTTCATAAATTTTCCGTAAGGTAGCACGCAGATGGGCCAAGACAATTCCCGATTTCACAATGTCGAAGGCGTCGCCTTCGCACCGGCGAAACGAATGCGCGTCAAGGGTGCGCGGGTGCACAACCTGAAGAATGTCGACCTTGATTTGCCGCGGGAAGAACTGGTCGTGATCACCGGGGTCAGCGGTTCCGGAAAGTCGTCCCTCGCCTTTGATACGATCTTCGCCGAGGGCTACCGCAAGTTCATGGACAGCCTTTCCACGCGGGCGCGGCAGGTGATGGAACAGGTGGAAAGACCGGACGTGGATTACATCGAGGGCCTGACACCGGTCATCGCCATCGAGCAACGGACCGGCGGCGGCTCCAATCCCCGCAGCACGGTGGCCTCCATCACGGAGGTTGCCGATTACGGCCGCCTCCTCTGGGCCCATGCCGGAGAGGCCTTTTGCCCGAAGGATGGCGGGCGCATCGTACAACAGACCCTCGACGACGGGATCAATCGGGTCTTCAGGGAAGCGGAGGGCGGACAGCTCATGCTCCTCGCCCCTTACATGACGGCCAAGGGCTCGGTTCTTTCCGGGGAAGTGCCCCACCTCCGCCAGAAGGGGTTCCTCCGCGTCCGGATCGACGGGGAAATCAAAGAGCTGGACCAACCGGACATTCTGCCGGCCGACGGGCGCGAGCATGTCATGGATCTTGTCATCGACCGGCTTGTCCTCCGTCCCGACCAGCGCAGCCGGTTTGCCGATTCCCTCGAACTGGCCTTTCGCGAGGGTGACAACCGCTCCCTCGCGCTCGTGCGGCAGAGCCGGGAAGCGGACTGGCGGGAGATTCCCCTTGGCCTGTACCACGCCTGCGAAATTTGCGGCGAAAGCTATCCCGAACTGACTCCGAAGCATTTTTCCCACGACCATCCCGCCGGCGCCTGCCCCGTCTGCGGGGGACTTGGAGAAACCATGCAGTTCAGCGCCGAGCTGGTTGTCCCGGATTCCACGAAAACGGTGCGGGGAGGGGCGATCAAACCATGGCGGATGGGCTCCAAGCGTATGATCATCCAGCGCAATGCCATTCTCAAACAGCTTGCGGAGCAGCTTCCTTTTGACCCGAAAGTTGCCTGGCGCGATCTGGATGAGGAAACAAGGCGTACCCTTCTTTTCGGCGCGGGGGAGCGGCGCTTCCTCTTCAAGACCAAACCGGGGAATCACAAACCGGAGGAGCTGCCCTTCGGCGGAGTTCTTGCCGACCTTGAGGAGACACGCCGAAATACCCGCAGCGACGGACTCCGCAATCGGCTTATGGCTTTTCAGGTCCGGCAGCCTTGTCCGGCTTGCGCGGGCAAGCGGCTCCGTGACACCAGCCGCCATGTTTTTGTCGGTGGTTGTTCCTACCCCGACTTTCTCGCCATGAACCTGCGGGATGCTCTCGCCTTTGCGAACGGTCTGGAACTGCCCCCCTTTGCCGAGGCTGTGCAGGGCCTGCGCAGCCGCCTCCGGTTTCTCAATGAAGTGGGACTGCATTACCTGAGCCTCGACCGGTCCTATGATTCCCTGAGCGGAGGTGAATCGCAGCGGGTGCGTCTCGGAACGCAGGTCGGCATGGGCCTTGTCGGAGTGACCTATGTTCTCGACGAACCTACGATCGGTCTCCATCCGGCCAATACCGAGGATCTTCTTCGGACGTTACGGAATCTGCGCGACTCCGGCAACAGTGTGCTCGTCGTCGAGCATGACCCGGACGTCATTCGGGCGGCCGACCACCTCGTCGAGATCGGTCCCGGAGCCGGCGAGGCGGGAGGGCGGGTACTCTTTGAAGGCTCCGTCGCCGCCGCCGGAGAGGCCTCTTCTTCGCAGACCGGTGCTTTTCTGACGGGTCGCGCAAGGGTGGAGCGTCCCCAGCCCATGCGAGGACCCGGAACGGATTGGCTGACCATTCGTGGTGCGCGCGAACACAACCTGCGCGGGATCGACGTTTCCATTCCCGTGGGCCTTCTTACCGTGGTCACCGGCGTCAGCGGCTCCGGCAAAAGCACTCTCGTCAATGAGATCCTCGGCAAGGCGGCCGCGTTCCGCCTCAACCGGGCACGGGAGGTTCCCGGACGCCATGACGGAATCGACGGTCTTGCAAATTTCGATCGCATTGTGCGCGTCGATCAGGCTCCCATCGGACGCAGTCCCCGTTCCAACCCCGCCACCTTTACCAAGCTCTTTGACGATTTGCGCCGACTGTTCGCAAAAACGCCTCTTGCCAAAGTACGCGGTTACGGACCTGGACGGTTCTCTTTTAATGTCCGGGGCGGACGTTGCGAACGTTGCCAGGGCGACGGCGTCATCCGCATGGACATGCAGTTCATGGGCGATGTGTATTCCGAGTGCCCGAGTTGCCAGGGACGACGCTACAATCGCGAGACCCTCGAAGTCCGCTTCCGCGGCGCCAATATCGCCGATGTCCTTGATATGACCGTCGACGAGGCCGCCGCTCTTTTTGCCCGCCAACCCGGAATGCTCACCAAGCTTGAAACTCTCCAAAAAGTCGGTCTCGGCTACATTCGCCTCGGCCAGGCGGCTCCAACCCTCAGCGGCGGCGAAGCCCAACGGCTCAAGCTCTCCCTCGAACTCAGCAAAAGCCGCTCCAGCCGTACCCTTTACCTTCTCGACGAACCCACAACCGGGCTCCACTGGGTCGACATTCAGCACCTCGCCAACCTCCTCTTTGAGCTCCGCGAACAGGGACACACCCTCCTCCTTATCGAACATAATATCGACCTGCTCCGCCTTGCCGACTGGGTCCTCGACCTCGGTCCCGGGGGAGGTGATGAGGGCGGCCAGCTTCTCTTCGCCGGACCCACCTTCGACCTTCCCGAATGCCAGCAAAGCGTTACCGCCCGCTTTGTAACGTAAAGGGCTGCCCCCTTGCTCCTATTCTCCCTTGCCCGAGGGGGGAGGGGAAGGCATCGTGGAGATATGCGGGTAGATTCGGACAGACAGAATGGGCTCTCATGGACTGAAGTGGCGGAGGAGGCGTTTCGTCGCAACGGGCAGCGCCTGACGCAGCCGCGCAAGGCGGTGATGGCGGTTTTGGAAGCGGCGGAGCAACCCCTGAAGGCGGAGGAGATCCGGCGTCGGGCGAGCCTTGCGGAGACGGATCTTGTGACGGTTTACCGGAACCTCGAAGCGCTGCGCGAACACAATCTTCTGCAGGGGATCGTGCTGGAGGACGGGGTTCAGCTATTCGAAGCGGTGCGTCCGGACCGGCACTTCCATCATATTGTGTGCCGGCGCTGCCATCGGACGGAGCCGCTGGAGATCTGCACCGGCCACGAGCTGGAGGAGCGGGCGGCGGCTTTAGGCTATGCGGACGTGAGCCATGTCATCGAGGTGTTCGGTCTTTGCTTGGATTGCCGGAGCAAAAGCTGAGCGGGGCGGAATCAACCGTCTGGGTCTGGTAGTGTCAAATCCAGGACAATGGGTCGATGCCAGCCAAGGTCGGTGCTGAGGAGGCGGGCGTCGTGGACCGTAAAGCCGCCGCGGGTCCAGACCTGGTCGATGGGGACGAGGGGAAGAAAGCGCGGATAGGTATGAGGGAGGCCTTCGGGGCCGCGTGGATCGGTAGGCCGGAAGGATTTCCGAACCGGACGGAGAAGAAGGGAACTCTTGGGGAGGTTGAAATCCCCCATCAAAAGGGTGGGCAGATCGGGTTCTTCCATGAGCAGGGCCACTGCTTCCCGGAGGGAGTCCTTCCGATGCAGGAAGGGATTGGAATTCTGGTCGTAGAGGGCGATGCGAACCGGTTCGGCGGACTCGGGGAACTCGATGGTCACGGTGGAGAGGGCCGCCCGGCCCTTGCCGACAACCGTGAACCCGCGCTCGATGGTACGGCCGCGATGGAGGACGATCATGGCATAATCGAGCAGCTCCATTGTGTAGTTGGAAAACAACTCGCCATGGACCCGCTTCTGGCGTCCAATGTCGACGTTGCCCTCGACCATCCCGATAACATCGGGCTGAAGGTCGCGAAGAAAGGCGAAGGCCTCGTCGACGGTGGTGTAGTGATAATGGTCGGGAGTCCAGAAGACAATTCTGCGCTCCTTCTCCAGCGGGAGATCGACGGGACCGCGGGGGAATAGGGCGCCGCGGAACGGCCATACGGCAAGGAGCAGGCCGGCGATGGCGAAAAGGGCGGCCGGTCGTGGATGACGCTGTTGGAGTGCGCGAAAGAAGGCGGGCAGGAGGAAGAGAGAGATGACCGGGGTGGGAGTAAGGTAATAGATGCCCGCGAGTCCCGGAATAAGGTCGCGTGGATACACCCGTAAGAGGACGAGTCCAAGAGCGAGGCACGGAAAAACGCGAAAAAGCAGTTTCGCGGAGGTGGTACGGAAACGACGCGACAAGCTCATGATGGGGATTCTGTCAGGCGGGGGCCGTCGCTTCGTAGGAAAGCGGGCGCAGGGCGCGCCGCAGGTCCCGTCGAAGATCAGTCCCGAGCCGTAGGGAAAGATCGTCCGGATGGATGGAAAGGCGCAGGGGCCGGCCCGAACGGCGGGCGAGCCCGCGTTGCCCGGCATTGAAAGCGCGAAGGAAAAGGGCACGGCCGGCGGTATCGGCCTCATAGCCGCAGAGAGGAAGGCGCCGTCGGCGCCGGCCCTGCGCGGAGAAGCGGCTCAGTCCGGAGAGCGTCTCCACAAGAGGAAAAGGAACCTCGGGGGCATCCTCTTCCCTCAGGCAGCCAAGAGCCCAGGCTGGAGGAACATACAAGGCCGGGCTGGGAAGATTCACCTCTTTGAACCATGCTCCGGAACGCCCCATCAAGGCAAGGATGCCGTCGCTGTTGCGCTCCAGATGCTCGGCGACCCCGCGGGAAAAAAGCAGGGAATGGAAGCGATGATATCCTCCGAGGATCTTGTCCGCCTTGTGCTTCCAGCCATGTGCCGCGAGCTGTTTTCCCTGTTCACTCCATACCCGTAATCGATCGAGGTCGGAATCCGACCAATCCTTGCCTGGAACGACGAGTAGCGTGCAGGGGTACAGGTGGTTTTCCTGTAGAAGGCGCAGAATCGCCTCCACCCGGTCAAGCGTTTCCGGCATGACATCATGAATGGAGAGGAGCGCGGGAAGCGGTTCGCTCATGGGGAAGCCATCAAGAGGAATGCCGTTGAATCAGGTCGACCCACTGGTCGATTGTTTCCGCGTTCAGTTGCTCGGCTGCCGTGCGGGAGGCGGTTGCCTTTTCCTCCCAGAAGGTCGCCTCCTTTTCTTGCAGCGGGCGGAGAAAATCGGCGAGAGGTTGATCGGTAGGGATCGTGAAAAGGGCTTCCTTGAGGACACTCCAATGATGAATGCCGGCCTTTTCGGAGACGAGGGCGGGGCGGCCCCTCGCCATGGCCTCGAGGGCGACCGTGCCGAACGTTTCGTGGTAGGAGGGCAGCAGAAGGACATTGCACTGGTCCATTTCCTCGAGCAGCTGCTCTCGTTCAAGCCATCCCGTCATGCGGATATTCGCCATGGATTCCGCTTCTTTTGCCAGTTGTTTGCGCAGCGGGCCGTCTCCGGCGAGGACAAATTCAAGATCGGGCAGGGCGCGGGCGGCTTCCATGACCGCAGGTAGGTTCTTCTCCGGTGCGAGGCGACCGGCGAAGAGGACGCGGCGAAACGGTGTCGGCGGCGGGTGTTGCTCTTTTTGCAGGAACATGGGGGGAAGGGGCGTCCCCATGATTTCCACGGCCGGTGCGTTCAAATCCTTCACGGTCTTCACCAAATCCCCGTTGTTGACGAGAACGGCCCGGCTGCGCGTGCAAAAAATCTTGTTGATGAAGACGAGGTAGCGGTGGGAGAGGCGGAAGAAAAAAGAGTCTCCGTACAGCTTCACCAGTTCCTCAAAATGGGTATGAAAAGCGGTCAGAAAGCTGGTTTTTTCGCGGCGCGCATACCAGAGCCCGAGCATGCCGAATGGACCCGGGGTTACCGCGATGACAAGGTGCGGCTGCAGCTTTTTATATGCCTTTCGCAGCCGGAAAACGTTGGGAGTGATGAGTTTCTGGGTCGAATCTCCCGGGAGCGGAAGGGCGAGAAAGAGAAATCTTGATTTGCGTGCCGGTTGAAAAATCCGCACCTCCTCAATCCTGGACTCGAGCTGGGCGAGGAGATCGTGGTAGTAAGCTCCGGCTCCATTGCGTTCGGGCATGGAGTCGGAAAAAATAGCCACTCGGAGCTTTTGAGGATCGAGCATAGCGTCAGAAACGCCAGCGAAGGAAGCAGGGTCAAGGTTTTGCTCGCACGCGGTGTGCGCGAAGATGCTCATAGGATTGCCGTACCTCAGCGAGAAAGGCGTCCATATCGACCGGGAAGTCGCCAGCTCGGTACCGGTGGCGGCTTTGATGGGGCGTCCCTCGCCGGGATTCCCGGGCAAGCGTCCTTTCCGATTCCGAACCGACGGGGATTTCCAAGTGTCTGAGCGCCTCCCGCAAGCAGGTACCGGCATTCTCGCGCAGGTCCTCCTGGTCGACAACGGCAAAGGAAGCCGGGGTCGTCGCCTCCTTTCGGAATTGCCCGGAAAGGGCTTGATAACCTCTGGTGAAGACTTCCGGAAACTCGCTGGCGGCCAGCAGGCCATCCGGATCAGCTCCGAAAAGGGTACGCGCCGGGGCAATGGAACTCAGTTGGGAGGCCAGTCCCTTCTCCGGATCGCGAATGCAAAAAAGAAAGGCCGCATCGGGAAATTCGTTGTGCAGAGCCGGGACCCAGCTGGCAAAAGCCGCGTTTTTGCTGAGAATGGGGCGTCCTTTTGCGCGGACGAGCTGGTGGGCCTGCAGGCAGCGCCGATAATATTGGAGGAGGTCCCGGCGGAGAGAATCAGAAAGGGAGGAAAAGTCGGCCAGTTGCCAGAACTCCTTCTGCGAGGGAAAGGCGAGGGCGAGCAGAAAGCAGCCAGCGGCCGGAAGCAGACATAGGTAATCTTCTTCCGGCGCCTCGGGGCCCACCTCGTGAATTTCTCCGAATTCCCCGCCGAAGCGCCGGCAGCTGGACCGGACCAGACGCCGCAGCGGGGCGCCCGCCAGATTGTCCAGTCCCGCGAGCCCGCGGAGGATCACCTTTTCCGTCGCCGAGGGCGCGAGGATGACCTCCCACGTAGCAAAAGTGCTGAAAGTTCGTCGGTCCTCGGCAAGGAGGCGATGTACAAAAGTGGTCCCACTGCGGGGCAGTCCAGTGATAAAGAGCGGTCTTTCCAGTGGCTCTCGCCGGTGGCGAAGGAAAAGAAGGTCATCAAGGAGAAAGCCGATCCAGTGTACCAACTGCAGAACCAGACCCGCGGGAAAGAGAAAGAAAAGAAAGAAGAGCCGCCGCGGGCCAAGGGGAGCCACCCGACGCCCCCGCTTCGAAAACGATCCGAAAAAGCAGGTGCAGTGGATTCGAAGGAAACGTGCCAGTAGGCGGAGCATCATCCCCGTTCAGCGGTTGCCTTCCGCCTTTGCGGTGGGGACCATCTCCCTCATGGGGTTCGCGTTCGGGTCAGGACGGCGTCGTCCATGCCGGAAGATCAGAAGCTTGCTGAACACAAAGTTGAAGCTCATCCCGACGAGCCCGCCCGCCCAGAGCGCTGCAAGCGGCAGAAGGGACAAGTAGAGTTTGCCCTCGATGAGGCGATGTCCGAGTTCCACCAGCATGCTGAAGACGCCGTAGTTGATCAGGCCTCCCATGACAAATACCCCGACATGTCCGGCCATCTGGCGAAAGAATGGTCCGCGGTGTATGTGACCGAAGGTGAAGTAGCGATTTAGCAAATACCCGATGAGAATGGCGCTGGACAGGGAAATCAGCCGCGCCACATAGAGGTTCATGCCGAAAAGAAACGGGAGCAGGTAGACTCCGCCGGCGTCGATGGCGGAGATCTTCGCCCCAACCGTGGCAAAGCGAAGGAATTGGGCGGTACGGCTGTGGGAAGAGAAGTAATTCCTGAGGTGGCGTTTCATCCCTGAAGATAGAAATTGTTGCGCCTTCCGACGCTGGCAAGGGCGGATTTCGAGATTCTGGAACGGGTCAACCCCGGAATTTCGGCATGTCAATATTCAGAAAGGGAAGACGAGCGCCCTATTCGTCTTCCCGCAACGGTACAAAACGGACGCTGAAGAGCGGCTCGGAACGCAAATGCCCATCGGACTGCTTTTCATAGCGGTACAAGGTCTGTTCGAGGGAACCGACAGGAATAAGGAGCCGGCCCCCGGTGCCGAGCTGTTCGATGAAGGCCCGGGGTAGTTCTTTCGGGGCGGCGGTGACAAGGATACCGTCAAAGGGCGCCGCTTCCGGCCAGCCTACGGTACCGTCGGCAACTCGATAATGCAGGTCATAGCCGAGTTCCTCAAGGAGGTTTCGTGCGGAATCGGCCAGTTGGGGGATACGCTCGATGGTGAACACCTCCGCGCCGGTGGCGGCGAGAACGGCGGCCTGGTATCCACTGCCGGTCCCGATCTCGAGGATGCGTCGACCGGGCGCCGGATCGATTGCTTCGGTCATGGCGGCGACGACGTAGGGTTGGGAGATGGTCTGGCCCCCGCCGATGGGGAGGGGGCCGTCGGCGTAGGAAAGGTGGCGCTGCTCCGGCGGGACAAAGCGGTGGCGCGGCACCTCGCGCATGGCTTGGAGGACATGCTCCTGACGGATGCCGCGCTCGACGAGCTGTTCCTCCACCATACGTTCGCGGTGGCGGTGGAAACGTTCCTGATCATCACTCTTGAATAAACCGGTCATCATTGCCTCCGGACGGGGATGGGGAAATCGACGACCCGGAGCCGACCGCCGTGGGTGGCCGAGCCGCAGTTGTGAAAGGCGAATCCTCTGTAGTGAAAATCTTCGAAGTCAGAATGGGTATGGCCGAAATAAATGTCCCGGACATTGCCATCCTTTAGCCAGTCTTCATGGCGAAGGTAGGCGAGGATACGGGCGGCGAGGACCCGCTTGGGGAGGAGGCGGAAAGCCATCCACGGAACTCTACTGCGGTGGACGGCCCCGTGGGCGAAACGTTGCAGGGCATGGCCGTTGGCCGGTTCGCGCAGGCGGGAGCGGAATCGGCGGAGGGCCGCATTGGTAGAACCCGCGTGAATGACATCTCCGTGCAGGAAAACCCGGTTTTGAAGGCGAACCGCAAATTCGTGCCATTCGAGGTTGAGCACGCTTTCCTCGAGCTCATCAAGGGCGGTAATCCACGGACGGACGGCATCGTGATTTCCGAGGATAATGACGAAATGGCAATGGGGATGGGTTTCACAAAGTTCGGTCAGGAAACGGCGGGCGGCGAGGACGGAGCGGCTGAAAATGCCGTGCCGCGACCACTTAAAGTCAAAGATATCTCCATTGAGAACAAACACTTCCACCTCTGCGGCGGTCCGATGAATTTGCCGCAGGTAGTCATTGTAGCGGGAGTGATGGCTGAAGAGATGAAGGTCGGAAACCGTGGCCCCGATTGGCATGAGGAGAGACTGTCCGAAAGATTCAGGAATGACAATAATCGAACCACCTGAAGTCGGCAGGATGATGTTGGCCGGCAAGATCCTGGCAACAAATTCCGGCAAAGGCACCGGTGAAGCCCCAACCCTCCACAAAATCGTCGGAAAAGTGGGCAAAGGAAAGGGGGGAACCTATGGATTGGGGCGGCGTTTCCTCCTCCGGATTTCCGGCGCTGAATCTGACGCGGGCCTCCTCAATGACCAATTGAAGAACCAACCGGTTCTTCATGGAGGGAAGGGGTTCTTCATGAAGAATTTCCGGGGATTTGCTGTTCTCGGCATGCAGGAGTCGCAGGCAGGCGGATTCACCGTGGGTAGAGGCGATTTGCAGGCAGGCCCAATTACGGAGATTGTAATAGAGAATCAGCCCCGCGGCGGTGAAAAGGTCGCGCGGCCGAAACTCAATGAGGGTGGCGCACCGGCATTCGAAGTGCTGAATGCGGCGGGCGAGCAGGCTTTGCCGGAACGCAGAAGAGAGGCTTTGCCCCCCGTAGAGGCGGACCCAGCCGTTCCGGTGGTGCAGGCTTGCCCAGCTCGCGCTGAGGGGAACGCGGAGGCTATGGAATTCCGGGGGAAGCTTGTCTCCCTCAAAATGGCGGCGCTCGGGGATTTCCGTTTCCTCCATGTGGGGCAGTTCCGGGGCGGGAACGGAGACCTGCGGATGCCGTCCCCCCTGCGCGAGGCGCGGCCAGTCATCATCGCCCCACTGGATACGCTGCACGGCTGTTTCGCGTCCAAGAGGACAAAGGCGCCGACCTTCCTCTTTAAGGGGACGCGCGCACAAGTGGGCAAGGTACCATTCGCCCGAGGGCAGTTCGACAAAGGAAGCATGGCCGGCCTTCTGCAGGGGCAGCTCGGAATCGTCCGCACTCGTGAGGAGGGGGTTTTCCGGATGCACCTCCCACGGTCCCTCAAGACTGCGGGAGCGCGCGAGGGTAGCGGCGTGGTCCCAACCGGTGCCGCCCTCCGCGCAGACGAGAAAATACCATCCACGATGGCGGAAGAGATGCGGACCTTCCGTAACCCCAAGGTCAGTTCCCGCAAAGAGAAGCCGGGGCTCTCCGAGCAGGCTTCGGGCGCGGGGATCGTATTCCTGGATGAGAAGGCCATCGAACCGGTTTTCGCGGAAGGGATTCCATCGCTGGCTGAGCAGGTACTTGCGCCCGTCCTCGTCATGGAAAAGGGACGGATCAAATCCGCTTGCGTGGAGAAAGACCGGCTCCGTCCACGGCCCGTCGATGGTGGGTGCGCAAATGAGAAAATTACGAGGGTCTTTGAACCGTCCTTCGAACTGTTGCATATTCGTGTAGACGAGCCAAAAGTAGCCATCGTGCCAGCTGAGTGCAGGTGCCCAGACGCCGCCGCTACAGGGAACGCCGACGAGGTCGAGAAGGCTGCGGCGGTCAAGAGGGCGCGCCCGCAGACGCCAATTGCGAAAATCGCGGCTGTGGTAAACGCATACGCCCGGAAACCATTCAAAAGTACTGGTGGCTAAATAAAGATCGTTGCCGGCGCGGCACAGACAGGGGTCGGGATGAAAGCCGGGAAGGGCGGGATTGGTTAAAAAAGCGGCCATGGGGAGGGAACTTGCGTGCGGGGAGGGAGTGTGGCAAGATTGCACCATGCAGTGGGATAAAAAAATCGCCGTCGTGACCGGCGCCAACAGTGGTATCGGCGAATCCATCGCTGATACATTCGCCGCCATGGGAATGCAGGTGGTTGTCTGTGGCCGCCGGAAGGAGAAAAACGAAACCGTGGCCCGGCATCTTGAAGAAAGGTATGGCGGGCAAGCTCTTCCTGTGCAATGTGATGTCGCCTCCGAGGAGGATTGCCAAAATCTCATTGCGGAAGCGGGCGCTTCCTTTGGGCGCATCGACGTTCTCGTCAACAATGCCGGGATGGGTGCCATGGGCACGCGTATCGCGGATTCCGATACAGAGCTGTTCGACAAGGTGATGCGGACAAACCTCTATTCCGCGTACTGGTGTTCGCGCGAATCATGGAAGTGGATGGAGCGGAACGAACCCGTCGACGCGGACGCCATCCGCGGGGCGATTCTGAATATTTCCTCCGTCTGTGGAGTGGACGCCTGGGCCGGGACAGGATTGTATGCCGCTTCCAAACACGGCATGATGGGGCTGACCAAGGCCCTGGCCGACGAGGGAGTGCAGACACGGATCCGCGCCGCCGCCATTTGCCCCGCCATGGTGGCCACGGCGATGACCGGTGTCGCGGGAAATGAGTACATCGATCCTGCCGATATCGCCGCGACCGCGCGGTACCTCCTCGAACTCAAGGCGGCGGCCTGGCCGACCGAAGTCGTGGTCAATCGCCGCGGCGCAGATTGATGGGTAGCGTCGGGGGCCGGGTTTGGGGCCTGGGGCCGGAGTGTGCCAACGGCCCTAATAGGGTAGCCCGAAGCGGGCGCTTCCGCGGCCCCGTCTCGGGCTCCGGAGAAATAGATCTCTCACGGGGTTTGAAAGGCCGCAATCCTTTCTGGGAAGTTGCTGCATAATCTACCTGAAATCAGGTAATGGTGAAACTTGTCGCGGCCGTTTCGCTACGAAAGGATTAGTCGTATGCGGAACCTTCTATTCATCCTTTCCTACTGGCCATTGTTTCTTTTCTTTCTGCCTGCGCTCTCGGAGGCTGAGGAACCTTCGCGGCTTGCCCGGCTGAAGGCGTTGATTGCGCATCACGACCACCTCTATCATGAAAAGGCGGAACCGGAGATCAGCGACACGGCCTATGATGCGCTGAAGCGCGAACTGCGGCGTCTGCAGGCAAAGGCGGGGGAACCGGAACCGGCGGCAACGGCGGCATTAACGGCGGAGGACGGTTTCGCGCATTACACCCCCATGCGGAGCCTTGCTAAGGTCCGGGACGAAGAGGAATTGAGTGCTTTTCTGGAACGTTGCCGGGAGGCGAAACCAACTGTGCGTTTCCATATCGCGCCGAAAGTGGACGGTATTGCCGTGAGCGTCTGGTTTCGAAACGGTCGTCTTGTCCGGGTCCTTACGCGCGGGGACGGGGTGCGGGGAGAGGACGTGACGACGGTTTTCCGCGCCAGCGTACAGGGGTTTCCAGAGCGGCTGGACGGCGAAAACGCGGAGGCACCGACCTTGCTGGAACTGCGCGGCGAGGTTTATGTTCCGTTGGACTCCTTTGCCGCGATCAACGCGGCCCGGAAAAAGGAGGACAAAGCGCCCTTTGCCACTGCACGGAATTTTGCCGCGGGGCGATTGCTTCGGGAGGAAGTGGAAGTTACCCGGTCCCGACCTTTGCGTTGCGTCATTTTCGGATGGGGAGAGGTGCGAAAAGGGAAGGGAGCTCCTCCTACGCAAGGCGCCTTTCGAGACCGACTGCGGAGCTGGAACGTTCCGGTCCTCTCTCCGGCATGGGAAAACCTGCCGAAGTCGCGGGTTTTCGATACCTTGATTGCGTCCGAAGAAGAAAAGGCAAAATGGAAACTGCCGACGGACGGCCTTGTTATCAAAGTGGAATCGACCGCTTTGCGGAATGAGCTTGGAGCAAACCGGGAAGCCCCGCGGTGGTCCGTGGCGTGGAAATGGGAAAATCCCGGGACATGGACAAACCTTGAGGGAATTTTCCTTCGTATTGGCCGGACGGGGAACGTCACCCCCATGGCGAGGCTGGAAAAGGTTGCCCTCGCGGGCCGGGAGATTCGCTACGCTGCTCTGCACAGCCGCGCTTTCGTCGAGGCCATGGATTTACGCGAAGGCGACCGGGTTCGAGTGGAACTCGCCGGCGATATCATCCCCACCCTGACGGAGCGGGATGCCTCCTCGCGGAAGCCGACAAGCTCCCCGTACTCATTTCCGGAATCCTGCCCCGGATGCGGCGAAGCCCTTGTCCACGGAGACAGGTACGAGTGTCGGAACCGGGACTGTTCCCGACGTGCTTTCGCACGCCTTTGCCACTACGCGGACGTGTTGCCATTGCGGGGAATCGGAAAAGCGACCCTGCGCAAACTCAGCCGGGCTGGGTTGGTGGAGATTCCGGCGGACCTCTACAGCCTTAGGACCTCGGATGTGCGGAAACTGCCCGGTTTCGCGGAACGGCGGACCGCTTCCCTTCTGGAAGCTGTGGAGGCGAGTCGCCATGCCGGGTTGCTTAGCTTCCTGCAAGCCCTCGGCCTGCCGGGAATCGGTCGCGCGGCAGCTTCAAGGCTTGCAGAGGATCATGCGGACGCGGTCCGGGCGGTATTCGGGAAAGGCGCGGAGCCGGAAGCGGCGTTGCATTCCTCAACGCGGGAGAGCGCGCTGTTGCGAACCTCCCTTGCCGAAGAGGGACGCCTTGGCGAGGCCCGGAAGCTCTGGTCTGAACTTTACGGGACGAAGGATTGAGGCTTACTCCTGCTCCTCGGGGGCGAGGAAGGCCCATGTCGTGACGAAAAAGCCGATCCCGGTAAGGACGGGCGGGGCCATTCCTCCTACGAGACCGATGACGACCATGGCGACACCGAGGGTGGCGAGGAGCAGACCGGCGATTTGTTTACGCTTGGCGGATGACATTGGGTAAAGCTGTCAAGGCCACCCGTCCGGGGCAAGTCTTGTCAGAGCGGATTCCTCTGATAAGAAAGCTTCTCACGAGTAAAACCAGAGCGACGCTTGTCTTCCCCTTTCGTCGGGGCGTCAATGCCAGCCAGCACACGGGACAGGTTCGGAGGGGCCGCCCTTTCGCTGATCCGGAAATGTTTGCCGCCGGGTACGCGACCTTGATTGCGGAGACCGGCTTTGCTCTCCGCGATTCCAAAGGTGCAGGCTGGACACAAACCGGAAAGCTGGTTTCCCGCTTTTTCGGGAAGGGGAAATGAGAGCCGCCCGCAATAAAACGGCGAATCGGGAAATCGAGCGGCCGAAACGGCGCATCGCCATCCTGCTTGGCACAGACCTGCACTACGACCGCCAGGTCCTTGCGGGCATTCTCGCCTACGTCCGCGAAAAACCGGACTGGCAGTTGCTCCGTTCGCTCGGGTTGCCGGCCATTCACCGGTCCTTTTTCGGGGAAATTGAGGCGGACGGATTCATCGCGCACAGTGATCCCCCCACGGAACAGATCCCGTCGCTGGAGCGGGCGAAAATTGTCACCATTCATGAACTGCCGCGGAAAAGCCGCTATGCAGTGCATACGGTCGTCAACGACGACTACGAAACGGGCCGGCTCATGGCGTGGCACATGTTGGAACGAGGTTATCCAAACTTTGCATTCAAAGGCATGCGGAACCGTCCCTTTTCCCTACTTCGGCAACAGGGGTTTACCGAGGAATTGCGTCGCAACGGGATCCGGAAGGTGTCTTCCCTCCTTTTGCGTCGCAGCTACCGCCACACGAAAGCCTCCTATTT
>CAYFRH010000011.1:0-15954 GCA_964345345.1 uncultured Puniceicoccaceae bacterium | reverse complement strand
GGGAGGAACCGTCCGAACAGGTCTTCCGGATCCCTCCCGAGCGCGTTGTCGTGCGGGCTTCCACCGAAACCGAGGCCGTGGAGGATTCCCTCGTCTCCCGTGCGATCGGGGTGATTCGGGCCAATCCTCAGGAGATACGCACAGCGGAAGAATTAGCCCTCGCGGTGGGGGCCTCGCGCAGCCTTCTTGATCGACGCTTCAAGGAGAGCCTCGGACGGACGCCGTTTGTGGAAATTCAGCGGCACCGGCTGGAACATGCCCGTCGCCTGCTCGTCCACTCCAGGTGGTCCATGACCGATATCGCGTTTGCCTGTGGCTTCGGAGATTTGAAGGACTTCAGCATTTTCTTCAAACGACAGACCGGATTGAGGCCATCTCTTTACAGAAGGGAGCATGCCCGCAGTGCTGGTACGCTATCCCAGTAATAACGAAATATTTCCCAAATTTCGGAGGATTTTTCCTATCCCCGGGTGCTATACTTACGATGTTGTTAAAAAGCTTTTTTGTTGTGCTTACTACCCCAACGGCTTCTAAAGCCGGATAAGCCCCGCCAGCTGGGAGGCGGGGCTTTTTTGTGCAGATTGCCGGTTCCTGCTCGGGTCACTTCTGCTCGTGGGGGCAGCCGTTATCTTTGCCCTCAACCCCGCAGGAAGCCTCGACGCGGAGGCGGACTGCCTTGGGACGAAAGCCTTTGCGCCGGATCGCCTGGCTTTCGCGGAGCCCAAGGCAGGGATTGTCGAGGGGAAAGACCTTGCCGCAGTCGGTGCAGACAAGGTGGCTGGAACTTTGGTCCGCGGTGCGGGGAAGAGAGAAAAAACGGCGACCGCCGGGACCTTTCACTTCGTCGAGGAGACCGGCCGCCGAGAGGGACCGGAGCGAGCGGTAAATGGTGGAAAGGGAGACCATGGCGTCCTTTTCCTGTATCGCGTGCAGAAGCTGTTCCGCGTCGAAGGCGTGGTCCAGGCACGGAATGGTTTCACAAAGAAGTCGGCGGACAAAGGTCAATTTTCCCCCGGCGGCCGTCCAGTGTGCTTCCGCCGCAGCAAGAAATTCCTCGTGGCGCGCCTCTGCCGGATCGCTCATGGCCGGATTATGCGGCCGAGGTCGATTTGAAAGCCAGGCTTAACTCGATGGAAGGGTGCGCATAGCAACGGTTTTCCCGGAATTCCCGCAGCATTTCCTGACAGAAATCATCAAGGCTAGCGCTGTGGAGGGAGAGTGGCACGCGTTCAAGCTCCTGTTCCTCGTGGTCTCGCGCCACCACCTCGAGGTGGGTCTCCAACCAGGTCCGCAAGGGCGTCAGCGCTCCCTCGCCTTTTTCCGCAGCACGCCCGTGGATGCGGAAATAGCACTTCAAACACTGGCCCGCATCCTGCCGCCGCAGTGCCGCCTCCCGCAAATCCAGAAGGCTGTCCGCCAATCCTCCGTCCTTCGCCGCCACCGGACCAAGTGCCGCATCCAATTGTTCCGTTGTCATGACCGTTTACATTAGGCGGTAATGAGACGCAATTGCAATAGGAAAAGGCAAAAAAACGGCCGCCGCGAACGACGACCGCTGAGAAAGGAATCGAAAGCCGCTATTTTTGCGCAAATTCGCCGCACCAGTCGTCGCTTGCGGTAACCGGAAAACGCGTCTCGAATTTTAAGTCATCCCCGACTCTAAAGGAAATGGCCTGTGGCGGTTGCCGGCGGCATTCCCCCTCATCGGCGGTGGAAGCATTCCAGAATTTGCATTGGCTGCAGGTTTCAGTGCGGGTGTTGGTAACAGTACTCATAATCAGTCCTCTTTTTGTTTCGGTTGAACTTATTACAACGGTAAGGGGATGGTCGGAAATGGCAAGAGGCGCAACCTCCGCAGCAGCAAATGCTTTTGAAAGGCAGTCTCAGGTGGTGCAGGATACCCCCGGCCATGTGCCTGCGGCAGAAACGGTCCGTAAAGAAAACAAAAAAACGGGTTTCCTCTTGGTTGTGGTTGAGCAAGTGGAAAACCGAAGGAGCCCGAAGGTTTTATTGGTTTTCCTGGGCCTTTTGAGGAAATTTGTCCACCGAACGGTCTCCAACAAACGTGGAAAGCAATGGGGGAGATTAAACGGCATTGGAACAATGCAAACCTTTGCGCAAATTGGCATGGTTACCGCTTGGTAGCCAAGAGTGAATCAGACGAATATCACCAAGCTGAAGTATTCTGGAAAAACAAAGGTCCTGACGATTCTGCTGTCGTTACTTCCATCTTTGGCTGGCCAGGCGGGCGAGTCTCCCGAGAGGACGCGGGAAGCTCTGCGGGAGTGGGTTGGACTTGAAAACGAAATTTCGCGCGAAGCCAATGCCTGGGCAGAGGAGAAAGAAATCCTGAAGGACCAGATCAAGCTTCTGGAGACGGAAAAGGAGCGGCTGCAAAAGCGCATCCGGGAAGCGGAAGAAGGTCTTGACGAATTGGATACGAAAAGGGTCGAAATGAACGAGCGCCGGGGAGAGCTGAAGGCGGCTGTTGAGAGCATCAGGAAACCTCTTGAGCTGCTGGAGAAGAATATGCTCCATTTTTATCAGCGCTTGCCGGAACCTCTGAAGGAGGAGACCAGAAAGCTGTACGAGCGAATTCCGAAAGGTGAGGAAAAAACCGGGCTCGCCATCACGGCGCGATTGCAAGCGGTGGTTGGTTTGCTGAACTTTGCGGACAAATTCAACGGCGGCATCCTGCGGGAGGTGGAAATCCGGAATATGGAGGGCCGGCAAATGGAAGTGGAAACTCTGTATTTCGGCCTTGCCGGGGCCTACTTCGCGGACAAAAGCGGAGGTCATGCGGGAATTGGTTTTCCGGCTACAGATGGGTGGCAATGGGAGAAAAGCCCCTCGGCCGAAGAGGAGATCACCGCTCTTATCGAGATATACAAAGGCACGCGGGAGGCTGCCTTTTCCCCGGTACCCGCTTCGATCACTTCCGATTAAGGAATTCCTGAGGATTTTTAACCTATATGAAATTAGTCACGATTCTACTTGGACTCCTGTCGCTGTTTCCCCTTTCCACGGGGGCTTATCCGAGGGAGGGAATGTCCCCGGAGGAAACGATCAAAGAGGCTCTTTCGCGTCTCTCCTCGCTTCGTAAAGAAATTGGGGCGGAGAAAGTTCCTCTTTCGAAGAAACGGAGCGCGCTTGAGGCAGAGGTACTCGAATTGCGGCGCAAGGATGAACGCAACCAGCGACTGCGCGATCGGGGAGGGATGGACCTGAATTCCCTTGAGGCGGATATCAATGCGCGCGAGGAGGAGATTGATTACCTTAGCGGTCTGGTCACGGAATACCTCAGCGGATTGGAAACGCGGGCGGCGCCAAGCGAACTGAGCCGCTACCGGGAGGAACTTGATCGCGCCCTCGTCGCTGTTGACAACCCCTCGCTCACGCTGGAGGAGCAACTCGCGCGGCAAATGGAAGGGATAGAACTCGGTCTTTCCCGATTGCAAACGCTGATGGGCGGAGCGGTGATCGAGGGGCAAATCATCGGTGAGGATGGCGGCTTGGTCGATGGACAATTCTTTCTTTATGGTCCCACCTCGTATTTCAGCGATGGCGGAGAAAACAGCGGTATTTCCCTCCGCGGCGATACGGACATTCCCGTTCTGATGGAAGCGGGGCCCTATGAAGCGGAAGTGGCTGACTTTGCCGGGGGAGGACAGGGACGTTTACCTCTCGACCCGACCCTGGGCAAAGCGATTGCCATGGGATCGACGAAGGAAAGCCTGCCTGAACATATCCTCAAAGGCGGCATCTGGATTTATCCGATCCTTTTTGCGGCTGCGTTATCCCTTGTCATCGCCATTTTTAAATCTTTCGAGCTTCTGGGGATCCGCTCGGCGTCCCCGTCGGTCATCCGCGAGCTGGTTGGCCTCGTCCGCGGCGGGAAGAAGA
This sequence comes from uncultured Puniceicoccaceae bacterium, assembly GCA_964345345.1. GTDB lineage: Bacteria > Verrucomicrobiota > Verrucomicrobiia > Opitutales > Oceanipulchritudinaceae > Oceanipulchritudo. The sequence goes on along the minus strand of CAYFRH010000011.1, from coordinate 12,051 downwards.
AGGAAGCCCTCGCGCGGGCGAAGGAATTGCCCGAACCGGCGGGGGGAATGCTGGCGGCGGGAATTTCCAACGCCAGGGAATCAAAGGAACTCCTTGAGGAGATTCTTCTGGAAAAGATTGTCGAGACCCGGCCGAAGGTGGACCGCCTGTTGCCGGTAATCGCGGTCACCGCAGCAACGGCACCCCTTCTTGGACTTCTGGGAACGGTTACGGGGATGATCAATACCTTCAAACTCATTACAATATTTGGGACCGGTGATGCCAAGTCCCTCTCCAGCGGGATTTCAGAAGCTCTCGTCACGACGGAGTTCGGTCTTATCGTCGCGATTCCTTCCCTGATTCTTCATGCCATCCTCAACCGGAAAACAAAAGCCATCATGGCCTCGCTGGAGTCAAACGCCATGAGCTTCGTCAATGGGGTTTCCGCGCAAAACGATGGCAAGGAGGCTGCCTAAGCGGCGCGGAGTTAAGATGGAGACCGTTTTGGAAACCGCCTGGAAAACCTGGAGCGACGGGGGCTGGCTGATGATGCCGCTTTCGCTTCTGGGATTGTTTATCTATACATCCATTCTCGATATTTATTTCAGTCTCGATAAGCTAGTTTCAGAACAGTCGGATATCAATCGTTGGTCCGCCTGGGTGGATCGGCTCGATGAAGCGAAGGGGCCCATCGGTGAGATGGTCCGATACGTTCGGGAAGAGGTTCTTTCGGATACGGATATCCGCCGACGGATCCAACAACTCCGGTCGCTTCATCTATCCGGAATCGATGGCCGCTTACGCATGGCTTCCGTCTTTGTCGGGACCGCACCGCTCGCCGGCCTGCTGGGAACGGTGACGGGCATGCTGACCACTTTTGCCGGCCTTGGGGCCAGCAGCGGCGGCAACACCATTGATCTCGTGGCCGGGGGGATATCGGAAGCGCTCATCACAACGCAGACCGGCCTCGTACTCGCGATCCCCGGTTACGTGCTGCTTAATCTCGTCAAGCGGCGTCGGGAGAAGTTCGAGGTTTTCCTTAACCAGCTGGAAATCGTCGCCATGCAGTCTTTTCAACGCCAACGACACCTGCGCGCATCATGAGTATTAAACGCCATTATTCGGGAACGGAAGAAGGGAGCGATGAGATCAATATCTCGCCGCTCATCGACATGGTTTTCATCCTCCTGATCTTCTTTATTGTGACGACGGTTTTTGTTGAAGAGACCGGCGTGGATGTCAACAAGCCGGAAGCGGCCTCCGCCCGCGACCTCGAAAAAAACAGTATTCTCATTGCCATTACGGCAAACCGCAAAGTGGTCTACGGGGGACGGGAAATTGGACCGGCGGGGGTAAGGGCGACGGTTCGCCGCCTGACGCAGCGCGAAGACATGCCGGTGATTGTCCAAGCCGACAAAACGGTGCCGACGGATCTCCTCGTCCGCGTGATCGATGAGGCCAAGCTTGCAGGAGCAAAGGCCGTGAACGTGGCCACGGACTGAAGAGCGATGGTGCGCGGACGTTCCCTTGTTTTCGGCGGGCTGCTAAGCCTGGCAATGCTGTTTGTTGTTCCTTTCAGCCAGATTTTGAGCAACCTTGAACGGGAGGAAAAAAAGGTGCGTTCTTTCGACGTCGTTCAACCACCGCCACCGCCGCCACCGGAAATCGAGGAGCCCCCGGAAGAGCCGCCGCCGGAGAAGCCGCCGCCGGAAATGAGCCCACCTCCGCCGCAGATGAATCTTGCCCAGTTGGAATTGGCCTTGAATCCCGGAATCGGGGACGCGGTCGCCGGATCGGCGGGATTGGAGACCTTTGCCCTTTCCCCGGACGCCGCGCTGGAAACGGAGCTTTTCAATGTGAAGGATCTTGATGAGCTACCGACGCCTATCCGGCAGGTAAAAATGAATCCCCCCTCGCGTTTTCGCCGGGAACGCATTTCGGGAATGGTACGGGCGGAAATCATGATTGATGAGTCGGGAAACACCACGGTTCGGCGGATCATCGAAAGTTCCCATTCGACCCTTGAGGAACCGGCGCGCCAGGCTCTCCGGCAATGGAAGTGGACACCACCGCGCAAAAACGGAGAGGTGGTCAAGGCGCGTTATGTCCTCCCGATCGGATTTCGTTTTTAATCCCCGAGCAGGAAATGAGAACATGAATACACGACAACTGAAACGAAAGTTCCGGCATTTTGTGCCGGTCCTTCTCGCGGGTGGCTGCCTCTCGGCCCAGCCATATGAGCTGAAGGAAAACACGTGGAGTAACCCGGAATTCGTCAATTGGTTTACGGGCAGCTACGCCTTCGACGGGCAAGTGAATCCGCGTATCAATTCCGATGAGAAGGCGCTCTTCAAGGAAATCGCTCCCATGATGCAGCGGAATCCCGAAGCGGCTATAGGCGCCATCGAGGACTATATTGCCGAAGGGGAAGGCGAATACAGCCCGGCCCTCGACTATACTTTAGGAAGCTTGCACCTGCAGACCGGTTCGCCTGCGGAAGCCGCTAGAATGTACAGGAAGGCAATCGATCGTTTTCCCACTTTCCGGAGAGCCTTTCAAAACCTCGGGCTGGTAAGAGTTCAGGCCGGAAACCACGCGGAGGCAATTCCGGTCCTGACCAAGGCTCTTGAACTGGGAGCGAACGGTGGAATTGTCTGGGGGCTCCTCGGGTATTCCTACCTCAACCTAGATAAGCCGACACAAGCACTGGCGGCCTACAACCAGGCCCTGGTCTTTCAACCGGAAAGCGAAGACTGGAAGATCGGGAAAGTAAACGCCCTCCTCGACGCAAACCAGCTCAATGCGGCCCTTGCCCTGCTTGATGAATTGATCGCCGAGGATCCGGCGGACACCAGTCTATGGCTTATGCAGGCGAACGCTTTTTTAGGGGAGGGACGGAACATGGATGCCGCGGCCAACCTCGAATGGGTGGCTCGGAAGGGATCGGCTTCCGTGGAAAGCCTCCTCCTTCTGGGAGATCTGTACCTCAATGAAGGAATGCCCTCCCTCGCCGTAAATGCGTACGAAGCCTCCATGGAGCGCGGAGAGCCGGGAGCGGATCGCCTTCTCGAAATAGTAAAGAATCTTTCGTTACGGGGGTCCACCGAGCCAGCGCAGGCCTTTCTCGGGAAAGTGAGAGAAACCCTCGGGGAAGAGCTATCCACGGCCCAGGAGTTGCAGGCCCTGAACTTCGAGGCCCAACTGGCCCTTGCCGCGGGCGATCGCGAGGAGGCAGCTGAGCTGCTGGAGCGTATTCTCGAACTCGACCCGATGAACGGGTCCGCGCTCATCGGCCTTGGTGATTATTACCGGAATACCGGCGAGACGGAGAAGGCCATTCTTCAATATGAGAGGGCCGTCCAGGTTGAGGAAGTCCGCGTGGAGGCCCTTTTGGCCCTTGGCCGTCTTCATGTAGGGAAGAAAAAATACCGTAAGGCCTTGCGGTTTCTAAGGGAAGCTCAGGCGATCGAAAAGCACGCCTATGTGGCTGATTACATTGAACAGCTGGAACGGGCCGCGCGAGACCTTTAAGTAGAAATTGTATGCAAAATCCTGCTATAATTTCTACTAATTTTCCGCGCGAAAGCCTTGTCCCCGCCGTTTTCGGCATCGGACTCAATTACCGCAGCTATGCCCGGCAGATCGGGGCGAGCCTGCCGGAATATCCCCTTGTTTTCATGAAGCAGGGAGCGGCGGTCATCGGCGACGGGGACGCGATCGAAATTCCCGTCACCCTTGCGGCCGAGGAGGTGGATTATGAGGGGGAATTGGCTGTCGTCATAGGGCGGACCTGCCGCAACTGCCGTCCGGAGGAGGCGCTCGAATATGTGGCCGGTTACCTCTGCGCAAATGATGTCAGCGCCCGGGACTGGCAATTCAGGAAAGGAAGCGGTCAATTTGTACGCGGGAAGACCTTTGATACCTTTTGTCCCCTTGGTCCGAACCTGGTTCCGGCAAAAGAAATTCCGGATCCCCAGCAGCTCTGCCTGCGCACCCGAGTGAACGGAGAGCTTCGGCAGGAAGGGCATACCGGAGACATGATCTTTACGGTGGGGCAGCTGATCAGTTTCCTCAGCGGAAGCACGACCCTGCTTCCTGGTACGGTGATCCTGACCGGAACCCCGGGAGGAACCGGCAGCGGGCAAACTCCTCCGGTATTTCTGGCGGAGGGAGATTGCGTGGAGGTCGAAGTTGAGGGGATCGGATGCCTTCGCAATCCGGTCCGGCGGGAATCCGCAGGTACCGGCTGAAACTGAGGGTGAGGGCTCAGCTGCACTCGATCACCGCTTGTAGCTCGACCGTGGAGTTTTTCGGCAAGCCGGCAACAGCGACGGCGGCCCGGGCATGTTTGCCCTTTTCCCCGAAGACCTCAGCAAAAAGGTCGCTCGCCCCGTTGATGACCTGCGGGCTTTGGTCGAATCCGGCAACGGCGTTGACATAGCCACTCAGGAAAAGGAACTGCTTTACGCGGTCAAGGGAACCGAGAGCTCCTTTAATGGCGGCGAGGACATTAAGGGCGCAAACCTGCGCTCCGGCGTAGCCGGATTCGACGGTCTGGGTTTCCCCGACCTGACCGGTGTGGGTCATTTCTCCGTCGCGGATACAAATGACACCGGCAAGGTAGAGCATGTTCCCGCACAGGCGGTGGGGCAGGTAATTGCCGCCCGGAGAAGGAGGCTGCGGAAGGACAAGTCCTTGCGCCGTAAGTATTCTTTCCACGGAGTCCATACCTGATTTCGAGGGAGAATTTCGCGATCCGTCAACATGGATTCGATTTTTCCAACAACTCGTCGCGGCTGGTACGGAATCCGCTTTGTTTACCAACTACATGAATGATTTTCAAGCAGCCTCTGAACCCTTCGATGTGGAAAGCCCGGCTGTGGCGTGGTTGCCGGAATTCCTTGAATCGGCCGAGCCGGGACCGCTGGAGGGGATGCAATTCATGGTGAAGGATATTTTTGATGTGGCCGGCTGGCCGACGCGCGCTTCTTCCACTTTTCTGGAAAGGCTGCGCCCGGTGCCGCAGCGGGACGCGGAACTGGTGGATCGCCTCCGCCGCCTCGGAGCGGTCTGTGCCGGCAAGACGCAATTGAACGAATTCGCTTATGGTCTCTCGGGTGAAAATCCGCATTTCGGGAATTGTCCCCATCCCCGGGATCCGAACCGCCTCAGCGGAGGTTCCAGCAGCGGTTCCGCCTATGCTGTAGCCAAAGGATGGGTACCATTTGCGCTCGGGACGGATACGGGAGGTTCCATTCGGGTTCCCGCCGCCTTTTGCGGCTTATGGGGGATCCGCTATGTGCCCGGGTTTGCGACAAGAGGATGCTTTCCGCTCGCCCCTTCTTTTGACACGGTCGGGTTTATGGCCGCTTCGAAAAGCTGTTTACGGACAGTCCACGAGGCCTTGCAGGAAGCTATGCGTGAATCAGGGACGGCAAAGCAACCAAAGCGGGTCATCGGGGCTTTTTCCTCATCATGGTGCCGCGAAGGTGAAGTTGCCGAGTGGTATCTCGCGGCTTTTGCGGAAAGGGGAATTGAGATCGACGAGGACGTTTCTCGGGAACTTTCAGATTGGATGGAAAAAGTACCGTCCGCCTTCAGCGTTCTGCAGAGCCTCGAAGCCCTCGAAGGGCATCGGGATTGGTTGGAGCCCTATCGGAAAGCGTATGATCCGGCGGTTTGGGGGAGGATCGAACGGGCGCTCCACTGGCGGAAGGAGGAGATTGAGCAGGCAGGTAGAATGCGCCGGGAATTCAAGGAATGGCTTTTCGCGGCGGTGGGCGAGGATTCGATGGTGGCCATGCCGGCGGTTCCCTGTCCGTCTCCTCCCGTTGCGGAACTTACGGAACCCTTCCGCGAACGCCTTCTCGCGTTAACAACGCCGGTTTCCATGGCCGGCTGGCCGGCCATTCTCGAGCCCGTGTTTCCGGAAACGATCCGGCCTTTGAGTCTTGGAATTCAATACACGTCTGCGCGCATGGAAATCCTGACGTCTTACCTCGGTGGCATTACCCAGTGAACACGGCATCCGGGAGATATCCGGAAACGGTGGTCATGGGCACGTTGACCACTTGCGATAGTTTCAGGTCAAGGGCAACGCTGCAGAGGACACAAGCCTGCTCCCGGGAAAGCCCGCAGCGCTGGCGGATGTAGTCAATGGCGCGGCGGACAATGCGGCGGGCGGCTTCCCGGGGATCCGGATCGGATTCGATAAAGGTCAGCCAGGAGCCCGCAGAGTAACGGGAAGACACTTGGTTGCCGGGCGTGAAGGCGAAGGGGGCGTCGAACTGGCTATCTTTATGAAGCTGGACGGTGAAGTGGACTTTCATCGGGGCCTCCATCCCGTTGATGGAAACTTCCCCGTCGCCCTGGGACGCATGGCAATCGCCGGTACAGAGGCCCGCTCCCTCCGTGAAGACGGGTAGAAAGAGCCGGGCTCCTTCGGTCAAATGGCGGACATCCATGTTGCCTCCCCATGGTCCCGGAGGTCGGGTACGGAAGGAACCGGACTCTGCCCGCTGCACGCCGATGATCCCTGCGAACGGGCGGAGATCGAGGCGCGTTCCGGGCATCGAAGTGGTTTCGTTGCCTTCCAATTTCCAGATGTGAAGGAAGTGGTCCGTGAAGTCGGTATCGAGAAGTCCCAGTCCCGGGATAATCCCGGTCCACGCCCATCCCTCGTGTTCAAAACCTTCGATCACGATCTCGAGGACATCTCCGGGTTTGGCTCCGTCCACGGCGATGGGGCCGGTGAGGCCGTGAATGCGACCACTGTCGATAGTGGCAAAGCCGGCAGAGGTCATTCCTGGATGGACCTGGCCGTCGCTGGCTTCACGGGTTTCAATGGTAATGGCGTCTCCCGGGGCAATGGTGATTCGCGGTGGAAGGGAATTGTCCCATCGCGAAACGGAGACGGAGCGATCGAGGTAATGCGTATTCTTCATTTTGTTGCTTGCGTTTTCAGCTCCTCACAAATGGCCACGATCTGCTGGACAAGGGAATCGGTTTCGGCTTCCATCATGGCCTTTCCCCTTTCCGGGGTCGCGGCGCGGGCATTGCCCATGACACCCGTTTTGGAAATGTCGGAAGAAACCCATGAATAAATGGCCGGAGCGGATTCCGGGCGAATTTGGCCCTTATCTTCAAGTTTCGCCGGGAACTCACTTGGAGCAAGGGAGAGATCAAGGCGACGTCCGTCGAGGATTTCCAACATAATGGCGGTTTCAATTTCCCCGGCGTGGAATCCGTAAGCGGCTTCCTGTGGATCGATAGGGAGATCAGTTCCAACGCGCAGCTTGCGCACATCCATACCGAGGGACTCCTCCATTTCGCGGAGGGTGTAATTAAGAACCTGAATGTTTCCGCCATGAGTATTGAGGAATAAAAGACAGGAAAAGCCCCATGCCTTCAGCTGGCCGGCGATGGCGAGCAACTGGCGTCGCAGCACGGTTTTGGAAATCATGAGCGTACCGGGAAAGCCAGTGTGCTCGTTGCTCTTTCCAATCTGAATGGCCGGGGCGACCCAGACCGGGTGATCCTTCGGCAACCGGGGAAGGGCATAGTCCAGTCTCGCCTGTCCGATAAGGGCGTCAACGCCGACCGGAAGATGGGGCCCGTGTTGTTCCACGGCGCCCACCGGCACGATCACCGGTGCGCACTCTTTTTCGGGAATTGAATCGATTTGCGCTCGTGAAAGAGCGGGCAGATAGCGGTCGCGATAAGTTGGATACATTATTCGTCGGCGGTTTTGCGGGGAATGGTCCCGTTGTCGGGAAGGCGGCGGAATTGCCTGACCTCCTCCAGAAGCGAACCCAAATGCCCGGCCAGTTTGTCGGAGTGGCGGGAATCGGAGCCGGAGCCGTTTAGCTCTTCTCCGATCCGGCGGATCTTTGCGAATCCCTCCTCCGAATGCCAGTCGAGGCCGAGGCTGCTGAGGTTAATACAAAAAGGCTGAACCTGAAGGGCGATGCGAAGGTCCCTTCCCGCGCAATCGATCAGATCTTCGTTCCACGGATTGCTGTTCAGGAACAGAATTTTGCTGAATCCGGCATCGCGTATGGAGCGGACAATTTCCTCAAGGGCCCGGTGGGCGGTCTCGGCATCCACCGTGAAGAAGGAGCGGCCTGCTTTTCCAAGGTTAAAGCGCTGGGGAGGAAGAACGCGGTAGCGATCGGAGGAATCGATTCCTGTCAGGGCCTCGCGCAGAAGGGGAAGCAGGAGGTTTTCCTCAAAATCCAGGGGAAGGGAAGGTTCCCAGTCCGTAAACCCGGTAATGGGAACAATCACGACCACGCCTTCCCGGTCGGGCAAAAGGGAAAATTCCCGCCAGGAAAAGAAGGGCCAGAAAGTTGCTTCGTGAGCAATGGCAAGATTGGTTTTCATGATGATTCGTTTTGATTCAGGAAAAGGAGGCAGACCGCCATCATGAGAAACATCCGCATGGCGGCATCCTGTCCGTTCCATGTTTCGGACTGCCACATGAGGAACCATTCACCCCCGATGGAAATGAAGGCGACGTACCATTGCAGCATGCTGAGCGTAAGGCCGACTACCGCCCATTGCTTCGCCTCGGCAAAAACCTTCGGTGACTCCTTGCGAGCCTTCCAGAGCTTCACGGAGCCATAAGTGATGGCACCGAGGGAAACGACTTCCCATAAAATGATCGTGGCATAAAAAAGCCAGTGGATGAAGGGATTCTCAATGGCCCGCCACATACCGGCGTTGCCTTCGAAAGTGGTGCTCATATTCAGGACATTTTGAATATAGAGCAGGTTGGAACCGTAGTCGGTCAGGTTATTGAAGACGACGAGAAGTAGGAAGAGCCCGTTCGACGCCGTGAGGGCGATTTTGCAATAACGCAGATGCACGCCCGCAGCTGAGCAGGTATCCCGCCAATTTTCCGGAAAATCGGGAACGAAACACGGAAATGGAATTTTCTTTGCTGGGATAATGGGGATGGATGAGCAGATGAAGGGAGCTGTCGGATGGGCCGAGGCCGGGGAAACCGCTTGCGGTGCCCGGATCTGGCGACCAGCCGATGGTGGACAACCGGTACCTTTGGCGAAGGGCGGCAAGGGGCCCCTGATCCTTTATTTTAATGATGCGCATGGTGCACTGGAACCTCTTTTGAAGCGCTTACCCGCATGGCAGGCGTCGGCGAACCAGGCGGGATCTTCCTGGCTGACCCTTTCCGGCGGGGATGAACATGGGGGAGGTTCCCGACGGGATGCCTCCCTTTACGGCGGGACTTTCTTTTCCCGGGCCCATCGGGATCTACTTACGGCAAAGGTGGACCTTGCCGTTCCCGGAAACCATGATCTCGACTGGGGATGGGAGGACTACCAAAGAATAGTGGAATGCACTCCGGGATTACCTCGAGTTCTGAGTCATTTGCGGTCCGATTCGCCGCTGCGGGAAACCCATCCTGAAGTGGTGGTGGTGGAATTTGCCCAGCATGTCATGGCAATTTTCGGATTGCTTTGTCTGCATCAGACCCGGGAAGCATGGAGACATCTGGCGGACCCGCGCGGGGTCTTCGAAAGCCGGTTGCTCTCGCTCCGCGAACAGGTCGACAGCGTGGTGGTGCTTTCGCATCTGGGAGCTAAGGCTCCGGAGGGATTTCCAAGCGACCGCGATCTCAAGGAAATCCTGCCCCCGGATGTTCTTATTCTGGGTGCGCATACGCACGATGTCGTGCCTTCTCCCGGAGCGGAGCGCGAGGGTACCTACCTTCAGTGCGGGGAGAAAGGTCGGTACCTTGGATCAGCCCGCCGGAAAGGGAAAGCATGGATGCTGCGGGTCGAGGAGCTGAAGGAGGATTCGCCGCCGCGGAAGGGTTTCGGTCCGGATAAGGGGAGTCATCAAGGCCAAGCTCGGTTGTCGTGGAATTTTCATAGCGACGAACGTCCGGCCATTGATGGTTATCGCGGTGAGTGCGCCTTGATTAATGGACTCACCGATCTCCTGCTCGAAGAAGAGGAATGCGATCCTCCTACGATAGCCGCTTTATGTGTGCGTTTTTTCCCGGCAACGATTACCGAGGGTATTCTCGGCCTCGAGGATTGGTACTCTTATTTTGGATACGGGGATTGCCTTGCCGAAATCCGGATTCCCATGGGACGAATCCCGGCGCTTCTGGCGGTTAACGCCCGTCGCCTTGAGCTGCCCGCGCACTATCTTGAAGAGCGGGGAATGCTTCATTTCAGCGGCAACCTGCGCTATCGCCTCCGATTACGGGGGAAGGAGCCGGAAGTCACCGAAATTTTACTGAATGGCCGGACGATGGCGAAAATTGGGCAAACCTCGGAGGCGGAGTGCAGGCTGCTTACGCATGGCTATGTGGCGGAGGGAATGGGAGGTTATGGGGAAGTCTTCGAGGAGGCGGATATCGGCTGGAGGCGGGAGTCGGTCCGCTATCTTGGCGGATCCGTCCGCGATATTCTCTGGGAGAAGCTGCTTGCGGAGGCGCCGGAGAGAATGCCCGGACTTTTCCGGAAAGATCATCGCCTTCAATTCGAAGAGGAATCCAACCCGCCGACATCGTAGTCCAGCTCGCCCGGGCGGGGAACGGCGGCTTCAATCCATTGATCATGCTCAAATAAGCGGCGTGGCTGACTTGGACGGCTCAACCATTCGGAAAAGGAGCGTGCCTCGAAGGCAATGAAGCGGGCGGGAAGCCCCGGGGCGATCCGCCCGTGTGAGGGAAGTTCCATCACAGTGGCAGGAGCCCGGGTGACCACCTCGGCGGCGCGCTCCAGTTGATTGTCAAGGTGGGCGCAACGGATACTGGAGAGAAGCACCTCAAAAGCATCGAGATCACCATAAGCGTAAAAGGCATCCCGTACATTGTCACTTGCGCAGGCCAGGACCGTTCCCTGCCGCATCCATTCATTCATGAGGGTGATCCCCCTCCAGAATGGAGTCTCGCTCTTCCCCTTGTTGTCCAGGGCACCGGAGGCCCGGTCCTGAAGGTACAGGTTGCAGAGGGGGAGGCTGATGATGTGGATACCGGCGGCGAGGACTTTTTCCATGACAAGCCGACGGGTTTCGGGAGCTTGCACGGCGAGGCTGCAGCAGTGACCGCAGGTGACCGGGTAGGGGAACGAATTCCGGAGGACGGCCTCCGCTACCGCGAGCAGGGTCAGTGCCTGCGGATCTCCGCTTTCGTCGACGTGAAGGTCCACGCCGCATTGCCGTTCCTTTGCAAGACGGAGGAGGGCATCCAGCTGCTCGTCGAGGTGGGGATTCATCACCGGCATTCCGCCAATGGCGGAGGCCCCATAGCGCAAAGGAAGATCGGCGAGGGCCGGTCCCTCTTCGGTGGCGTAGGCTTCAACACCGCAGAGGCTGACCGTCTGCAGCTCGATTTTTCCAGCCCAGCGGCGGCGCAAATCGGCCATGACCTTGTGACTGGTTTCGGCCCACGGAAGCCCCGTGTCGACATGAGTGCGGATCGCCGTCGTGCCATGCGCCCATGCGCTCCGAAGCGCGTAGTCGGCGCGCCGGTACAAATCTTCCTCTGTCCAGAGATTCTTGTCCTGTGCGAGGGTCTCGATGGCTTCGGCAAACGTACCTGTGTGATTCGGAGCCCGGTCCCAGGTGTGCGCCTTGTCGAGGTGGACATGCGCATCGAGGAAACGCGGGAGAAGGATCGAACCTTGCAGGTCGATCACTTGGTGATCCGACCCGTCCATGCCGGAACAGTCCGCTGGCTGAATCGCCTGAACTTTACCGTCTTCCAGAAAAAGGGAGGCCCGGTAAACGGGGTTGAGGCGATGGCCGCGGGGCAAGTTCCCGGCCTCTGTTCCCGACAGGACCGCAGTCGGAATCGAGCAATCCGCGAGGACAATCATGGACGTTCGCCCTTCGTCATGAATTGGATTGCCAGAAGTTCCTCCAAATCGGTCGCGGCGGGCAGGAGGCCGGCCTCCACGTACATTCGCATGCTCTGGGCGAAGACCTCCCTGCGAATGGGAGCGAGGGGGACCGAGCCACCCGGACGAACCAGCGTTTCTATCTTTTGGAGAGAAGCGAGTTGATGCCGGGGATCAAGCTCCGAGTTGTACTCACGCA
>CAYFRH010000010.1:29356-37925 GCA_964345345.1 uncultured Puniceicoccaceae bacterium | reverse complement strand
GCTCAGCAAATTGGGCGGAATAGGATTTTAGTTTTACGAAAGCGAAATCGAAACCGAAATCGAAAACTAAAGTCCGGCCTTTATCCTGCCAAGGCGCAGCGAAAGAGGAAGGCGTGGTTGGTTCTGGGCGGGGGGAGAAGTAGATTGGAATCCATATCGTCGAGACGTTCTCCGTGAGCACACCGACCTTGATAAACTTTCGGTTATCCGAAAGTGGCCAACTCGTAATTGTTATTCAAGCCCTTCGACAGGCTCGGGGCATTCGCCTGCTCTCTTGGCCTTCCAAGCTCCATCCGGTAGGCTCAGGACTTGCTCGCTTAGCCTGCCATGAGCTTGTCGAATGGCGGAGAGAGAGGGATTCGAACCCTCGATACGGCTATTAACCGTATACCCACTTAGCAGGCGGGCGCTTTCGGCCACTCAGCCATCTCTCCGATGAAAGTCAGACGTTGGGAAAAGGGGGGCGGGGAAGGCAATCAAAATTTCGGGGGCTTTGTCGGGAATCAGCCGAGGCGTTGATGGGCCTCGCGGAGGAGGTCGGCGGTGGTTTCCCAGTCGAGGCAGGCGTCGGTAATGGACATGCCGTAGGTGAGTTGGTCGAGGGGCTGAGGGAAGGGCTGGTTGCCGGAGATGAGGTTGCTTTCGAGCATGGCGCCGCGGACCGGGGAGGCGGATTCTGCGGCCTGGGCAACGACATTGCGAAAAACTTCGGCCTGGCGGGCGGGATCCTTGCCGCTGTTATCATGACTGCAGTCGACCATAACGGCAGGGGGAAGGCCGCGCTTTTCGATGGCGTTGGCGGCTTCGGTAACGGAGGCGGCATCGAAATTGGTCCGTCCGTTTCCGCCGCGGAGAACGAGGTGGCAGTGCGGATTGCCCCGGGTGGTGAGGGCGGAAGCGAGGCCCTGGTGGCTGATGCCGAGAAAGGTTTGTGAGCGCCCGGCCGCCTCAACGGCGTTAAGGGCGACCTGCACATCCCCGCTGGTGCTATTTTTGAAACCGAGAGGCATGGAGAGGCCGGAGGCCATTTGCCGGTGAGTCTGCGATTCGGTAGTGCGGGCACCGATGGCCGACCAGCAGACAAGGTCGGAAATGTACTGGGGAGTGATCGGATCGAGCAATTCGGTCGCGGTGGCAAGTCCGAGAGAAAGCACATCGAGGAGGAATTGCCGACCGAGCTGTAAACCCTTCGGCAGGTCGCAAGTCCCGTCGAGGTCGGGGTCCATAATCAGCCCCTTCCAGCCGGTTTTTGTCCGGGGCTTTTCAAAATAGACCCGCATGACGGGGTAGATGCGATCACGGACTTCCTTTTTCAGGTCGGCGAGCCGACGGGCGAATTCAAGGCCAGCAGCGGGATCGTGAATGGAACAGGGCCCGATAATGACCAAAAGGCGGGGATCATCCCCGAAGAGGATGCGCCGGATGGTGGCTCGTGCGTCAGCCACATAGTCGGCCACTTCCTCCGTCCGGTTGAGGGAACGACAGAGAAATTCCGGGGCCGGCAGGACGGCGCTTTCGAGAATGTTGACATCGGAGACCGGGCGCTTGCTTGCATCCATGGGGAAAGGAGCCTGTTATGGGTCGGAGGTCTCGCAAGCCGAATCTCTGCTTCCGCGAAATCGGAAGGAGGCTTGCGGGCAAGTCAGCTGAATCTATGATTTTTGTATGGATGGACCAAGACAATTTCCATTTCGCCCGGCCGCAGTGCTTCGCCTTCGCGGGGAGGATGCGGGTGATTTTCTGCACAGCCAAGCGACGCAGGACCTGCGTGGGCGAGAAGGATTCTGTCGGTACAGTCTTTTTCTCGATCATAAAGGCCTCGTACACGGCGACGGATTTGTTTTCCGCGAGGGCCCGGAAAGTTATTTAATCCTCAGCTACGCGACGCCTGCGGAGGACCTCCGGAATCAATTGGATAAGCACATCATTGCGGAAGAAGTGGAAATGGAGGATGTAACGGAGGAATTTACCGTCCTCGCCTTCACAGGTCCTTTGCCAAAAGGGATTCCCGACGTCGGGGAGGACGGACAATTTGGGCGCTGGAACGTCGGTCATGTGTACCGGGGCCGTCGGCTGCAACGGGAAGGCGTGGAGCTTCTGTTGCCCTCCGTCAATACGGAGGAATTTTCCGTTGCCCCGCTGAGTGAAAACGAAGCGGAAAATCTACGTATTGAAAACGGACTACCTCTTGTTGGAATTGATGTCGGTAAGGAGAACAACCCCCTTGAGGCGGGAATTCTTTCGGCGATTGCCTTTGATAAAGGTTGCTACCTCGGGCAGGAAGTCGTCGCGCGGCTGCATCGCCTGCAAAGGGTCAACCGGCGCCTCGTGCGGTTCCGGACGTCTGTTTCGGCTCCGGTCCCGGGAACGGAAATCCGCATGGAGGAAAAGGTTGTCGGGAACATTTCTTCGGCGGTGGCCGATCCCGAAAGGGGAGATGCCGTGGGTATGGCCATGGTAAAAGCCAGAATCGATGACGAAGAACTGAAAAGCGCGGCCGGATGGACGCAGCTTGACGTCGTGGAACCCTCATGACAGAGGAGGATCAACTTGCCATCCTGTGCCGGCGTATGGGAGCGCCGCCGGGACAGGACCGATTAATGGCCCGGAAGCTTCGGCAGCGCGCGGAGCAAATGGCCGCGGAACGGTCTATGGAGAAGGTTGAAGCCTTGCGTTATCTTCTGGAACTGATAAGCAAAGGCGGCAAAGAGGATGGAGACCCTCGTCCCGCGCCGCGAGAGGACTCGGAGCCGCCCGCCGAGAAAAAAAATCGGCGGTGAATGGTGGAAAACCGTTGACGGTTCATTTCTCCTGCGGTTGGACTCAGCTCGAGTTTTCCACAACCTCAAATCAAACAGATAAAAAGGATATCCTATGAATAAAGCTGAGTTAGTCGAGGCCGTACAAAAATCACTCGGAGCCGATACATCCAAGGCTGCCGCTGAACGCGCCGTTAGTTCGGTTCTGGACAGCATCCAGAAGGGCTTGAAGAAGGACAAGACCGTGCAGTTGATCGGATTCGGTACGTTCTCGATCGCCAAGCGCGCCGCGCGGCAGGGAATCAACCCGCAGACCGGCGACAAAATCAAAATCAAGGCCAGCAAGACGGTGAAGTTCAAGCCGGGCGCCGGCCTCAAAGGCAAGATCTGAGCGACTTCCCGAAAAAAAATCCCTTTAGAGCCCGTGGCAACACGGGCTTTTTTTATTTGTCAGGCCATGATTGGGCCGTCGAAATCTGCTCTGTGAATAAAGAGACGCTCCTGCGGGAATTCGAGCAGACGTTTGGAACCGGGGCCGAGATCGTGACCTCTTCGCCAGGCCGGATCGAATTTATCGGTAACCATACGGATTACAACGGCGGCGAGGTTCTCGGGGTAGCTCTCGACCGCGAGGTTCGTGTCGCTGCCGGACCGCGACAGGACGGAAAGCTCCGGTTTGTGAGCGGCGGCGGGCCCGATTTTGAGGCTGAGGTGGACTTGCGGCACCCCCGGCAAGGGGAGACCTCCTGGGCGAATTACCCTCTCGGAATTCTCGAAGTTCTTTGGAAGGAGACTGGGGCCTTTCCTGAAGGGGGCCTGAACCTGTTCTTCGCCAGCAATCTTCCCGTCGGTGCGGGTCTCAGCAGCAGCGCCGCCATGGAACTTTCTACGCTGGAAGCGGTTTCCGCCCTGACCGGAACGGATCTCTCCATGGAGGAAAAAGTTCTTCTTTCCCAGCGGGCGGAAAATGAGTTTGTCGGCGTTCCCTGTGGCATTCTCGACCAGGCCGTCTCGTGCTTCGGTAAGGAAGACCATCTTGTTCGTATTGATTGCGCCACGACAAGCTTTTCCACGGTCGCCCTGCCCGGCGGGCTGCGCTTCCATGTCTTCAACACCAACTGCAAGCACAATCTTGTCGATTCCCGGTACGCGGAACGCCATCAAGAATGCCGCGAGGCTCTCCGGCTGCTGCGAGAGCGCGTTGACAGCGGACTCGACCATCTCGCCCATGCACCGCCGGAGCATCTTGAAGCGCTGCACGACCATCCCGTGCTGCAGAAACGCGCCCGCCATGTCATCGAGGAAAACCTCAGGGTACGCGATTGTGTGTCGCGCCTCGTCCACGCCGACATCGGGGGTCTTGGGGAAGTCCTTTTCGCTTCCCACGAAAGCAGTCGTCTGCTTTTCGAAAATAGTATTCCCGAACTGGATACCTTTGTCCGGCTTCTCGACGAGGCCGCCCGGCGGGGGGAAGGTGTCCTTGGCGCCCGTCTGAGCGGGGGTGGGTTCGGCGGCGCGGTGATGGCCCTCGCTGACGAAACATTTGATCCTGCCGGGGTCCTCGCCAGTTATCGCAAGGTTCATCCCGACAAGCCGGCCCCTGACCATCTTCGGGTCATTTCCGGACCCGGAACCCGACGGCTGTAAAAATCTTCTCCTTTTCAGGGCAATATGCCCCATGCGGAAGGATTGGCATGTATCCAGCTCTTATTCTTCTTAATCTTAAATTGGTTTGGTTCATTCGCATTGGGGTATAAGAAAGCCGGGCGGCTGTGGGGCGTCGCCCGGCTTTTCTTGTGCGAGGATTAAAGATAATCAAGAGGTGCCCGCGGGGGCCGGGACACGGGTTTTCTGTCGTCTGGCCCGCTGACGATTTTCAGAACCGAATTCCTGCCCGGTGAGGGTGGCGATAAATTTTTTCATGGCCGGCGTGAGAACGCGCCCCTTCCGGTGAATAATGGCGAGGGGCCGGGTCACGCTGCAGCCCTTGATCGGGACCGCCTTAAGCTGGTTTTGCTGGACCTCCTGCTTGATGGTCGCCTGGGGGACGATGGAGATCCCGGCATTGATCTCGACGGCCCTTTTCACCGTCTCGATATTATCGAATTCCATGACGGGCTCGTTTTCGAGATTGGCCTCGCGAAACATCTGGTCGGTGGCCTTCCTCGTGGGGATGTCCTGGTCGAAGCCGATGAAATTCTCGTCGCGGAGGTCGCCCATGTCCACGGATGTGTGCGAGGCGAGCTCATGATTGGGATTGCAGATGAGGACGAGGCGATCCTCGAGGAAGGGGATGACCTCGATTTGACGCATGCGAACGGGAAAAGCGATGAGACCGATGTCGACGGCATTGTGGAGAATATCCTCGTAGACAAGATTGGAGCGCCGGTACTCGACCCGAACGTTGACGGAGGGATAGTCTTTGAGGAACTTGGTAATGTATGGGGGCAATTCGTGCAGGCCGATGGAATAGATGGTGGAAAGGTGAATGGTTCCACTGATGACCTTTCTCATTTCCTGCAGCTCGGAGGCGAGCTTATCGTAGCGGTGAAGGATTTCCTTGGCACTATCATAGAGTTTATGACCTTCGCGGGTGAGGCGGAACTGTTTCTGGCTACGGTCAACAATAAGCACGTTGAAATGTTTCTCCATGGCCCGCAGCTGCTGGCTGACGGCGGACTGGGTAACCCCGTTCAATTTCGCCGCTCGGGAAAAGGATTGGCTTTCCACCAAGTCAGAGAAAATCTTAAAGTTCTCAATGTGCATAAGTAACCCTCATAATCCGGATATTTTGCTTTGTAAACATTAAAATAACTTATTCTTAGGAGAAGCTGGGCAGAGGAAATGGTGACGCAAGAACAATTTAGGGAGAATGTACAGAAGCTACGGGGGCGTATTAAAAACGCTTGCGATTGCTATGGGCGGGACCCTGCAAAAGTTGAGCTAATGGCGGTGACGAAAACCCATCCTGTCGAGGCGGCGCTTTGGGCGGCGGAAGCGGGCCTTGGGCGGGTAGGGGAGAACCGGGTTGCGGAGGCGGCCTCGAAGCGCCCCGGGGACGGCGGCGGCGTGCGATGGGAACTGATCGGCCCGCTTCAGAGCAACAAGGCAAAGACCGCGGTGCAGACTTTTGATCGCCTTCAGAGCCTTGATCGGATTAAGCTGGTGAGGGTGCTCGACCGCTTGGTGGCGGAATGGCGGAGCGAGCCGCTGCCGGTGCTGCTGCAGGTGAACGTGGGCGAAGATCCGGCCAAGTACGGGGCTTCTCGGGAAGAAGCACGTGCCCTTCTCGAGGCGATCCTAAAGACGCGTTCTCTTCGTGCGGAGGGATTGATGACGATCGGGGCTCTGCGTACGGAAGAAGCGGAGGTGCGGCGAACTTTCGCGGCTCTGCGGGAATTGCGCGACGAGCTGGAACGAGCGGGGGGGACTTCTCTTCCGGAACTATCTATGGGGATGACAGGCGACCTCGAGTGGGCAATTGCGGAGGGCAGTACCCTGTTGCGGGTAGGAACGGCGCTATTCGGCGAGAGGGGCGGCCATCCTGTCTGAAGAGCAGGCGGGGCCGGCCTCATGGTTTGGCCGCGCGTGTACGCCGTCGAAGGGTTCATCGGAGAAGGACAAATCCCGCCGTGCGGGCGCGGATAGCCATTTTTCACAAACGGCGAAGAAGGGCACGACCTCGCGGGCGCGTCGCATCTCGCGCAGGAAGCCGCCACCGGGGTCGACGCCCTGACCGACAAAGTTGAGAAATTTTTTCATGCGGTTGAGACGGTTCCGGTCGGGAAGATCCGGCTTGGCTAAAGCGTGCCAGAGATCGTCGACATAAAGCCGGACATCGTGCAGCCGCGGACGGAAGACGGGGGTACCCTCGCGATGTTCGCGAATCTGGCGAAAAAGGAAGGGGTTCCGGATTGCGGCCCGCCCGATCATGACTCCCCGACAGCCCGTAAAGGTTTTGGTTCGGGCGGCAGCGGTAACCGACGTGATGTTTCCATTGGCGAAGACCGGGCAGGGAACCGATTCGGCGGCGCGCCGGATGGCCTCAAGGTCAACTCCGCCCCGGTACATTTGTTTGACCGTGCGCGCGTGTACGCTGAGCCCGTCGATCCCGTGTTTCGCGACCAGCCGGCACAGATCGGAGAAGGGACGGTCGTCATCGAATCCGATCCGCGTTTTCACGGTAAAAGGGCAGGCACCACAGGCTTCCCGAAGTGTCGCAAAGATGCGCTCGACCTGACCGAGTTCACGAAGCAGCCCGCCCCCGACATTTTTACGGTACACTTTAGGCGCGGGACAACCAAGATTGAGGTCAATGCCGGCAATGGGATGGTCCTGGAGAAGCCGCGCGGTCCGCCGCAGATGAGCGACATCCTCCCCGATCAGCTGGGCGAAGACCGGTTTTCCGGTCCCGTGGAAATGGAGGGAATCGAGAATCCACCTTTCGGGCGTGGAATGCGCATGAACGCGAAAGTACTCGGTGAAGAAAAGGTCGGGCGGCCCATAGGTCCCGAGAAGCCGCATGAAGGGAAGGTCCGTGACATCCTGCATCGGGGCGAGGGCGGTGGGCAGGGGATCGCCTTCCGGAAGGCCGGGCAAGGGAAATCCGGGCGCCATTGTTACTCCTGCTCTTTCAGGATCCTTTCCAACAGTTCGGTCATGTCCTCCTCTGCCTCGAGCACTTTATCGGTGACAAAAATAGGCTTGTTGTCGTGAAGAGCGAGGGCGATAGCATCCGAAGGGCGCGCATCGATTTCGCAGAATTTTTCCTCAATCTCATTCGACATATGCAGGATGACCCGCGCGAAGAATGTTCGGTCGCGGACGTCATTGATGACCACCCGCTGAAGTTCAATGCCGAGGCCGACGAAAATGTTGCCGATCAAGTCGTGCGTTATAGGTCTTTCGCGGTCAACCTCGTTGATGATCATGGAAATCGTATTTCCGATATGCGCGTCCACATACACAATGAAGGTCTTTTCTTCCGGTCCGAGAAAAAGCGCACAGCCGTTGGAGGTCGGCATGACTCCCTTGATAGAGACTTTGCGGACGTCTTTTTGCATCATCATCAGGGTAAACCCGTTTGATCTTTGCACGCAAGCGGGGAGAAGAGAATTGAGCAATGGGGGAAACCGGTAAATCGGGTTGCCGGAGCAGGCATGGGCAAGCATAGTTTGAGCGTGAAGAATACAAGCGGCAACCTGCGGCCCAACCTCTACCTGATCGGTTTCATGGGCGTCGGAAAAACCGTGATCGGCCGGGGAGTGGCCCGCCGCCTGCAAATGCGGTTTGTCGACAGTGATGCGGCGATCGAAGAAGAAACGGGTCTGACGGTCGCGGATCTATTCGCGCAGCAGGGGGAGGCCCGTTTTCGGGAACGGGAACGACTCTTCATCGAAGAGGGCCTTCCGCGAAGCGGCTGTGTGGTGAGCTGCGGCGGCGGCTTGCCGATCCAACCGGGCATGGGCGAATTGCTTCTGCGCAACGGGATTGTCGTCTGCCTTTTTGCCCGGGCGGAGACCATCGTACAACGAACGGTGGGCAATGCGAAGCGACCATTGCTCAACGTGGAGGATCCGGAGGCACGCGTCCGCCAGCTACTCGCCGAACGCGAACCGGTCTACAAGCGCCTTGGAATCGGAATTTCCACCGACGGGCGCAGCATTGCGGAAATCCTGCACAATCTCGTCCGGACCTACCGCCGTGAGGAAAAGCGGTGGAAAGAAAAGAGGATGGCGGAAAAAGCGGCGAAACATGGGCGCTGAAAGGGCGATCGTACAAGCTGCGACGGCCGGATTACCGGTGGCAGT
>CAYFRH010000010.1:25004-29256 GCA_964345345.1 uncultured Puniceicoccaceae bacterium | reverse complement strand
GATTACACCGCCTCCGAAATGGCCTTCAACGGGCTCCGGGACGGCGCTTTTTTTGCCCTTATCTGGGCTCCGGGGATCAGCCTTGTCGCCTGCGTGATGCAGGCCTACCGTAGAAATCGGGACGACCAAAACCCCGCTGAGGCGGGTTGCGGGACAAGCAATTCCGGCCCATCCTGAAATAATGGCAACCCGGATGATTATTTTTGGTTGCGGCTATGTTGGCCGAGCCCTTGCCGAAGCCTCCGTCGCGGAAGGCCGAGAAGTATGGATCCTGTCGCGCAACGCCGATTCGCTCGCGGAAGTGGAGGCGGTGCCACCGGAGCGACGAATCGTTGCAGACCTGCACGGTGACGGCTGGCATGACCAGCTCCTTCATCCGGTGGACATCGCCGTCAATCTTGTCAGCTCGGCGGGTAACGGCCTGGCCGGATACGAACTCTCCTATTTGGAAGGGAATCGTTCCATTGCCCGCTGGGCGGAAAAAGTTTCGGTGCGGCGGTTCCTGTTCACCAGTGCGACTTCGGTCTACCCGCAGACGGACGGCGCCTTGGTCGGCGAGGCCGATGTCCCGGAAGAGCCGGAAGCCCTGTCCCCAAACGGACGTATTCTCCGAAAGGCGGAAAAGGAAATCCTCGCCAATTCGTGCTTTCCGGAGCGAATCCTCCTGCGGTTAGGCGGAATTTATGGACCGGGTCGCCACCTTTACCTCGACCGCTTGCGCGACGGGGAGACCGTTCTTCCCGGTGAAGGAAGCGATTACCTGAACCTGATTCACCGGGACGATGTCGTCGGGGCCATTCTCCAAGCGCTTCGCCAACCGGAATGGGGCCACCCGGCTGTTTTCAACGTCGTCGATAACGTTCCCAGCCGCAAAGCGGACATCGCAGCCTGGCTTGCGGCCAGGCTCGGTCAGTCAGCGCCGCGCTTTGATCCCGCTCGCGCCGGCCCGCGCGGCCAGCGCCGCCAGGTGAAAGGACGCCTGCCCAACCGTCGGGTGGCAAACACGGCCTTCCGGAACTGGACGCAATGGGAGCCGCTTTATCCTGATTTCCGCAGCGGGTACGCCGCTCTACTGGCCGCCGCAGGCTCGGAAGGCGCCTAATCAAGAAGAGGCCATGTCCGTTCGCGGGCATAAATTCGCCGACCGTTTTCCTGCTCGCTCCGAAAGAGGTGAAAGGCTTCCACCTTGAAGGGCGCCGTAGCGAATTCCTTGTGCCGTTTGAGGTACTGGCGCACGGTCTCGGGCGCGGCATGGTTGACGCGCGCCACCGTCACGTGCGGCTGGTAAATCCGCTTTTCCGGCTCGATGCCGATGTTGAAAAGGGCGTCCTCAACCCGTTTCTGGAGTTGGAACAGGCGGGGATGACCGTTTGCGAGGCCCGCCCAGACCGCGTGCGGGGAACCTTTCGGAGGAAATCTGCCCAAGCCTTCCATTGATAAGAGGAAGGAACGTACGTCGATTGGGGCAAGGGCCTCCTCCACCCGTGGTTGGTACTGTCCGGGGAAGTCGCCGATAAATTTCAAGGTGAGGTGGAACCGTTGCGGCGGCACCCAGTGAAATCCTTTCTGACTATCCTCCCGTAGCCCGGCCAGCTTATCCCGGACATACTCCGGCAACGCGATTGCGAGAAAAAGACGTTTTCCGCGAAAGGAAGGCGGGGATTGTGTGGGTAGGTCCGTCATCACCATAAAAGCCGGGCCCGCGCGTCCGGAAGAGGGTGCGCGTCAACAAAGAAGAAAGCGATCCGGGCGGGACTGACAAGGGATTACCCTGAATTTCGGCCTCGTTTGACAGGGCAGACGAATCGCTCCAAAATTCGACTATGAGTAAGGAATTAACGGCAAGCGAACTCGAAGTTGCCCTCAGCGGCCTTAACGGATGGGAACACAAGCAGGATTACCTGCAAAAGACTTTCAGCTTCAGCACTTTCCGGGATGCGGTGGCATCCATAGTCCGCCTAAGTTACGAGGCAGAGGACATGAACCACCATCCTGAACTTCTCAATGTCTACAATCGCGTCGAGATTCGTCTCACCACTCACGATGCCGGGGGGAAAGTGACGGAAAAAGACGTCAAGCTGGCCAACCGCATTGAAGATTTGCTCGGATAAGCCGTTCCTTGGCGAGCAGAGCTTAGCCTGGTCAACCGGGTTGGTAAATTCCGAAGAGGGCGTCAGCGATTTCCGTCGGCGTGGTTGCGACAGCAATACCGGCTTTCTCGAGTGCGGCAATCTTGGCTCCAGCGGTTCCCGTTCCTCCCGAAACGATTGCGCCTGCGTGTCCCATCCGGCGGCCCGGAGGTGCGGTGGAACCTGCAATAAAGGCCGCGACCGGCTTTTTGACGTGCGCCTGAATGTAGTCGGCTGCTTCTTCCTCAGCCGTGCCCCCGATTTCGCCAATCATAACAATGGCTTCGGTACCGGGGTCCTCGTTGAACAAACGCACCGCGTCCGTGTGGCTGGTTCCGTTGATGGGATCCCCGCCGATGCCGATGCAGGTGCTCTGGCCGTGTCCGCGTTGACTGATTTGGTAAACCGCCTCGTAGGTCAGCGTCCCAGACCGACTGACAACGCCGATTTTGCCAGGATTGGCAATATAGCCGGGCATGATGCCGATATTGCATTCCCCCGGGGTAATGATGCCGGGACAATTGGGCCCAATGAGGCGCGTCTCCGATTTTGCCAGGGCGTCCTTCACGATGGCCATATCGCGGACCGGAATTCCCTCCGTAATACAGACAATTAGCTCAATTCCGGCATCAATCGCTTCCAGAATGCCGTCTGCGGCAAAGGGCGGTGGGACAAAAATCACGCTGGTGTTGGCGCCTTCCTTTGCCACTGCTTCCCGCACGGTATCGTAAACAGGGAGTCGGTCGTCGAACTTTCCGCCTCCTTTACCCGGAGTAACTGCGGCCACATAGCGGGTGCCGTAATCAATATTTTTTCGTGCGTGCTGGCTGCCGTAGTTGCCGGTAATTCCCTGACCGACGACACGCGTTTCCTTTCCTACGAGAATGGACATGAGATTCCTTTGCTTCCTGTTCGAAAAATTGGACCGTGGTTACTTTCAGCGAACCTCGCCGACCACCTTTTGCGCAGCATCGCTCAGGCTTTCCGCCGGCGTGATGTTGAGGTCGCTCTCGGCGAGAAGGCGTTTGCCTTCCTCGACTTCATTGCCTTCCAGACGTACCACCAGGGGGCGGTCGATTTTTACATTGGCAGCGGCAGCGAGGATCCCGCTGGCTATGACGCGGCAGCTCATGATGCCTCCGAAGATGTTGACGAGAATGCCCCGCACATTGTCATCGCTGAGAATGATGCGGAAGGCTTCCGTGACCGCCTCCTCATTGGCTCCGCCGCCGACATCGAGAAAGTTGGCGGGGTTGCCGCCGAAATGCTTGATAATGTCCATTGTGGCCATGGCCAAGCCGGCCCCGTTCACAAGACAGGCGATATTTCCATCGAGAGCAATGTAGTTTAACCCATGTTTGCCGGCTTCCACTTCCTTGGGATCCTCCTCGTCAAGGTCCCGTAATTCCACCAAGTCAGGATGGCGGAACAGGGCGTTGTCGTCAAAGCCTACCTTGGCATCGAGGGCGAGAATATCTCCCTCTTCCGTCGTGATCATGGGGTTGATTTCGACGAGGCTGGCGTCCTTTTCCCAATAAAGGCGGTACATGCCGGTAAGGAGCGCGTCCATCTGCTTGAGTTGCTTTTTATCGCGCAGCCCAAGGCCGAAGGCGAGGCGACGCTTGTGAAAGGCCAGAATGCCAGCCGCCGGGTCGATGAACACTTTGGTGATTTTCTCCGGTGTTTCTGCGGCGACCGTTTCAATATCCACGCCTCCCTCGGAGGAGGCGATAATGACCGGCCGGCTGGTGCCCCGGTCGAGGGTGAGGGCAAGGTAGTATTCCCGGTCGATCTGGCAGGGCTCATTCAGGTACACCGTCTTGACCAGCTTCCCGGCCGAGCCCGTCTGGTGAGTGACCAGCGTGTTGCCAAGCATGTTTCGCGCCGCTTCACGGGCGGAAGCGATGTCCCCGCAGACCTTGACGCCGCCTTTGTAACCATCGGTGAAAGTACCCTTGCCGCGGCCCCCGGCGTGGATCTGGGCCTTGACCACGACCGAGCCTTCCGGCAGCTTCGAGATGGCGTTTTCGAAGTCATCCATTCGCTTGATGGCGATTCCGGCGGGGACCGGGATTCCGTATTCCGCGAACAACTCTTTGGCTTGGAATTCGTGTATATTCATA
>CAYFRH010000010.1:23516-24904 GCA_964345345.1 uncultured Puniceicoccaceae bacterium | reverse complement strand
TCTTCTAACCCGGAGGAGGGATTCCCCGGAATTCTGCTGCAAGGCGTGTTCAACGTCTTGAGCGAGCCGGTGTTCGTCCTTGATAAGGAGGAAGCCTTCGTATTTGCGAACGACGCTTTTGCCGGGCTCCTGCAGGCTGGCCGTGCCAGCCTGTACGGAGAAACAGCGGAGGATTGGATGCCTGCTCTGCTCCCAATCGAGCGCTGGCGAAGATTTGTGTCGTGGGCGCGAAGCGAGGGCAGTACCGAGGAGCGTTGTCGCGTGCGGAACGACGAAGGCGAGGAGCAGGTTTTGCTTCTGCGGGCGCGAAACCTTGCTACCGGCCAGGATTCGGAAGGCGACTTGCTCGTTGTCGAGCTCAAAGAGGTCACCGAGCAGGAAGAGCTTGAGCGGCGCCGCAAAGAGGCGGTCGCGCTTCAGGACGGCCTGCTTGGAAAGGTTCCGGCCTCCCTCTGCCTCTGCTCTGCGGATAGACAGGCTTATTTTTTCAACGAGCAGTGGCTTACTTTCACGGGAAGGTCGCTTGTCGAGCAATTGCGGGAAGGCTACCTTGCTTGCGTTCATCCGGCGGATCGCGACCGCCTGCAGGAGGCTCTCGATGTTGCCATGGGCAACAAGGAGAACTTGAAAGCCGAAATACGCATGCGCACCGCGCGGGGCAATTATCGGTGGATGCAAATGCGCGGCCTTTTTCTCGAGGGAGCAGGGGAGGACGAATTCGTCCTGGCGGCGGTCGACGTCGACGAGCTGAAAAAGCGGGAACAGGGCTTGGCCACGATCCTCAAGGAGGAGCGTCTCCTCAGAGACCGCGCCCTTGAACAGAAGGCGGCGGCCGATCGCGCCAACCGCGAGAAATCCGCCTATCTCTCCCTTGCCAGCCACGAGATTCGTACCCCGATGAATCCGGTCATCGGATTTGCCGATCTGCTTGCTTCCAATCCCAACTTGGATGGGGACTCCAAGGAAATGGCGGAAATGATACTCAAGTCCGGGAAAAACCTATTGCTGCTCATTGACGAGGTCCTCGATTTTGCGAAAATCGAATCCGGAGCGCTGCAATTGACGTCGGAACCGGTGGACGTCCATGACCTGCTTATCGAGTTGGATCAGCAGTACGCCTTTGACGCGAAATCGCGCGGGCTGGAATGGCGCGTCAAGGATGAGGTGCAGGGCCAAGAAGAGCTGTATCAGGACCGGATGCGCCTGCAACAGGTACTCGGTACCCTTTTGACCCACGCGATCAAATTCACCCATACCGGCCATGTGGAACTGAAGGCCGAACTGGATGAGGTGGAAATTCAGGAAAACACTGTCGCTATGCTCCGATTTACCATCCGGGACACCGGTGTGGGGATGAACGAGGAGGAGCAGCGGATTCTTTTTAAGCC
>CAYFRH010000010.1:0-23416 GCA_964345345.1 uncultured Puniceicoccaceae bacterium | reverse complement strand
TCCGGGACACCGGTGTGGGGATGAACGAGGAGGAGCAGCGGATTCTTTTTAAGCCTTTCATGCAAGCGGAGATGGAGCTGAACGAAAAATACATCGGCTCCGGATTGGGCCTTGCCATTGCGCAAAAACTGGTGGAGTCCATGCGCGGTTCCCTCGACGTCGAATCGGAACGCCAAAAAGGAACCACCTTTCGGTTGACCCTTCCGTTCACCAAAGTACCGGAGGAGGAGCGCTCGCACGCTTCCGTAGAAGGGGCGCAGGAGGAGGAGCGGGTGGAACAGGAGAATCCGCCTTCGGTGATAATCGTCGACGACGAAGAGAGCAGCCGGCGCGTCAACAGCAGCCTGATGCGGTTTCTCGGCTACGAGAATGAATGCGTGAGCAGCGGCGAGGAACTGATGGGGCGCATGCGGCGAAACAGCTACGATCTCATTCTGCTGGATGTCATGATGCAGGGCATGGATGGGTTTCAGATCGCCCGCCGCGTGCGCAATGGGGAGATGGGCCAGGAGAACCGGGAGGCCTACATCGTTGCGGTCACCGGATGCGCTCAGGAGGAAGACCGCCGCCTCTGCCTGAAAGCGGGCTGCAACGCCTATGTCACGAAGCCGCTGACAATTGGAAACCTGAAGGAGGCTCTGCGCGGTCAGAAAGCCCTGTCCGCCCGTAAATAAGGTTTCCGGCGGGGCTCAGGAAACAGTGGCAAGGAGTTGCCGTTGAAGGACTGTGAGTTCCTGAATACCGGTGGCGGCGAGATCGAGAAGTTCCAACAGTTGCCCGTGGGAAAAGGTGGCTTCCTCTCCAGCGGCCTGCGCCTCGACGAAACGCCCTTCGCCGGTCATGACGATGTTGGCGTCCACATCGGCGTCACGGTCCTCCTCGTAGCAAAGGTCGAGCAGCGCCTGCTGGCCGGAGAATCCGACGCTGACGGCGGCGACGCTGTCGAGGAAAGGGGAGGTCTTTAATTGGTTGGCCGCAATAGCGCGGCGAATGGCCATCTCGGCGGCGACATAGGCGCCGGTGATTGCGGCCGTGCGCGTGCCGCCGTCAGCCTGCAGGACATCGCAGTCAATCCATAGGGTGTGCTTCGGCAGACGCTTCAGGTCGGCCACGGCTCGTAGGCTGCGTCCAATCAGACGCTGAATCTCCACGGATCGTCCGTCCTGTTTCCCCTTGTTGATATCCCGCATCTTCCGGTCGAATGTGGAATAGGGGAGCATGCTGTACTCCGCCGTCATCCATCCTCCTTCGACGCCCTGCGCGTGCATCCACCGGGGCACCGCCGCCTCCAGTGTCGCCGCGCAGATGACGCGCGTCTTTCCGAAACAAGCGAGGACGGATCCGCTCGCATGGGGGGCAAAGTCAGGTTCGAAGCGGATTGGGCGCAACTCTTGTACGGAGCGGTCATCGGTTCGTGTAAAACCTTCCATGACGCAACCGTGGCTGTCATGGTGCCCTTTGCACGAAAAAAATGCGAGCGTGAACCGGCTATCCACTCTTAAGAACGGGCCGCTGCGGTCTGAAGGACCGTTAAGGCCAACAGCGCAGGGGGCGTTTCGGTCTCTCGGCCGGGGTCAAGGATTTGAATGGGATGATCAGTAGGCTCGGATCTGAGAAGGTCCACAGCCCTTCAGGCCGTGAGAAAAGGGGGCGAATCGCTCCCGGGGCGGGCCCCTTTCGCGGACCCGCCCCGGGTTACCTTATTGCGGGCCGTTGGCCCGTTGGTTCCCGGAAACCAACTCTACAAGGTAGTCGCAATCCCAAGCGTTTGGCTGCTTGTAACGGACTCTCCAAGGTAGCCGCGAACCTCAGGCTTTGGGCGGTTTGTAGAGGGTGAACGGATTACTGCGCGCTCGGATACCGCCGCTGTAGCTTTTGACCTTGAATCCCTTTTGTTCAAGAATGCGGGCGGCAAAGTAACTGGTCTTTCCCATGGCGCAGACCGTGATGATCGGCTTGTCGGAGTCGAGCTGGTGAAGGGAGTCGCGCAGCTGCGGAAGAGGAATATTGATCGCTCCTTCGACCGGATCCCGTTCAACGAGGGCGGCCGGCCGGATATCGACGATCTGCGCGTCGGGATCTTCCAGGGAATGTACCTGATCAACCAGCCCGTCGCGGGAATTACAGGCGACGAAGCCGGCAATGTTGACGGGATCTTTCGCGCCTCCAAAGGGCGGAGCATAGGCTAATTCCAGATGGACGAGATCTTCGAGGGTGAGGTGGCCGCGCAGGGCGGTGGCGAGGACGTCCAGCCGCTTGTCCACCCCTTTCAGACCGGCGGCCTGCGCCCCGAGCACTTGTTCCGTCTCAGGATCGTACAGAATCTTCAGGGTAAGCGGTTGCGCCCCCGGGAAGTAACCGGCATGCGCCTGCTCGTTGACAAGAGTGGCCTGGTAGGGCCTGCCGGCCGCCTTGAGGCGCTTCTCTGTCCAGCCGGTGAGGCCTGCGGAGGCGTCGAAAACCCGGACGATGGCCGTGCCCAGAGTACCGGGAAAGGGAAGGGCCTTGTCCGGGCGAAAGATGTGGTCGGCCACGGTACGTCCCTGCCGATTGGCGGGTCCGCCCAGCGGAACGGCGATGGGTTCGCCCGTCAGCCAGTCCCGGCTTTCCACTGCGTCGCCGGCCGCGTAGACGTTTGGATCCGCCGTCTGCTGATATTCATTCACGCGGATGTGCCCGCGCTCTCCGAGCTCCAGCCCCGCTCCGCGGGCAAGACCGGAGTCCGGTTTCACTCCGATGGAAAGAATGACCAGGTCGGCATCGAGGGTTCGCCCAGAGGCAAGGCGCGCCTGTACACCCCCTCCCACCTGTTTAGCGAAGGCGTCGATGCCGTCGCCAAGAATCAATTCCACGCCCTCTTTCTCAAGGGTCTTCTCCATGAGCAGGGTCATATCCGCATCCATCTGCGGCAATACCTGATCCTGTAATTCGACAAGGGTGACTTCCATTCCCCGGCGCTTCAGCTGTTCCGCCATTTCCAGGCCGATGAAGCCGGCCCCGATCACCACGGCGCTCTTCGCTTTTTCACAGGCGGCCTGAATGCGGTCCATGTCCTCAAGACTTCTCAAGGTCTTTACCTCTTCAAGTTCCATGCCCGGCAGCGGAGGCCGGACCGGCGAGGCTCCGGGTGCCAACAGCAACTTGTCATACGCCACATCCTCTTCTTCTCCGCTTTCCAAACGACGGATGCGCACCTGCTTGCGTTCCCGGTCGATGCCGATTGCCTCCGTCCTTGTGTGTACTTCCACATTTAGCATGGCCTTGAGGCTCGCCGGCGTTTGCACCGCGAGCGCATCCCGGTCGGAAATTTCGCCGCCGATGTAGTACGGAAGACCGCAGTTGGCAAAAGAGACATCCGCCCCTTTTTCCAACAGGATGATTTCCGCCTCTTCGCTCAATCGTCGTGCCCGTGCCGCGGCGGAGGCGCCTGCCGCGACCCCGCCTACGATGACGAGGCGGACGCTTTGCCCGTTTTTTCCGCTCACGCCTGTTCCTCCTTCCCGGCAAAGGCGCAGCCGCTTCGCAGCCCCAGCTTTTGTAATAAGACTGCCGGCGGACAAAATCCTGTGAATGCCGATTGGAGCATGTTCAGTCCCGCCAGGGCCGTCAGCCAAAGCCAGTGTTCACTGTGCAGCCGGCTCAGGCCAAGGCTCAGCAGGACTACGCTGCCACCGATTACCAGCACCGCCCGGTCCACGTTCCATTGCTTTCCTGTTGACGCCATCTTTTCTTTCATACCTTGTATAAATCAACACTAAATTAGCTTTAAATATATTAGTAAGGTCTAAATAAGAGGAGGTGAAGAAAGGATGTCAAGGGCGGAAGCGGCAACAAAAAGCTGGAACGGACCGATGCCGGACAGTCGCGGCCTGCATGAGGCGGCGGAGACGATGCGCTTGTTGAGCAATCCGGTGCGGCTGGAGATACTGTGCCACCTGCTGATGGAAGGAGAGCTCGGGGTCGGGGTACTGCAGGCAAAGGTGCGGCTCAGCCAGTCGGCCTTGTCCCAGCATTTGGGGAAGCTGCGGACTCTGGGAGTAGTGGAGACGCGGCGGGATCAACAGCGCATTTTCTACCGCATTGCGCGGGAGGACGTCCACCGGGTCATGGATCTGTTTCGGGAATTGTACTGCGGGGGCGACGGAAAAAGAAAATCCGGAAAAGGGTGAACATGCCCGGGCAAAGGGGGTCTTAATCAATACAGAATCGGTTATCCGGATCTGTGATTTGTGTTAACTTGGTTGTTTGGATAAAGGAGTGAGGAATAGCCGTCGGGTTTGCCCGGCGGCTTTTCTTTTTTGCGGATCCCGGTGGGGTCGCAAATTTGCTTGCTAAGCGGGCGGCAGCCTTGCGAAGGTCGCGGCTTTGGCGGGGACCGGCGCGCGGAGCCGGCACAAATCGAGCAAGGAACCTCCGGGCAGGCGCAAGAACCCGCACGCCGGACCGGAGGAATGGAGAAGACAATGCGACACACTTTATCGGTTCTGGTGGAAAACAAGTTCGGCGTCCTTGCCCGGGTAGCCGGCATGTTCAGTGGCCGTGGTTTCAACATCGACACCCTGAACGTGGGACCGACTCACGATTCCGGGTATTCCCGTATCACCGCGACGGTCAAAGGCGACAACCAGCAACTGGACCAGGCGATCAAGCAGCTGAATAAACTGGTGGATGTGATCGAAGTGGAAGACCTCGATCAAGGGCAGTTCGCGGCGCGGGAGCTGGTTCTGGTAAAGGTTGCGGCCGACGGGGACAAGCGACCGGAACTCCTGCAAATCTGCGAAATCTTCCGAGCCAATATCGTCGATGTTTCGCATCGTAGCATGATCATTGAAATGACGGGCAACTACAACAAGATTGAAGCTTTTCTCGAGATGATCATGCCCTTCGGCGTCAAGCAGATGGCGCGGACGGGGACAGCCGCTCTGCGGCGCAATCGCAAAGTGGAACTTTAACTCAACAAGCAAGCATCATGCCGGCAAAAGTATACAAAGACAGCGACGCCGACCTGCGCGTCCTAAAGAACAAAACCCTCGCGGTAATCGGTTTCGGTTCCCAGGGCCATGCGCACGCGCTAAACCTGAAGGAAAGCGGGATGAAGGTGATCGTCGGGCTGTACAAAGGCAGCAAGTCGATTCCGGTGGCGCAGAAACTGGGCTTCGACGTGAAATCCGTCGGCGAGGCGGTGCGCGAAGCGGACGTCATCATGCTCGCGGTGCCGGACATGAAACAACCGGCGGTGTATGAGAAGGAGATCGAACCCAACCTGGAAAAAGGGAAGGCACTGGTCTTTATTCACGGCTTCACAATTCATTACGAACTGATCGAGCCGCCGAAGGGGGTGAGCGTGCTCATGGTGGCCCCGAAAGGGCCGGGGCATGTGGTCCGCAGCCAGTATGAGGAAGGCAAAGGGGTCCCGGCCCTCGTCGCGGTTGAGCAGGGGCCTAAGCAGGAGGCGAAAAAGATTGCTCTCGCCTGGGCCAAGGGAATTGGCGCAACGCGGGCAGGGGTCATCCAGACCACTTTTCGGGAAGAGACGGAAACGGACCTTTTCGGGGAACAGGCCGTTCTCTGTGGCGGGGCCAGCGCGCTGGTCCAAGCCGGTTACGAAACTCTAGTGGAAGCCGGGTACCAGCCGGAAATGGCCTATTTCGAATGCCTGCATGAAATGAAACTGATTGTCGACCTGATGGTGGAATCCGGAGTTAGCGGAATGCGTTTCAGCATCTCTGAAACCGCGGAATACGGGGACTATACCCGAGGGCCGAAAGTGATCGGTGCTCCCTCCAAGAGGGCCATGAAAAAGATTCTTGGTGATATTCAGAGCGGCAAATTTGCGCGTGAATGGGTGCGGGAGGCCAAGCAGGGGTATCCGAATTACAAAAACTATCAGAAGGAATCGGCCCGGCATCCGATCGAAAAGACCGGACAGCGTTTGCGCAGTTTGATGCCATGGGTACAAAAGCGCAATCTGAAGGGAGCGCAGGCCGGGTACGCGGGCTGAGCCGGATGGTCCGCTCCCGGTCCAAGCGTCCGGTACGACATGGACCGTTTCAAAGCGGGAAGTAGGTGCATATGTCGGAGCGGATCCGCGTCATTACGCGCAAGTCAGCACTTGCCCGGAAACAGACAGAGCTTGCGGTAACCTGGCTGCGGGAGCGACGGCCTGAACTGGATTTCACAGTCGAGGCGGTACGTTCGACCGGGGATAAACAGCAGGACTGGTCACTCGAGAAAAGCGGGGGCTCAGGCCTTTTCACCTCCGCCCTCGAAGAGGTACTCCTTGCCGGGAAAGCGGACTTAGCCGTTCACTCGGCAAAGGATCTTCCCACCACGATGACTTCAGGCCTTGTCCTTGCGGGTTATCTCCCGCGCGCCCCGGCGGGCGATGTGCTTATTTTGCGGGAAGCGGTGGTCCGGCCCGAATTGCTCGCCACAGCAAGTCCGCGGCGGCGTGCCCAGATGAAGATCTGTCTACCGCAGGCGGTTTTCGAGGAAGTTCGCGGGAATGTGGAAACCCGGTTGGAAAAAATCCGCAAGGGAAAGGCGGACGGAACGGTCATGGCGGCGGCGGGTCTGCAGCGCCTTGGCCTTTGGCATTGGCCGGAATTACGCTTTCTGCCCCTGCCGCTGCGCACAAGTGTCCCGGCGGCGGCACAGGGGGCGATCGCGGTGCAGGTTCGGTCCGGAGAGGAAGATCGCTACGCGGACATCTTCTGTGAACGGACCCGATATGCGGTGGAGATGGAACGGGCCTTTCTTGCCTCCATGGGCGGGGGTTGCCACGCCGCGGTGGCCGCCCATCTGGTCAATGGTCAGCTCCATGTCTTCACCGAGGAGCGCGGATATCGCCGCTTCCCCCTCTCTGGGGAGGCCGGTCCGGAAATCGTGCAAGCCCTCGCGGAAGAACTACTGCAGGAGGAAACGGAAAAAGAATGATCAAGACGGAACCACTGCGCGGTCGCCGCATTGTCGTGACGCGAAATGCGGAGGGCAACAGCCGCCTCCAAGAACGTCTCGAAGCCCTCGGAGCGGAAGTGCTCAGCCTTCCGTTGATCGAGATTCGGCATCAAGTCGACGAAGAGCGGATTGGCGAAATTTTCAGCGGTTTCGGCGGCTACGAGTGGCTTGTTTTCACCAGCCGCAACGGAGTGGAGCATTTTTTCCGGGAATTCCTTGGTCGCTTCGAGGATATCCGCGCGCTTGGGATGATTCGCATCGCCGCTCTTGGTGCGGGCACGGCGGAAGCTCTCGAACCTTATTATCTCCGTCCGGACCTTGTTCCGGTAGAGGCGACGGCGGACAGCCTGTGCGAGGCTCTCGCCGAGGAACAGACCATGGATAATCTTAAGATTCTCCTTATCACCGGGAACCTCAATCGGGAAGACCTTGAGAAAGGCCTTTGGGAAGCGCGCGCCATCGTCGACAAATTGCAGGTCTATCGCACGGATCCGCACGATCTTTCCGGGAGCGCGGAGGCGGCGGAATTTCGGAGCAAAGGGGCGGACGCACTCTTGTTCGCGAGTTCCTCGGCGGTGCGGGCTTTCGGGGATCAGGCATCTGTCCTGCAGCTGGAGCCGGACGCGAAGGTTCCTGCTCTATGCAGTTTCGGACCGCAAACAAGTAGTGGAATGCGCAGCAGCGGCATTCCGGTCCATGTCGAAGCCGGGGAGCCGGGTATCGAGGGAATGGTGGCTGCACTGGTGGACTGGTTCGAGGGAGACAATCCCCAAAAGGAGGCCTGATGAAGACCCGTGTGAAAGTCTGTGGCATCACTTGCCGTCAGGATGCAGAGAGGGCTCTCGCGTTGGGAGCCGACTACCTCGGGGTCATCCTTTATCCGAAATCCCCTCGTGCCGTTGCGGAAGAGGACCTGCCCGGGCTTCTGTCCGCGATTCCGGAGGGCAAGCGGGTATTGGTGGATGTTTCCACGCCCACCGACCGCCTCGAGCATCTTCTCGGATACGGATTCGACGCTTGTCAGATTCATTTCGACCTTGAAATCTCCATGGCGACCCTCGCGGGCTGGTCGGGGCTTGCCGGTGCGGAAGCTCTGTGGCTCGCCCCGCGGATCGGACCGGCGGACCGGTCCTTCCCCCAGGTAATCATGGAATTCGCCGAAACCATTCTCCTCGATGCATGGGATCCGGACAAGTACGGCGGTACGGGCAAAGGAGGCGAGAACTGGCAGCGCTTCCTCGACTGCACCCTCCTGTACCAGCACAAGAGCTGGATTCTTGCCGGTGGCCTCGGTCCGGAAAACATTCGGGAGGCCCTCCGAGTGACGGAGGCGGCCATGGTGGATGTGAACAGCGGTGTGGAGGCTTCTCCCGGTCGCAAGGACAAGGAAAAGCTCCAGCGCTTTTTCGATGAGGTGGCCGTTCATGACAACGAAGTTGGGCGTGCTTGAATTTAACGACATCCGTAAACGTTTTGGGCAGCGGGACGCCCTCCGGGGTATAGATCTCGAAATCCACTCCGGGGAATTTTTCGGCCTTCTCGGGCCGAATGGGGCCGGGAAAACAACCCTGATGAAGATCCTGAGCGGTTTTCTCACGGCTGACGGAGGGGAGGTGCGGTTCAAAGGAAAAGTCGTCCGCTCGGGGGATCGGGAGGCGCGCCGGAACCTCGGCCTCGTGCCCCAGGAGACAGCTCTTTATGAAACCCTCAGCCCGACGGAGAACCTCAAAGTATTCGGTGGGCTGCATGGCCTGCGGGGACCGGTCCTTCGCCGGCGATCGGAGGAACTGCTGGAGGCGGTGGGCCTTCGGGAGCGGGCGAAGGAACCGGTGAAAACCTTTTCGGGAGGAATGAAACGTCGCCTCAACATCGTCGCAGCGTTGCTCCACAAACCGGAGGTTCTCCTCTGTGACGAACCCACCGTCGGTGTGGATCCCCAGTCACGTCACGCCATATTTTCCTTCCTTACCTCCCTCCATGCAAAGGGACTCACCATCCTATATACAACTCATTACATAGAGGAAGCGGAACACCTTTGCAGCCGTGTCGGGATTATTGATCATGGTCGACTGCGTGCCTGCGGCAGCCAGGCGGAATTGCTTCGGGAACTGGACCGCGGCACGGAGGTGCAGATCGACGTCGCCTCCATACCTCGGCGGGTCTTCGAAAAACTGCGCA
Source organism: uncultured Puniceicoccaceae bacterium (assembly GCA_964345345.1). Classification (GTDB taxonomy): domain Bacteria; phylum Verrucomicrobiota; class Verrucomicrobiia; order Opitutales; family Oceanipulchritudinaceae; genus Oceanipulchritudo. Next base: position 14,281 of record CAYFRH010000010.1, on the reverse strand, counting down.
CAATGGGAACCTTGCGTTCCCACGGGGAAACCCAGCTTCTCGCTTTGGGTCTCGGGCATCCGCTTTCCCGCCTCTACGCTTTACTGGAGGCGGAGGGGGTTTCCTGTGAGGTTGCCCGTCTGCGTCGTCCGTCCCTTGAAGATGTTTTCCTGTCCATGACCGGACATGCGCTTCGGGACTAAGATGGGCGAGGGCTCTGCTCTGCCATGGGATTTTTGATTGGACGCGCGGGACGCGGCGGTACAGCTACCTTAACCATGCGCGCCTTTCTTACGCTTCTGGGCAAAGATTTTCGGATTTTTTTCAAGGATCGGGCCGGCGTTGTCCTGACCTTTTTCGTGCCGATGGTGCTGATCACAATTTTTGGCCTGATTTTCGGAGGCGGTGGAGGCGCAGGCGAGGGAATCCGCCTTCTTGTTGTGGATGAGGCGGACTCCGAAGCCTCGCGGGAACTGGTCGATGCCCTGCGGGAGCAGTCGACCTTCACGATAAACACGCACTCCTCGCCTGCGAAGGGCGAAACCGTTCCTCTCGATCGGGAATTTGTTGCGCAAAAACTGGAGGAAGATGCCGATACGTATCGCTATGCCTTGATCATTCCGGAAAATTTTCTCGGGGAGGGCTTCAGCCTGCAACTCGAATTGCTCTACAATCCGGAGCAGAGCGTGGAGAACAGCATCGTGCAGGGCGTGCTGCAGCAGACTCTCTTTAGCAAAGCCTTTCCTTTGTTGATGGAGTCCGGGGCGGGAGGATTGACTGACGGCGCGATGGCGGCGTTTGAGGAGGATTTGATCGGCGCCATCGCCGGGAATTTCGATGTGGAGGCGAATGAGGTGCGGACCGGGCTCGGGGAAGGTTTCTTTTTTGGAGAAGAAGACGGTGAAGAAGGAGAAGCCGGCGGCTTTCCAGATGGCCTGGTGCAACTGGAGACAACGCAGGTACTGGGGCAGGGCAAGGAACCCGAGGCCCAGAGCGTGGGCGGTTGGACCGTGATGTTTCTCTTGTTTTCTCTGACCGGTGCCGCTTCCAGTCTTTTTGAGGAGCGTGACCGCGGCCTTTTCCAGCGAATCCTCGCGGGTCCGGTCAGTCGCAGCCAGATTCTGTGGAGCAAGTTCGCCTTCCTCGGATTGCTGGGCCTGCTGCAGATGATGGTACTGTTCGCTTTCGGAGAGGTACTTTTCGGGATTTTCACCAGTTTCGGACAGGTCCTGCCCCTGCTGGTCCTGGCCATGGCCACGGCGGCTGCGGCGACGGCGTTCGGAATGCTGTTGGCTTCGGTGGCAAAGACTCCCGCACAGGCGAATGGCCTCGGCACATTTTTCATCCTTACTTTCAGTGCTCTCGGCGGGGCGATGTTTCCCATTTTTATGATGCCGCCTTTGATCCGGAATGTCATTGCCCCGTTGAACCCCGTTTACTGGGCCATGGATGGCGTTCTTGCCGTCCTCTGGCGCGGGAGCGGAACGGGACAGCTGCTACCCCATCTCGGTGTGCTACTCCTTTTTGCGGTCGTCGCCCTTCTTTTCGCTCTTGCCCGTTTCCGGCGCGGCGACCTCTTTCAATAGGCGATCATGGCGACCGGGAAAGGAAAACGGGTGACCCTGGTTACCGGGGCAAGCGGGTTTATCGGGCGCCGGCTCTGCGAGCGGCTGCGTCGCGAAGGCGCGCATGTCGTCGCGGTGGGGCGGTATGAAAGCGAGGGGCCCTGGCATGAATTCCGGAAGGTGAACCTTGCCGATGGGACCGGGATCGACGAGGAACTCTGCCGCGATGTTGATATCCTCTTTCACCTCGCCGGCAAGGCGCACGCGCTGGCCGAAGGGCCGGGCGAAAAAGACGAATACGAGCCGGTAATCGTGGAGGGCACTCGTCGGCTTACGGAGGCCGCCCGGCGCGGAGGCGTGACCTCCTTCCTTTTTGTAAGCAGCGTCAAGGCGATGGGGGAGGGGAATCCGGATGGGTTGCCCTTGTCGCCGATGGATGAGAGCTGGCCCCACACGCCGCAGAGCCCCTACGGAGCAGCTAAAATCAAGGCCGAGACCCTCGTGCACGAAGCCGGGTTTGCACATGCAGTGGTGCTGCGACCGACGATGGTTTACGGTCCAGGGGAAAAAGGAAACCTGCCCCGCATGGTGGAGGCGGTGCGCCGCGGTCGTTTCCCGCCATTGCCGGACACGGGAAATCGCCGTTCCATGATCTTTATCGATGACCTTGTCGAATACCTCTTCCGGGCGGCCACGATGCCGGTGGCGGCGGGCCGGACCTATATCGTGACAGGGCCTGATGCTCCGGGCACGCGCGCCCTCTATGACGCCATTCGGGAAGGTCTGGGTTTTCCTGGCCGGGAAACGGCCATTCCCTACGGTTTGTTGTCCTTCGCAGCGACGCTGGGCAGCCTCGGTTCCTTCTTACTGCGCAGGCAGGTGCCGTTGGATCGGGAAACCCTGCGGAAACTGACCGCTTCGGCCTGGTACTCGGGAGCGCGGGCGGAAAAAGAGCTGCGCTACCGGCCTCTCCAAAGTGTCCTTGACTGGTTACGAAGTTCCGGTCCGCACCTTCCACCTGCTTGAGAAGTTTTGCGGAAAAGTTTTATGCTTTCTATCCGCACGGGCAGACCATAGGCCTCTTTTTCATGTATATTTGGGAAGCGCTGGGAATTCTCTTTGCGGGAGCCTTCCTCGGGAGCGTCGGTGTGCGGTTGGTCGGCCAGTACGCGCGGAGACGAAAGTGGCTGGATCAGCCGAATGAACGCAGCTTTCACGTGACGCCGGTGCCCCGCATCGGAGGCTTTGGGATGCTGCTGCCCTTTATTTTCGCGCTGCCGGTCCTTCTGTGGCTGTCTCCACCACTTTCGCCGCTTGCCATTGCCGCCGCGATGGCCCTGCTTGTCGGCGGGTTCTCCCTTCTTGATGATTTCGGGGAAGTTTCGCGGTGGATTCGTTTCTCTGTGCACGGCCTGTTGGCGGTGGTCGGAATGTGGATCTTTTTCTCCGCGTGGAGCGGGGGTGCCTCTTTTCCGCTCCTTGGCGGAGGAATTCCGTCCTGGTTGGCGGCGCTGCTGCTTTTCGTCTGGATCACCGGTCTCCTCAACGCCTACAATTTCATGGACGGTATTGACGGAATCGCTGTTCTGGAAGGATTGGTCGCCGTCCTCGGGTGGGTGAGTGTCGCCTACGCGATGGGGCTTGCGACCCATGCCGGAGGAGGTGGCGGCTTCGTGTTGCTTCTGCTGCTGGCCGGGTCGTTGTCAGGTTTTCTCTTTTTTAACTGGGCACCGGCGAGCATCTTCATGGGGGACGGTGGCAGTACGTTTCTCGGTGGATTTCTTGCCCTGCTCCCGCTGGCCTTTGCCGCACAGGGGCTTCCGCTCGAGCGGGCTCTTGAAGCGGGGGTGTTTTTTGTCTGGCCCTTCATTGCCGACACGGGGATGACCTTTGTCCGGCGGCTCTGGCGGCGGGAGAGGATCTTTGAAGCGCACCGCACGCACTTATATCAGCAACTGGCCGCCACTTTCCCGACCCGGGAACTCGGCCATCGCGTCACGAGCTTGATTTTTGCCGCCCTTGCCCTTATCGGAGTATTGCTCTTTTGGACGCCGGGACCAGTCTGGGCGAAGGTGGTCATATGCCTGTGGCTCTGGATTGCGCTCGCCTTCTGGACCTATGGATTGCGCGGGAAAGAAAATATCGTCTCGACAGTGTCAAATACCGAAAATCAAACTACCTCTTCCACCCCTGTCTTCCCAGTGGCGACCACGACTTTCATGGACTTCGAGATTTTCCTAAGTCCGCCGGATCTTTCCGAAGCGGAGAAAAACCAGGTAGAAAAAGCCTTTGAAAGCGGATTCATCGCTCCCGTTGGTCCGCAATTGAATGCCTTTGAGGACCGCCTTGCGGACTACCTTGGTCTGGCGGAAATCCTTGCTTTGAGCAGTGGCACGGCGGCCAATCACCTTGGCCTGCGCGGAATCGGAGTCGGTCCGGGAGATTGTGTTCTTTGTCCCGACCTTACCTTCATCGCCACCGTAAATCCTGTTCGTTATCTCGGGGCGGAGCCGGTCCTCGTCGACGTCGATTCCTCGACCTGGTCGATGGATCCGCACCTAATGCGGGAAGCGATTGAAAGCCTGCGGAGGGAGGGGCGTTCCGTAAAGGCGGCCGTAATCGTGCATCCGTTCGGAATTCCCGCCCCCATGGAAGACCTTCTCGCGGTAGCCCGGGAATTTGGGATTCAGGTCATCGAGGATTGCGCCGGGGCGTTCGGAACCCTTGTCGGCGATCGCCATGCAGGCACCATCGGGGATGCCGGCTCCTTTTCCTTCAACGGCAACAAGGTCCTGACGACAAGCGGTGGCGGGGCACTTTGCTTCCAGCGGGAAGGGCTCCTGAAAGCAGCCCGGAGCTGGGCGAACCAGGGTAAGGAACCGGGAATTGTCGGCTACGTGCATGAGGACCTCGGCTATAATTACAAACTCTCCAACATCTGTGCGGCCATCGGCCTCGGGCAGCTTGAAACAGTCGGAAATCGCCTGCATCGGAAAGCTGAAGTGTTCCGCAGCTACGCGTCTCACTTTTCCGACCGGGACGATATTTACCTGATGCCGGAGCCGTCGTTCGGGCGAAACAACTATTGGCTTACCTGTATCGGCCTTGAACCTCGGGGTAAGGCCAGCGAAATCGTCTCCCGGTTGCGTGCGGAAGGCATTGAAGCCTCCCCTATGTGGAAACCGATGCATCTCCAGCGCATCAATCAAGATTTGCGCTGTTTCGGAGGCGAGGTCAGCAACCGCATATTCGAGCATTTTCTTTGCCTTCCGAGTGGTACCTCGTTGCGCGGGGAGGATATTGAGCGCATTGCCTCCCGCGTTCTCCGTTAATGCGCCGAAACTCACTCTCAACCACCCACCCATCATGTTATTTACCCGAAAAATTGGTAAATTCCTCCGGGGAAAGACGACTCCCTGGCAAGTGCTCTCCGCTTCTATTCTCGGCGGTCTGATCGGCAGTTTTCCCGGTCTAACGCAGGGCCCGTTGCTTATGCTTCTGCTCCTGTTTCTTCTCCTCGTTCTCAACGCGAACCTCTTCGTTGCCGGGATTGTCCTGATTGGTGCGAAAGTGATTAGCCTTCTTCTTCTGCCACTGTTTTTCCGGCTCGGCGTCCCTCTTCTGGAAGGCCCTCTAGGCGGGTTGGTGGCTCCTCTTGTGAATGCTCCGGTGACCGCCTGGTTCGGGTTCGAATACTATGTCATGCTTCCCTCCCTTCTGTTCGGCCTGCTCTTTGGCCTTGGCCTTGGCCTCGGCCTGCTGAAGGCCCTCAACGGTTTCCGGGAGCGCATGGGTCGCCTTGAGGAAGGTTCCGAAAAGTACAACGCGTACGTAGCGAAATGGTGGGTACGCGGCCTTGCCTGGATCTTTTTCGGAGGCATCAAAGGAAAGAAGAGCTGGGAGGACCTGCGACGTTCGAAAATCGGGCTTCCGGTCCGTCCACTGGGAATTGTCTTTGTGGTCGCCCTTGGCGTGCTGTTGTACGTCGGACTCCAGTTTCTCGACACTCGGATCATAACGAGCCTTTTGCGGGAACGTATGGAACAGTTAAACGGGGCCACCGTCGATCTCAAGGCCCTTGAAATCAATCCTGCGGGGGGAGGCGCGGAGATCCGCGGACTCGCCATGGCCGATCCGGAGAACCTGCAGAGCAACCGCTTTTCGGCTGGTCGAATTGTCGCGAATATCAGCGGGCTCGATCTCCTTGCGAAAAAGCTGGTTGTTGACGAGGTGGTGGTCGAGCAGGCCTCCACAGGGACGGAGAGAAAAATCCGCGGCCAGCCGGTGAAAAAGCCGGAACGGGAGGAGGTTCCCGAAGAACCCACGCCGGAGGAAGACGGGAAGGCCCTGGAAGACTACCTCGGCGAAGCGGCGAAATGGAAGGAGCGGCTCGCGACCGTAAAACGGGTTTACGAGAAGGTTGCTCCGCACCTGAAAAAAGACGAAGAGGCAGAGGAAAAAGAGGCCGTTCCGGAGAAAGAAGGCTGGTATGAAAAGCTTCAACGGAGGGCGCAGGAAAGCGGGTACTCCGAGATCAAGGCGGAAAACCTCGTCCGCTCATCGCCACGTCTCTGGATTCGCCGCTTGTCGGTGGATAATCTCCGCGTCGCCGGCTCGGAGCAGCGATTTACCATCAAGGGAACCGACCTTGCCACGCAGCCCATTTTGTTGGAGGACCCGGGCAGGATCGAGGTGGATCGGGCGGATGAGGATTTTTCCCTGCGTCTCTCTCTTCCCGATTCCTCGCACCCCACCCGCAGTGGCCTTTCTGTCCGGATGAATAACCTTGCTGTTTCCGAACTTGAGGAAGCGGCCGGTCGTTCCCTGCCCCTGAAGGGAGGCAGCGTAAATCTGCGCGGCGAGGGGGAAATCGATGCCGGCGAATTGCAACTGCCGCTTCAGGTCATCCTTCGCAACACGACCGTCAACGCTTTTGGACAGGAACTAAAGATCGAGGAGTTGCCATTGGAAGTAAAAGTTACGGGTCCCCTTGATCGACCCCGCCTTCATATTCCCGAGGATGCGCTGAAAGCGGCCGTGGAAAAGGGTGGCAAAGAACAGATTAAGAAAATGATCGATGAGAAAGCAGGCGAGAAATTGAAGGAGCTTTTGCCTTTCGGAGGCTGAGCCGGGCTTTTCGGGATGGTCGGCATGTGCGCGTTTCTTTGGCGATCCCTGCCGCCGGTCTCCCTTGCTCTTCTCTCTCTGGTCGCAATCTACACGGCCGCGAGAGGATTCTATCCTGATGTTGCCTGGCTACAGGCCGATTTCTGGGCATGGGTTTATCCATTCGGTTGCCTGTTGCTTGGGTGGGGGTTCCTTTTCCTTCCCTTGGTGCGGCCGGGGCGGCCCGATTTTCTGACGCGGGCTTTTTCCGCCGTAGCTCTCGGAGGCATCCTTCTTTTGCTTCCGCTCCTTTTTGCCCGTGAAAGGCAACTGGGCCTGGATGCGGAGGTAAGCCGCGAACTTGCCGAGTTGCGCGAGGAGGTTCGTTTGCAGGAGGCCCGTCGTCGGCAGGAAAAGCGGGAAGAAAGAGAACAAAGCCGGCGCGGGGAGGAACCCGATCGCTTTAGCCGTTATGAAGGCCGTTTACCCGACTTGTCGTTGGAAAAATTACGGGAGATCGACGGGCGGATGCGGGCCCTCCTTCAGGATCAAGCCGAAGCCTACCGTCGGGCGCTCCGGGAAATCCCTGTTCGCGGGCCTCAGGAATGGATGCGTTTTCGTACCCTTGACGAACTGGAGACGGAAATCGCTCGCCACCGCGATCTCTACGAAAAAACCCGCCAGTTCACCGAGCTCTTTGAATCCTTTGAGCAGCGATATCTCGAGGCACTTGACGAGGCCGATCTTCAGGGTGCGGCCCGCCGCATTGCCATCGCCGAACTTGAGCGCATCCTGCAAAACTGGAGGAGGGAAGAGGCTTATGAACTCCGCAAACTTGATGTGCAGGCCCTCGGTTCCGCCTTGCAGGCCCTGCAGGCCCTTCGCGACAATTGGGGCGAGTGGACATATCTCCCAAGGGAAAACCGCCTCCGCTTCGAACGTCCCAGCCAGCAACAGCGCTTTTTGCACGCCGTCGATCGACTTGAGCGGATCCAGAAGGAGGTGCGGGAGCGAAGTAGCCAAAAAAATGATTAACTTCGTTTTTCAGGCGGAAGTCACCATTCGGGGAAGAGCGTGTGGCCTGTCTGCGAGGGGAGTTGTCCGCTCTGGTAACCCCCCCCAACTGTCCAAACGACCCGGACAACCTCAGGGGACCGATGACATCAAGCGGGCTGGAAGCGCTCGACGGGGGTGCCTTGCAGGGAAGTATCGAGGAAGAAATACACCCATGCGGTTGCGTCGCCGTTTTGTGTCCGTAGAACTTCCCTGCGTCGGCGGTATTCGTGGGGATGGCCCTCCAGGCGATCGAGGATATCCCATGTCGGTCGGTCGGGGATCCGGAAAAGTTCTCCGGTAACGCGAAATCCCTTTTGCGGCAAATCGAGGAGACAGGGGTATCGGTCGAGAAGAAGAGGGTAGGGCTGGCGGGTTTGCCCGTCCCCGACAAATGGGGCGTCGGCCTGCGTGAGAAGATGGTGGTAGCAACCGCCTCGCTGGAGTGTACCGTAGGCGAAGAGAAGCTCGCCGGGAGCGGGTTGATTGTGATCGGAATTATGGGAATCCATGGGAGATTACGCGGGAAGGAACGTTCCAATAGCAACGGTGAGGGCGAAGGTCGGCAGGGTCCATGCCGGAAAACGGGCCAATACGGGAAGGATGGCGGCGGCGAGGAGAAGGTCAAAGGGAGTCCGAATTCCGGAGGTTATAACCGGATGGATCCAGGTTGCGGCGAGAAGACCGATGACGACAGGATGTAGGGCGGTCAGTACCTTTTTCCAGCGTTCGGCTACGGAGGCTTGGTTCCACCGAGGCAGAATCAGGCCGAGTAGAAAAAAGGACGGGAGATAGATGGAAACAAAGGCGAGAAGGCCGAGAAGAAGCTCGGAGAGGAGAGAGTTCCCCATGTCGGCCCCGACGAAAGCGGAAAAGGAAAAGAGGGGGCCGGGAATCACCTGCGCCAGGCCGTAGCCAAAGAGAAAGGTTTCGCCGGCGATCAGGCCGGGTTCGACAAGAAAGCGCTCGAGGAGAGGAAGGACGACATGACCGCCGCCGAAAACGAGGAGACCTGTCTGGTAAAATACGCCGGGAATCACCGTCCATGTTCCCGGAAACAGCCCGAGGAAGATGAAAAGGAGGAAGCATCCTGGTAGCGCGAGGACAAGCGGATGCCTGCTTTGCGCAAGGTAGGCTCTTGGTCGATGAAGAGATGGACCCGGCGAATGGCGGCGATAGGCGAGGAGACCGACAAGAAGAAGGAAGAAGACGAATACCCACGGGCTCTGAAAGAGAAGGAAAAACCCGGTCAAGGCCGCAGCCGTGGCCCACCCGTTGGGATTCCGGAGAAGGCTCCGGCTCATTTTCCATAGCGCAAGTGCAACGACCGCGACAACCGCGATTTTTACACCGTGGAGAAGGGCAATGCGCAGATCCTCGCCAAGGCGCAGGGTGCCAGCGGCGAAAAGGATCATCAACGTAACGGGCGGCAGGCTGAATCCTGTCCACGCCGCGAAGAAGCCTTTCCAGCCGCTGCGCCGGTAACCGACCGCCATTGCCACTTGGCTGGAAGCCGGTCCGGGGAGGGCCTGGCAGAGGGCAACCAGTTCGGCGAGGTCCGCTTCATCCAGCCAGTGTAGTTTCTCCACGAATACACGGTGGAAGAGGGCGAGGTGGGCCATGGGCCCGCCGAAGGCCGTCAGTCCGAGAAGAAGAAACCGGAGAAAGACTTCACGCACCATAGCGGTGTGGAAAGAGGGAGTCTCCTGCTATGCTTGTACCGGTACGACCATCGGTTCGTGGTAGTTTTCTCCTTCCTTGAAAGGCTCGACGTAGCCCTTTCGTACGCAGAAGTCTCCGAAGCGCTCGCCTTCCTCACGGGTAGTGGCGTAGTCTTTAATGATCGGGCGCAGCTCGTCCACGATGTTTTCCGCCTTTACGCCGGCTTTGTACATTCGATTGAGGCGGGAACCGTCGAAAGCTGCGCCAAGATGAAGGTTGTAGACGCCTGGCGCCTTGCCCACGAGACCGATTTCACCGAGGTAAGGACGGGCGCAGCCGTTTGGGCAACCGGTCATGCGGATCAGAATGGCATCATCGCGCAGGCCCGCTTCCTCCATGACCTCTTCGAGTTCGCCCACCAGATCCGGCAGGTAGCGTTCCGATTCGGCGAGGGCCAAGCCGCAGGTCGGGAGGGCCACGCAGGCCATTGAATTGAGGCGCAAGCCGCTTGAGGAGAGCGCCTGGTCGAGGCCAAACTTGTTGACAAGGTCCTCGATGGCGGGGCGATCCTCCGCCGCAATACCCCCGATGATGAGGTTTTGGTTACAAGTGAGCCGGAAATCCCCTTTGTGAATCCTGGCGATTTCCCGGAGCCCGGTTTTCAGACGGAGGTGCCGCGTATCCTTTACGCGTCCGTTTTGAATAAAGAGGGTCAGGTGCCATTTGCCATCCACCCCTTTTTCCCAGCCATAGCGGTCACCACTATGCTCGAAGGCATAAGGTCGGGCTTTTTTCAGTTCGTAACCGAGCCGCTTTTCCACTTCGCGACGGAACCAGTCCAGTCCGTGATCGGCAATGGTGTACTTCAAGCGCGCATGGGCTCGATTGACCCGGTCACCATGATCGCGCTGCACTTTTACGACTGCTTCCGCGACTTCCAGCACCTGTTCCGGGGAGCAGAAGCCCATCTCTTCAGCCAGGCGCGGGTACGTGGCCGCAGCCCCGTGCGTCATGCCCATGCCACCTCCGACCGTGATGTTATAGCCGAGGACTTCCCCTTCCTCCACAATGGCAATGAAACCAAGGTCGTGCGCGAAAATATCCACGTCGTTGCTCGGTGGCACCGCGATTACAACCTTGAACTTCCTCGGGAGGTAGGTCTTCCCATAAATCGGTTCCTCTTCTTCCTCTCCGCCCGCGACCGGTTCTTCGTCCAGCCAGATTTCGTGGTAAGCCCGCGTCTGTGGCGTAAGATGGTCCGAGATTGCCTGCGCCATCTGCAGGACTTCCCCGTGCACTTCGCTTGCTGCCGGATTCGGATTGCACATGACGTTCCGGTTGACGTCTCCGCAGGCCGCCAGTGTGTCCAGCAGCACGCTGTCCATCTCCTGGATGGCCGGTTTTAAATTCCACTTCAGAACCCCATGCAACTGGAAGGCCTGCCGGGTCGTCAGTTTCAGCGTTCCATTCGCGTACTTGTCCGCGATGGTATCCATGTTCAGCCACTGCTGCGCCGTGGCCACCCCGCCGGGAACACGGACGCGGACCATGAAGCTGTATGCCTTGTCCAGCTTCTTCTTTCGCCGCTCCGCCCGTTCGTCCCGGTCGTCTTGCTGGTAAATACCGTGAAACTTCGTCAATTGCGTCTCCTCGGCCGAGACCGCTCCGCTGATACGCTCGGCAAGGCTTACCGCCAGATTTCCGCGCAGGTATTGGCTCTCCTCTTTAATCCCTTCGTTCTTGTGCAGGGTCGGATTGTCAGGCTTGTCGGACTTCATATAAAGTAAGATTGGTTAATTGGGCAAGAAAGTAAAGATTAAAGCCCGGATTTCCCTGTATCGGTATTCTCCCCGGAGCGTTCGATGGAACGATTTCCGGGAAGAAGGCGTTCGACGGTTTTCGCGAGGAGGTCGAACTCGAGATTCACGAGGGAAGCGGGTTGAAGATGGTCGAGGTTAGTGACTTCGAGGGTATGCGGGATGAGCCAGACGGCGAACCCGGTTTCATCGACCTCGGCGACGGTAAGGGAGACGCCATTGAGGGCGATGGAGCCCTTGTAGACGAGGTAACGCATGAAGGCCGGGGGCGGTTCGATACGCAGGTAGAGGTCGGCGCCGCGATATTCGGCGTGGGAAACGGAACCGGTGGCGTCGATATGGCCGGTAACAAAATGGCCGCCGATCTTGCCATTAAAGCGGAGAGAGGATTCGAGATTCACGGGATCGCCCTCCTTGACGGAGCGGAAGGAAGTCAGGCGGACGGATTCCTCCAAAAGGTCGAAACTAAGGGAGTCGCTGTCGAAGTGGACCACGGTGAGGCAACAACCGTCCACGGCGACGGAATCCCCGATGGCAAGTTCGGAAAGAAGGGCTGCTGCCTGAATCTGAAACCGATAGGCGGCTTCTTTTTTGGCAAAGGAAAGGACGGCGCCGGTTTCTTCAATGATGCCTGTAAACATGACGGAAAAGATGAAGCCCGTGGATACGGGAGGTCGAGGGGAAAGGGAAACCTACTTTGCCACCGAAGCGGCGGCGGGCGTGGAGGTCACGGTGGGTTGACGGATGAATTGGAGGGATCGCACCGTGACAAATCCTCCGAGAAGGAACATGGCGAAGGCGACGGTGCCAAGGAGGGACGTCGGGCCTTTTTCGACGGCCATGAGGGCGAGAGCGGAAAGCGGCATCAAAACCATCAGGGCAGTAGCGGGAATGACGAAGCCATAGCGCAGCCGGCGGGCCTTCAAATAGACCAGAAGGGTGAGGAGGGCGAGGGCCGCCATGAGCTGGTTCGTGGCCCCGAAAAGGGGCCAGATGGCCTTCCATGCCGGCTGGCCGTCGATCGTCTGGAAAGCGGCGAGCCCGGGAAGGACAAGGACCAGCGCGGTCCCGGCAAAGCGGGTAAATTGGTCTCTCCGACCAAGGCATTCCTCGAGGAGGAAGCGGCTCAGGCGGGTGCAGGTATCAAGGGTGGTGAGGAGAAAGGTGCTGACCGCAAGAAGGGTAAACTCGAACCCGAGGGACTGGGGCAGGCCGAGGGTGGACATGAAGCGCCCGGCACCGTTGGCGAAAATGGCCACGGGGGTTCCGGCCGCAGCCCGCTCTTCGGCGCTGAGAATGGCGATGGTTCCGAGCGCAAAAACGGCGACGACCCCCTCGACCAGCATGGCCCCGTAATTTACTTTGCGCAGGTCCCGTTCCGAACTGACTTGCTTGGAGGTTGTGCCGCTGCTGACGATCGAATGAAAGCCACTGCAGGCGCCACAGGCCACGGTGATAAAAAGAATGGGCGCGAGAGCGCCAGCGTCGGGATGATTCCATCCGGAGAATGCCTCGAGCCGTAGCGATTCCCCCGCGACAAATACCCCGCCGACTCCCGCGAGGAGAAGGGCGTAGAGAAAGGTGGAGGACAGGAAGTCCCGCGGCTGCAGCAGCACCTGCACGGGCAGGGTTGCGGCGACAAGGCAATATCCAAGAATAAGGACCACCCAGAATCCTTTGCCGACTTCCGGGGCGGGAAAAGCGTGACCGATGGCAAGACCCGCGAAGGTGAGCGGAATAAAGAACGCCATCGCGAGCACAAAGCGGCCCGGAAAAAAGCGCAGGCTCAGACCGAAAAGAACGGCGGCGACAATAAACCAGCCGGAGGAGGTGGCGACGCCGGGTTGGGTGGCAAAGGTGGTCGCGGTCAGGTCAAGGAAAACGATGATGACGTAGATGAGAGCGAGCAGGACGAAGACGGCAAACAACCTTCCGGTGGTCTTTCCGACAATGCCGGCCATGGCATCGGCAATGGATTTCCCGCCGGTGCGCACGGAAATGAAGGCGGAACCATAATCATGCAAACCGCCGACGAAGGCCGCACCCAAGAGGATCCACAGGTAGGTGGGTCCCCATCCGAAATACATGGCGGCGAGGATGGGGCCGACGATGGGACCGGCTCCGGCGATGGAGGAGAAATGATGACCAAAAAGGACGGAGGCCCGGGTCGGAACGAAATCGATGCCGTCCTTCTGCTGGTGAGCCGGTGTGGGCCGGTCCGCGTCGCATCCGCAACGTCGGTCAAGAAAAGCGCCGTACCAGCGGTAAGCGAAAAAAAAGAAAGCGATGGAGAGGAGGAGAAGGAAAGCAATCATGGGCACCGAGGAACGTTCTACGGTCCGGCCGGGCTGTCAAAGCGAAGAATCCCCATGGCCTTGCGCAGGCGGGTGGCGGCCACGGCGTGATCGAAAAGGGCGCGAATCTCGTTTGTGCGCGCCCGGGTGAGGGCGACCTGGGCTTCAAGGACATCCAGTTGAATGGCGTTGCCGACCGCGAAACGGTCCTCGGCGAGACCAAGGGCTTCCTCCGCCTGTTCGACCACTTTGCGGCTGGCGTCGACAAGTTCGGCGGCTTCTTCGACCGAGGAAAGAGCCCGGCGAACCTCGGCGGCAATGCCAAGGTCGAGTTCCTCGAGGGAGAGCCGCGCCTCACGCACGGAGGCCCGGGCACTGAGAATCTCGCCCCTTGTCTCGTTCCAGTCCCAGAGGTTCCATGATCCCTGCAGGCCGATCGACCAACCCTGGACGGTGTCGTCCAGTTGATCGCTGAAGGAGGTTTTCTGGATTCCATATCCAGCGGTGAAATTGAGAACGGGCCGCCGCCCGGACTTCGCTTCGGTGACTCCCGCTTCGGCGGCCTCGCGGCGTTTTTCGAGGGCTCGGTATTCCGGGCGCTGGGACCGGGCCGTCGACAACGCCTCACGCAGGCTGGTGCCGATGGGGGAGAAGCGCAGCCGACCCTCGATCCGGGGCAGTTGCCGACCCGGGTCGGAGAGGCCAATAGCGTTAAGGAGATCGATAACGGCGAGTCGGAAATCATTTTTAGCCCGGATGAGGTCCGGACGCACGTTGGCGAGGGCCACTTCCGCCTGTAAAACCT
>CAYFRH010000009.1:10309-40492 GCA_964345345.1 uncultured Puniceicoccaceae bacterium | reverse complement strand
CGCCGTGTCGTCCGCCCAGTCCATGATGGCGCATTCGATGCTGCGAATATTCGCAAGTTCCTCGCCGGAGATGCTTCCCGCATTCAGTCCCTGCAGAATAAAAGAGCGAAGGTCCTCCTGGTCGTCGTAGAGAAAGTGGTTGTCCGGAAAGCGGGTCTCGCCCTCGCTTCCTTGTTGCGCGCATTCGCGGTGGAGTGATTTGTACTTAAGAATTCCGTCGAGGAAGGCCCGTGTGGGCTTCATGCCGGAAGGACGGTCGGGTCGGCTGTAGATCAGACGGGTGAGGATGCGCAGGGTTTGCGCATTCCCTTCGAAGCCGCCGGAGGCGCGCATGAGCGCGTTGAGCTTGCGTTCCCCGATGTGGCCGAAAGGAGGATGGCCAAGGTCATGGGCGAGTCCGACCGCTTCGACGAGGTCCGGATCGAGCTGGAAGTCGGGGCGCAGGCGCCCGCTGCGCTGGTTCAGAAATTCGGCGATGGAGCGCGCAATGCGGGCCACCTCGATGGTATGGGTGAGGCGGGTGCGGTAAAAATCGTATTCCCCGGATTGGAAAACCTGTGTCTTCGACTGCAATTGCCGAAAGGCGGAGGAAAAGAGGACGCGGTCACGGTCGACCTGGAACGGACTGCGGTGGTCATGTTCCGGTCGTTTGCCGGGAAGGTGCTCGCAATCGTAGTCGCCGTAGAACCGGTTATCCATAGTGGAATTTCAGGAAACGGCTCCTCGCCGGAAAGACAACGGTGAAAGGTGGATCAGAAGTCTTTGCGCCTCGTGTCGAGAACGAGGGTCACGGGTCCGTCGTTCTCGGCGGTAATGCGCATAGGGCGGGCGAAGAATCCGGTCGGCACCGGGCGGCCAAGTCGTTCCGCGGCCTTTAAGGCGAATGCTTCATAAAGCCTTTCCGCCCCGGCTGGTTCGGCGGAGCGATTGAAAGAGGGCCGCGTGCCCTTACGAAGGCTGCCGAAAAGCGTGAACTGACTAATGACCATGAGGTCGCCCCCGATATCTTGTAGTGATAAATTCATACGTCCTTCCGCATCCTCGAAGCAGCGCGTGCGCAGCACCTTTTCGAGGAGCCATTCGGCTTCCTTCATGTCGTCACCCTGCTCGACGCCGAGGAAGAGCAGAAGACCCCGGCCGATGCTCCGGCTTTCACTTCCTTCGGCAGTGACGGTGGCTTCAACAACTCGCTGGTAGACGGCTCGCATGAAAAGTCAGCAAGGAAAGGACTCGCAAAGCGGGGCGGATTGCGCGAGACGGGAAAAGCATTCGTAGTGTTGATTTGAGGACATAACCTTACGGATCATACGAATATGCCCCAAAGCTTTGGGGTTGCACAAGATTGAAATTTCACCTTTTCTGCAGCCTTGTAGTAGCTTTCTTGTTTATGAACATCCTGATCGCAGAGGACGACTTCATTTCGCGCAAACTCCTAGTTAATATACTGGAGGAGCTCGGGCACGAAGTAACGGTCGCCTCGGACGGTCAGGAGGCCCTGGAAGCTTACAGGACCCAGCCAATGCGTCTGATCATCACCGACTGGCTCATGCCCCGTCTCGACGGACTTGAACTGGTGGACCGGATCCGGGAAAACGACCTCTGCGACTACACCTACATCGTCCTTCTTACCGCGAACATCGGGCAGCGGGAAAACTATTTCAAGGCGATGGAAGCCGGCGTGGATGATTTCCTGGCCAAGCCGCTGGATCGCATTGAACTGGAAATCCGCATCCGGGTGGCGGAACGCATTCTTTGCGCGAGTTCGCGGATCGAATCCCTTGAAAACGTTCTTACGATTTGTGCCTACACAAAAAAGATCAAATTTCCCGACGAAGGATGGACAACGATCGAGGAATTTATGCGAAAGCGTCTTGGGATCACGCTCTCGCACGGGATCGAGCCGGAGTATTACGAGCGTGTCATTAAACCGCAGCTACAACAGCTGAAGGAACAGGCGCAGAACGAGGAAGAACACTGACCGGGCGCGTGGCCGCTATCCGGATGGAGTAACACCTTTCACGAGGAGAAGGTTGCCGTACTTTGCGGTCTCGCCGGTCATAACGATGGCGAAAGCGGATCGGGACCGTTCGTAGAAGGGGAAGCGGTCAACGCGGGCAATCAGGGGCTGCTTTTCCGGCGGTTTGTCGAAGGCCTCCCGGTACCTCTGCTCCACGGCGGGATCAAGTTCGTCTCCCGCGACCGGGGCCATCATGATAAGCGGGGCCTCGACGTAGGTGTCGAGTTCGAAGAGAGGAAGAATAGCCCGGAGCAGGGCATCGACGGGGTGGCCATCGGCGCGCAAGACGCGCCCGTTGCAGGATTCGCCGGGAAAGTGGGCGTCGGCGAGGACGAGTTCATCCCCGTGGCCCATGCGATGAAGCACGGACAGCAGCTCGGGGGAAAGAAGAGGAGAGATGCCTTTCAACATAAGAGAATGGAGGGTTGTTCAGGAGGAAAAGCCGTTGGGATGATCGCGATGCCAAATCCATGCGGTGGCAACGGTGTCGTTGATATCCATGAAGCGGGGCTCCCATTCCAGTTCGCGACGGGCCTTGGTACTATCCGCATAGAGAGCTGGAGGATCCCCTTCCCGCCGGGGACCGATGCTGTGCGGAACCTCGAGACCGGTCACCTTCTCTACGCTGCGGATGATTTCGCGCACGCTGACAGGGGTTCCTGTTCCGAGATTGTAGAAAAGGCAGGAACCGGCCTCCTCAAGTTTCGCGAAGACGGCGATGTGGGCGCGGGCCAGATCATCGACATGGATGTAGTCGCGCAGGCAGGTTCCGTCGGGCGTGTCGTAATCCCCGCCGAAGACGGTCAAAGCCGGTCCGTCGCCGCGGGCGGCCTGGAAGCAGAGGGGAATGAGGTGGGTCTCCGGATTGTGATCCTCGCCGATGGAACCGTCCTCGGCGGCACCGGCGGCATTGAAGTAGCGAAAGGAAGCGGAGCGAAGCCCGTAAGCGGCCGCGCAGTCGCGGAGCATGCGTTCAACCTCGAGCTTGGTTTGTCCGTAAGGGTTGATGGGCGATTGTGGAAGACGTTCGTGAATGGGCATTTCAGAGGGAATGCCATAGGTTGCGCAGGTGGAGGAAAAGACGAAGCGCTCCACGCCGGCGTCGCGCATGGCCTGGAGCAGCCGGACCGTTTTGCCGAAATTATTCTCGTAGTATTTCAGCGGATCTTTGACCGATTCGCCGACATAAGCGAAGGCCGCGAAGTGCATGACAAGGTCAATCTCCTCGGCCTTAAGGAGATCGGCGACCCTTTCCCGGTTTCCGAGATCCTCCTCGAAGAGAGGAACGTCGGTGCCGACGGCCTCCCGGTGTCCAAAGACGAGGTTATCCAGAACAACCGGCTCGTGTGCTTGTTGCTGCAATTGACGGACACAATGACTTCCGATGTAGCCCGCTCCTCCGACGACGAGAACTTTCATTTGCAAGGATCTAAGGGTCGGCAAGAAGGAAAGGAAAGGGAAAAACCACCCCTTGACGGAGGCGTTCGCGAAAGCCCCCGTTAGCATTGACAGCCTTGGAAAAGGCCTTTGAGAGTTTTTGTTCTCCGGGGCGTCGGCAGCTCATTTGTGCGCGGACGCAAGTCTCCCATGAACACCACAAGCAACAGTCGTATTGTTATTACCGGCATCGGGCTGACCGCGCCGAACGGCAACGACCTCTCCACTTTCCGTTCCAATCTCCTCGCGGGGCAGGGAAAAATCGTCGATATGGAGATCCGTTACGTGGGGAAAGTCCACGCGGGGGTCTGTGATTTTGACAGTCGCAAGTACCAGACCCGTCGGGAACTTCGTCACAGCACGCGGGCCGGAAGCATTGCCATCTACTGTAGCCGCGGGGCGGTGGAAGACGCCGGGCTCGACCTTGCCGCCTACGACAGCAACCGCATTGGTGTCTATGTGGGGACGACAGAGCATGGCAATGTGGAGACGGAAAACGAAGTCTACAACATTTCCAAGTACGACTACGACGTCCGCTTCTGGTCGCATCACCATAATCCACGCACCGTGGCGAACAATCCGGCCGGGGAAGTGACCTTGAATCTCGACATCCATGGTCCGCATTACACGATCGGGGCGGCTTGTGCGGCCGGAAATGCCGGCCTGATCCAGGCGTTGCAGATGCTTCGCCTCGGGGAAGTGGACCTTGCCCTCGCTGGCGGGGTAAGCGAGTCGATCCAGACCTTCGGTATTTTCGCCGGCTTCAAAAGCCAGGGAGCCCTTGCCCATCACGAGGAAGCGGCCCGGGCCAGCCGGCCCTTTGACAAGGACCGCAACGGGATCGTCGTCAGCGAAGGGGGCGCCATTTACACCTTGGAACGCCTCGGCGACGCTTTGGCGAGAGGGGCAAAAATCTACGGCGAAATCGTCGGCTATCACATGAATTCGGATGCCACCGACGCGGTCCTCCCCAACAGCGAACGGCAGGCGGAATGCATGCGTGCGGCGCTGCATCGCGCCGGTTTGAAACCGGAAGAAATCGACGTTGTGAATACGCATGCCACCTCCACTCCGCAGGGGGATACCCAGGAGTGCAAAGCGGTACGGGCGGTGTTCCCGGGAGAGGAAGCACCGGGACCGCACATCAACAACACCAAAAGCTTCATCGGCCACGCCATGGGGGCGGCCGGCGCGTTGGAACTGGCAGGGAATCTTCCCGCCTTCGACGACCACCTCGTCCATCCGACGATCAACCTCGATCACCTCGATCCCGACTGCGCGCTTCCCCGCCTTGTCGTGAATGAATCGCTGAAGCGCGATCGCTTAGGCGTGCTCCTCAACAACAGTTTCGGAATGATGGGCATTAATTCATGCCTGATCGTTAAAATGTTTGCAGAGTGAATCGATTCACCTAAAACCGCGACCCATATGACCAAAGAAGAGTGCAAGCAGGTGGTGTTGGACATCATTGCCGAGATCGCACCGGATGAAGACCTCGCCGAGGTAAAGCCGGAGGTTCGCCTGCGGGACCAGCTGGACCTGGATTCGATGGATTTTCTCGATATCGTCATGGAGCTGCGCAAGCAGCATGGTATCGAAGTCCCGGAAGAAGATTATGCGGAACTGGCCAGCCTTGACAGCTGTTCCGAGTACCTCACACCGAAGTTCAACGCGGTGAAGGCCTGAGGACCTTGGCCCGCCGCCGGAAGGCAACAGGCATGGCGTCCAGGGGTGAGGCGGAAAACTGCGACGTTCTGATTATCGGCTGTGGAATGGCCGGATTGGCGGCGGGTATCCGCTTGGCGACCTTCGACCAGAAGGTACTCATCGTGGAAAAGCACAACGTCCCGGGAGGCCTGAACAGCTTCTACTTCCAGGAAGGGCGGAAGTTCGATGTCGGCCTCCACGCGGTAACCAACTTCAGCTCGGGAGGGAGCCGACGTACCCCGCTGCAGAAACTGTTGCGCCAGTTGCGGTTACCGCCCGAAACCTTTGAGTTGAGTCCACAGAACGGGAGCCGGATCGCATTTCCGGGGAAGGACCTCCGGTTCAGCAATGACATCGCCCTCCTTGAAAGCGAAGTGGCGCGTGAGTTTCCCGGCGAAATCGACGGCTTTCGGGCCTTGCGGAAGACGGTCCTCGAATTCGATGCGCTCGATCTTGAAAAGGACGGTCCCGGGGCGCGGGAAGTGGTGGCCCGGCATATTGGGGAACCGTTGTTGCAGGAGATGCTCTTCTGTCCCCTCATGTATTACGGAAGTTCGACTGAGCACGACCTGCCCTTCACACAGTTTGTTACCCTCTGGCGGGCGATTTTCGAGGAAGGGTTCGGACGTCCGCTGGAGGGGGTAAGAATCCTGATCCGGGCGCTGTTGGCCCGTTACCGGGAACTCGGCGGGAAGCGGCGCATGCGTTGCGGGGTGCGGAGGATTCATCAGGATGGCCGGCGAGCGCAGGCCGTGGAGCTGGAAAACGGAGAGACGATCCATGCCCGTCATGTCGTCTCCACCGCCGGATGGCCGGAGACTCTTCTCCTGTGCGGGCGCGGGGAGGAGGAAAAAGAGATCGTGGAGAGTACCGGTTCCCTCAGTTTTGCCGAGAGCATTTCCGTTTTTGAACAGCAGCCGGCGGATCTAGGCTGCGAGGAGACCATTATTTTCTTCAATGACCGCGAGCGCTTCCATTATGAAGAGGCTTCCGGGCCTATTGACCTTCGTTCCGGGGTCATTTGTTTTCCTAACAATTACCAGTATCCGGAAGGGCAACAACTGCCGGAAGGCCTTTTCCGGGTCACCTCCATCGCCAGTTATCCCTACTGGAGTTCTCTCCCGGAACAGGCCTACCGACGGGAAAAAGAGGCGTGGTTTCCCCGCATGCAGGCCGGGGCGCTCAGGTTCCTGCCGGGAATGACACCTGACGCAGTAGAGCGGGCCACCGTCTACACCGACATGTTCACGCCGCGAACCATCCGCCACTTTACCTCCCATCTTGGGGGAGCGGTCTATGGTTCACCGGTGAAGATGCGGACGGGGCAGACCTTTCTCGAAAACCTTTATCTGGCCGGGACCGACCAGGGCTTCCTTGGCATTATTGGCGCCATGCTAAGCGGGGTCAGCATGGCCAACCGGCATGTCCTGAGCAAACTGGCCGGAAGCCGGGAACAAGGAGGATGAAAACCATGGCGATCGGGTTGGACGAGGTCCGCGGATTCTATGAACGGGAAAACGTGGTCGACCACTACCGACGGGCCACGGCCGCGGTGGGCCTCTGGCTTTCGGAAGAACGGGTCTTCCGGGAAGTTTTCGCCCCCGGAGACCGCATTCTGGACCTGGGAACGGGTACGGGACGGATCGCGGTGGGGCTGGCGGAGATCGGCTACCAAAACCTTCTCGGAGTGGAGTTGTCAAAAGCGATGGTCAAGGAGGCGCGCCGCATTGCCCGCCTGCTTGACCTTTCCATTGCCTTCCGGCAGGGAGACGCGACCTCCCTCACGTTCGAGGACAACCTTTTCGAAGGGGTAATTTTCGGATTTAACGGGCTTATGCAAATCCCCGGCCGCGAGCAGCGGCGGGCGGCGCTGCGGGAAATCCGGCGCGTTCTCCAGCCTGGTCGCCCCCTTGTCTTCACCGCGCACGACCGGGATAATCCGAAATTCCGCAAATTCTGGAAAGAGGAACGCAAACGCTGGAACCGGGGCAAACAGGATCCGGTCCTGCATGACTTCGGCGACCGCTATGAGGAGACCGATCTCGGTCGGCTTTTTATCCATGTCCCCACCGTTGGGGAAATCCGGGAAGACCTGAAAGAAACCGGCTGGACTTGCGAATGGGAACGACCGCGTTCCGCCCTCGCCAATGAACCTTTCCCGGTGCGCGAATTCTCCGACGAATGCCGCTTTTACCTTGCCCGGAATCCGCGCGAGGCAGGGACAGATTGATTACTCCCCAGGATCGCGTTGCGCGGCCCGGCGCTTGAAATTTAGGGCCTCCTTGCGGCGGAAATTCGGGGAGCGCAATTCGGATATCGGCAGCTTGATTTCGCCGCCTACGGAAAGGATACTTTCCTCGGTTTCGACCTGTTGCTGTTCCAGCCGTTCCTGTCGTTCTTTTAAGGACTGGTTTTCCTGCCGCAGGGCGATGAGTTGGGACTCCTGCTGCTCGAGCTTCTGCTCGAGGTCGCGGCTGCGCTCGACCACTTCCGGTGGCGCTTCGGCAGCGGCTTTTTCCCGTTCGGTCTCAAGCTCGGCAAGCGCTTCGCGGGCCTTTTTCTGGGCCGCCTGTAATTCCTGCATGCGGCGGGCGAGCTCAGCGCGTGCCTCCTCGGCCTCGCGGCGCTCCCTGGCCTCGCGCTGCAGACGCTCATTCAGGCGCTTGACCAACTCCTCGCGTTCCTCTTTTTCCTCTTCGGCTTTGGCCTCGGCCATGCGCTTTGCCTCTGCGGCCTGGGAGGCCAGTTGTTTCGCCTCCTCCTGCTCTTTTCGCAAGGCTTCCGCCTCCGCGGACAGTTCCGCCTGCTCTTCGGCCAGTTTCTCCAGTTGGCCGCGCATTTGTTCTTCCTGTTGTTGCTCTTTGGCGCGGGTGGCGAAAAAGAGGGCGTAGCCGGCAATGGCCAGCAAACCGAGAACGATGAAGGCGGGGATGGGGTTTTTCATAAGCTACTCTGTGAGATGTGGGTGTAATCCCCAGGAGAGCCGCGTTCAAGAAAATTGCGGTCAACCGGCGCGCAGGCGCGGGATCGAGGCTACCAATTGCTGTGTGTAAGGATGCGAGGGATGCCGGAGGACCTCGCCGGCAGGACCGGATTCGACGATGAGCCCCTGCCGCATGACAAGCAGATGGTCGCAAATCTGGTACAGCAGGCTGAGGTCATGGGAAATGAAGAGAATGGCGAGGCCCCGCCGGCGATTTAGATCCTGGAGTAGACGGATAATGCGTTTCTGGGTTGTCGTATCAAGGGCGGTAGTGGGTTCATCGGCGACGAGGACTTCAGGCTCGCCGCACAAGGCGCAGGCAATCGCGAGGCGTTGGAGCATGCCGCCGCTGAACATAGAGGGAAAGGCCTTGAGAACGTGGGGTTTGGGCTCAATCCCCACCTCCTCGAGGGCAGTGGCCGCGCCTTTCCGGGCTTGGGCTCGGGAAGCCTTGGTGCTGACGCGCAAAACTTCCTCAAGCTGATTTCCGATCGAATAGAGGGGATGGAAGGAGGCGGATGGTTCTTGAAAAATATAGCGGAGTCGCTGCCGGCGAACTTCCCGTAACTGCTTTGGCCTCGCTTTGAGAAGGTCCTCCGGCATTCCCCGCAAACGGACTGTTCCGTTGAACCTTGCCTTCACGGTTGCAGGGAAAAGCCGCGTAAGGGAAAAGGCGGAGACGGATTTCCCACTCCCGCTCTCCCCGGCCAGACCAAGAATCCGTCCTTCTTTTAGACTGAAGCTCAAACCGCGTACCGCCTCGATGGCGGGATTCCCGAGACTGACGGTGAGGTTCCTGACCTCAAGGAGGGAGCCGTCATTATCTGGAACCGGAACGTTCATAATGGCTCAGCGCAGTAATTCCGTCTGGCCCCCGGCACCGCCGGGCTTTTCCCCGGCCACTTCCCACCCGCGTGGGGTGAGAACTCTTCCCTGAGGCGTGCGCTGCAGGTAGCCTTCCTGGATGAGGTATGGTTCATGGACTTCCTCGAGGGTGTGCTGTTCCTCGCCCACGGCGACGGCGAGCGTCCCCAGCCCAACCGGACCTCCCTTGTAATTGCGCGCAAGCAAGCTGAGGAGCAGTTTGTCCATTTCGTCGAGGCCGCGCTCGTCAATCTCCAGGAGGGCGAGGGCGGCGGCAGCAGCTTCGCGGTCAATGTGGCCGGCGGCGCGTTCCTCGGCGTAATCGCGCACAAACTGGATGAGATTATTGGCAATCCGCGGAGTTCCTCTCGCCCGACTGGCAATTTCGAGGGCTCCGCCCCCGTCAACGTCCACCCCGAGAAGACCACAGGTCCGCTCTACGATGCCGACCAGATCCGGTTTCTGGTAGTAATGAAGACGCGTTTGCAGGATGAAGCGGCTGCGGAGGGGAGCGGTAAGCAACCCCATCCGGGTGGTGGCCCCGATCAGGGTAAAGCGGGGGATGTCTAAGCGTACGGAGCGGGCGTTGGGGCCCTGGTCGAGCATGATGTCGATCCGGAAATCCTCCATGGCGCTATAGAGGTATTCCTCGACCGTTTTGGGAACGCGGTGAATTTCATCGATAAAGAGCACATCGCCTTCGGACAGGTTGGTGAGCATACCGGCGAGATCACCGGGACGTTCAATCACCGGCCCGCTGGTAATGTGGACATCCGTCCCCATGGTATGGCCAATGATATGGGCGAGGGTGGTTTTCCCGAGGCCGGGAGGACCGCTGAGGAGGACGTGGCTCATGACGTCGGAGCGCTTCCTTGCCGCCCCGGTCATGATACGGAGACGTTCCACGGTCCTTGGCTGGCCCCGGAATTCCTCGAATGTGGGGGGACGGAGGGCGGCATCGGCGGATTCCTCCTTTTCCAAGGCCTTCGCGATAAATTCCTTTCCTTTCGGGTCGTCGCTCATCGTCGAATTTCTACCATTCCCCGAGTTCGTCGCGGATGGATGCCTCGTCGAGCCTTTCGACGCGGGCTCCCAGTTCAAGCAACCGCAACTCCATCTGCTCGTAGCCGCGATCGAGGTGGTAAATGCGCCGGATGTAGGTTGTGCCCTCGGCGGCAAGGCCGGCGAGGACAAGGGAAGCGCTGGCGCGCAGGTCCGATGCCATCACGGGCGCCCCGAAAAGCCGGTCGGTGCCGCGCACCACTGCGGAAGAACCTTCCATCGAAATGTCCGCTCCCATCCGGAGCAATTCCGGAACGTGCATGAACCGGTTTGGATATACCCTTTCGGTAAGAAAACTCAGTCCCGGGGTCAGGGCCATTACGGCCATCATCTGGGCCTGCAGGTCGGTAGGAAAACCAGGATGGGGAAGGGTGATGATTTCGACGGGACGGCGCGGGGCCGTCGGTGGAAAAACGGTCAGCCGACGATGATCCGACTCGCTGCGGAAGGGGATACCGGCCGATTCAAGGACGTCGAGGAGCGCCCGCATATGGCCGGGAACGACGTTGCCGAGGCTGACCTCTCCTCCGGTAATAGCTCCTGCGAGCAGGAGAGTGCCCGCCTCAATCCGGTCGGGAAGAACGCTGTGCTCGCAGCCATGGAGGGACTCGACACCTTCAATTTTCAGGTAGTGGCTGCCGATGCCCTCGATACGGGCTCCCATTTTGCGGAGAAAGTAGCAGAGATCCTCGATCTCGGGCTCGCAGGCAGCGCTTTCGATACGGGTGGTTCCGGGGGCGAGGACGGCCGCCATGATCATGTTGGCCGTACCCGTTACGGTGGAACCGTGCCGGCCCCCGAGATAAAGGTAGTCGCCCTGGAGACCGCTGCCGTCGGCTTCGACGTAGCCGTTGCGCACCACGACCTCGCAACCGAGTCGGCGCAGCCCCTTCAGGTGAAGATCAATTGGTCGCGGACCGATGACACAGCCCCCCGGGAGCGAGATTTCGGCCTTGCGCAGACGGCCGACAAGGGGCCCGAGGAGGCAGACGGAGGCTCGCATCTGCCGGACCAACTCATAGGGAGCCCGGTGGGCAAGTTCACCCGCCTTGATTTCGTAGGTGTGGGCATCCGGCTGGTCCACACGCGCCCCGAGGTGGCGGAGGATCCGCGCCATGAAACGGATATCGGAGAGATCGGGAACGTTGTGGATTCGACAGGTTTCCCCGGTTAGAAGCGTAGCGGCAAAAATGGGGAGGGCCGCGTTTTTGGATCCGCCGACCTGGACGGACCCCTTCAACTTGCGTCCCCCTTCGATACGAAAGAGATCCATATCAGCGGTTCCTCGTCAGCTGTCCTCCCGGGAGGGGCCGGCGGAAGGTTTTTGCGGGCCGCCCGGTTTTCGGTTCCGCCGTGCCCGTTTGCGCTGGGCGGACGGTTGACCGGAATTGCGGTTCGAGTCGTTCCGTTGCCGGCTGCCTTTCCGACCGGAGTCGGCGGAAGGTTTGCCGCCACCTGAAGGTTTGCCGCCACCTGAAGGTTTGCCGCCCCCGGGAGATTTGCGTTCGCGGGGACGCCTGCTTTTGCGGGATTTGCCGCCTTCGCGGCTACTGTCTTCAGAGCCTTTGGGCGTCTTCTGTTTGGCTGCTTTGCGGGGCTCGGGATCTTTGCGACGGCTCTTTTTGCGCGGAGTTGGCCGCTTCGATTGCTGCCCGGAGGCGCTGGCGCTGCCAAGGCCGAAAAAGCGGAGGAGACGCTGCCACCGCGCACGGAGGCCTTTAGGGCGCCGCGCTTTCTTGCGGCGTTCATCGGCCCTCGCGGCCTGGCGGAACTCCTTTTCCATCTGGCTGATGGAAACCGGTTCAACTTGGACGCCGGGGAAGGGCGGAAGAGTGTCCCTTTCCCGCGGAAGGGGCTCGCGCTTGCGTGGCCGGTACTCGCGTGCCCTCATGGAATGTGGGGCGATGGGAATGACCGCCTCGCGACCGGTTCGCGGATCACGACTGGCAAACTCCTCGATATTTTCAAAATGTGGCATTGTGCGGTGCCTTGTTGGCGTTGCCGCATTGAAGGAGCTTTGACGGAAGGGCAGCAAGTTCTTTCCATGGTTGGATAGGCAGGTTTTCCGGTTGACCGTCCTGAGGAGGCCGCTCAGGCAATTAAGGCATGGACCGACTTGAAGGAATTTTTGCGATGCAGGCCGATTTGAACCGGCGGATCGGGGTCGAATTGGAAGGGATCAGCGAGGAGGAAAAGATTCGCTGGGTCCTCAATTATACCCGCGCGATGTCGCAGGAACTGGCCGAACTGGTGGATTCCGTCCCATGGAAATGGTGGGCGAAATACCAGACTCTGGATGAGCAGAATGCCCGCGTCGAAGTGGTGGACCTCTTCCACTTCCTTGTTTCTCTTGCCCAAGCCCTCGGCATGAGCGCTGAAGATGTCTACGAGGCCTACGTAAAAAAGAACAAGGTCAACCATTCGCGCCAGGAAAGCGGGTACGCGTCCAAGGACGAGGCCGATTCCCGCCACATCTGAAAGCCGCGACCCGGTCTACCAGAACATTCGCCGTTTCGGCTTCACCGGCAGTTTACCCCGCCAGTAGAGAATAAGCAGGCCGCCGAAGAGCATTCCACCGAGGTGGGCAAAGTGAGCGATGCCGGTGTTGGCCGCGGAAATCCCCAGAAAAAGCTCGATTCCCCCGAAAATGATCACGAAGTAACGGGCTTCGAGGATCACCGGGGGAAAAATCAACATGACGCGTCGATAGGGAAAGAGGAGTCCGAAGGCAAGGAGGACGCCGTAGGTTCCCCCGGAGGCCCCGATGGTCGGGTAGGGTTGGGACCCGGCGGATACTGCGGAACTGGCAACAAGGAGTTGGATGAGGCCCGCCCCGATGACGCAGGTTAAATAGTACTGGGCGAAGCGGCCCGTGCCCCAGCGAAGCTCGATTTCACGACCAAACATCCATAATGCGAGCATGTTGAAAAAGATGTGCGCAAAGTTGCCGTGGAGAAAAGCGTAGGTAACGAGTTGCCACGGATAAAAACCGACATCGGCCCCGGCGCCAAATCCCTGTGTGCGTGCCCACTCATCGATGCCAAGAGGCCAGAGAGCAAGATAGCTCGTCAAAAGACCGCCGGCGCCGTTGCGGAAGAAAATCTGCAAAAAAAACAGCATCCCGTTGGCGATGAGCAGATTGAGGATGACCGGGGGCACTACCGGTTCGGACGTGCGATAACTTTGCATCGGCATGGAGGCCATAAATGTAGCTTTCCTTCGCACAACGCAACCTTGCGGGAAAGGTTGTTTTGCTCGATGAAGGAAAAGGATTTTAGGATGTGCGGGTTGCAAAGCCCAGCCGGGCAGAGCACCTTGCGTTTTAAATTTAAGATCAACCGGAAAAACCTATGGCACTCAATATCAATACCAAAGCACCTCCGTTCACGCTTCCCCGAAAGACGGCGGAAGGCCTCGAAGAAGTCTCCCTTTCGTCGAATTTCGGGAAACGGAAAACCGTCCTTCTCTTCTTTCCTCTTTCCTTCACCAGTGTCTGCCAGGACGAACTGAGCACGGTCAGCAGCGGTGTCGATGACTACCGCGAGCTCAATGCCGCGGTATGGGGAATCAGCGTGGACAGCCCGTTTTCGCAGGAAGCCTTTGCCGAAAAGGCCGGCATCGGAATCCCTCTTCTCTCGGACTTCAACAAAGAAGTCTCCGCCGCCTACGAAGTGCAGTTTGAAGAGTTAAAGGGCCTGCGCGGGGTGGCCAAACGCAGCGCTTTTGTCATCGATGAAGACGGGGTGATCCGCTACAGTTGGTCAAGTGACAACCCGCGTGACCTCCCTCCTTTCGACGATATCAAGCAGGCCCTTGCGGATTAAGGTGGCGAGACTGCCCTGCGGACAGGGATTTTGGATAGACAAGACCCGGACAAGATTATCTAAAGACAGCTAACTATGACCGTGAGCAACGATCCATTCAATACGTGCCAACCTTTTAAAGACGGACACCTGTACAGCCTGCCGGCTCTTGAAAAACAGGGATTGGGAAAAATCTCCCGGATGCCCGTCAGTGTGCGCGTCGTCCTTGAATCCCTCCTCCGCAACTGCGACGGCGAGCGGGTAACGGAAGAGGATGTTCGCTCGCTTGCCCGTTACAATGCTCCGTCGCCGGGAACAGCGGAAGTTCCTTTTGTGGTCAGTCGCATTGTCCTCCAGGATTTCACGGGAGTTCCATTGCTCGTGGACCTTGCCGCAATGCGGGATGCCGTGAAGGCCATTGGCGGAAACCCGGATGTGATCGAACCTCTCGTTCCGGTCGATCTTGTCGTGGACCACTCTGTACAGGTGGACCGCGCCGGAACCCCGTCCTCCTTTCTCGACAACCTGAAAATTGAGTTTGAGCGCAACCGTGAGCGCTACGAATTCCTGAAATGGGGCCAGCAGGCCTTTGAGACCTTCTCCGTGGTTCCGCCTGCCATCGGGATTGTGCACCAGGTCAACCTGGAGTACTTGGCCAAAGTCGTCTTTTCACGCAACGGGGTGTATTACCCCGATACCCTTGTTGGTACGGATTCGCACACAACCATGATCAACGGCCTCGGGGTCGTTGGCTGGGGCGTCGGTGGAATTGAGGCTGAAGCGGGGATGCTCGGTCAGCCAATTGCTTTCCAGACGCCCGAAGTCATCGGGGTTAACCTGACGGGCGCGCTTCGGGAAGGGGCAACGGCAACTGACCTTACCCTGCGGATTACGCAAATGCTGCGGGAGGAAAAAGTTGTGGGCAAATTCGTGGAATTTTTCGGAGAGGGTACCGAAAGCCTTAGCCTTCCCGACCGGGCCACGATTGCGAATATGGCCCCCGAATACGGAGCCACCATGGGCTATTTCCCGGTCGATGAGAAAACCCTCGACTACCTGAAGATGACTGGTCGTTCCGAGGAGGCTGTGGAAACAATCCGCGAATACTACGACGCCCAGGAGATGTTCGGGATTCCACGAGAGGGCCAGATTGACTACACCAAAGTCCTCCATCTGAACCTTGACAGCATAGTTCCATGTGTGGCTGGGCCCAAGCGCCCACAGGACCGCATCGACGTCCCCGATCTGAAGGAGCGATTCGACAGCTTGTTGGAAATGCCGGTCGCCGAGGGTGGCTATGGGATCACCAGAGAAGAGCGGAATCGGCGGGTTCCCGTGGACCTTTCCGAGAAAAACGGTGGTTCGGCTTCTGTGGCAGCCATGACCGAGCTCGGTCACGGCTCCATTGTTATCGCGGCCATCACCTCCTGCACCAACACTTCCAATCCCACGGTAATGATTGGAGCTGGGCTTGTTGCAAAAAAGGCCATCCTTAAAGGCCTGACTGTTGATCCGGTTGTGAAGACCTCCCTTGCCCCCGGATCGCGTGTTGTCACCGATTACCTCCACCAGACCGGACTGCAGGACTACCTCGATAAATTAGGGTTCAACCTTGTCGGCTATGGCTGTACAACCTGCATAGGGAACAGTGGTCCGCTGGATCCGCCAGTCGAAGAAGCTATCAGTGAGGCCAATCTCGTTACGGCCTCGGTCCTCAGCGGTAACCGGAATTTTGAGGCCCGTGTGCACGGATCGGTAAGGGCGAATTTTCTCATGTCGCCGCCACTCGTCGTTGCCTACGCATTGGCCGGACGAGTCGATCTGGACCTCGTGAATGATCCTCTTGGCAAGGACGACCGGGGCAAGCCTGTCTACTTGAAGGATCTCTGGCCTTCCCAGCGTGAAATCGAGGAGGCAATCGCAGAGGGAGTCCGTCCAAGCATGTACGCCAAGCAGTACAGCGACGTCCTCAATGCGAATCCTCAATGGAAGGAAATCGAGGCCGCAACCGGGACTCTCTATGACTGGAAGGAAGACAGTACCTACATTCAGAAGCCTCCTTTCTTCGAGGATTTCGGTCGTGAGCCGGCTGCGGTGGAAGAGCTGACGGGAATGCGTGCGCTCGCCGTTCTTGGAGATTCCGTGACGACAGACCACATTTCGCCTGCTGGCTCCATTCCGGAAGAGGGTCCGGCCGGACGCTATCTCCGCGAGCATGGCGTTGAAAAAAGGGATTTCAATTCCTTTGGTTCGCGACGCGGTAACGATCGTATCATGACAAGGGGTACCTTCGCCAACGTACGTATCAAGAACTTCATGGCGGAAGGAAAAGAAGGCGGCCACACCAAACTGCAGCCGGACGGGAACATCACCGACATCTTTGACGCGGCCCAGGCGCATCGGGAGAGGAATACGCCCTTGATCGTATTCGCCGGTTCCGACTATGGAATGGGGTCCAGCCGTGACTGGGCCGCCAAGGGGACCCGCCTTCTCGGGGTCCGGGCTGTCGTGGCCACCTCATTTGAGCGTATTCACCGCTCCAATCTTCTCGGCATGGGCGTCCTTCCCCTGCAGTTTAAGGATGGGGAGTCCATTGAGACCCTCGGGATCGACGGCTCCGGAATCTATCGCATCGAAGATGTACCCGCACAGCCCGAGCCCGGTCAGGACGCCACCCTGGTCGTCTTTGACAATGATGGAAAAGAGGAGAGCCGGGTACCGGTAACGGTGCGGATCGATACCCCTATCGAGGCTGAATACTATCGACACGGCGGAATACTTCCGTTTGTGTTGAGAAAGCTTTTGTAGGAGGCAGCCAATCAATCTTTCCTGATCCCCCCAAACGCACGAATCCGCCCATATCCAGCAATGTCACAAGAGGAGCCTCAATTCCTCGTTAACCCTTACGAGGACCCCGTCATCCTGAAAATCAACGGCAAGGCCTCCTTCACCAACGCAACACCGGTGAAAGAGCTTTTTGACCGGCTGACCGTACAGGGCCGCGACCACTTCGTCATTGATTTCCAGCACTGCAGCGGCATGGACAGCACCTTTCTGGGCATTCTTGCCGGACTTGGAATCAAGTTAATGAAAAAGGAACCGAAGGGGTCGGTTGTCTTATGTCGGCTTGGCGCCCGCAACCATGAATTGATCCAGAATCTCGGGTTGCAGCGTATTCTCACGGTCGACGACGGACAGGAAGCTGAAAAAATGGATTCCGCCGGGGATTCTCTCCAACAGCTGAAAAGCGAAAATACCCGCTCCGAAGTGGAAAACGCCCGCCTTGTTCTACAGGCTCATGAGAATCTGCTTGAGGTGGACGACTCCAACAAAACGAAATTCCAGGACGTGATCGCCTTCTTGAAAAACCAGGTGAACGATCAGTAGGGAACCGGGCGAACGATGTTGCTTTGGTTCTGCATGGGCGCAGCGGTGGGGGCAGGAGTCGGCTGGTTCGCATGGTGGACCGCCCGTCGGGACGTCCTCCGCCTTGATGAACAACGCCAGATGCTTGCCCAGGAGAAACTCATTGTTTTCGATTTTGTCCACAACATGGTCGAGGCGATCGGGGAGGGAGTTACCCGGCAGGAGCTTTTCGAGCGTGTGGTCCATGCGGCTATCCTCAGCACCGGGGGGCTCAGCGCCTGCATCTTTGAGCGAAAAGGGAAGCAGCTGCGCGGAATGGCCGTGGAGGGCCTGTTTCCTCCCCATCGCCCTTTGCCGGAAAGTTCGCGGGTAAAAGTCACGACGCGGGCGAAGTTTATCGAACAAGTGCTCAAATCGGAGGTTTTCGAAGTCGGGGAAGGACTTGTCGGCAAAGCGGCCCAGACCGGAGAGGGAGTCCTTATTGAAAACGCTCTCCGTGACCCGAGGGTGATCCACCATGACGATCCTTCTCTTGAAGTCCGGAGTGTCATTGTCGTGCCGATACAATTCCGCGATCGCAACATCGGGGTCCTTGCCATTGTCAATCCTTCCGACGGCGGAAGCTTCGGCGAGACCGATTTTTCCCTTTCCGCAAGCCTCGCCGAACAGGCCGGCCTTGCGATCCACAACCTCGATCTCATGTCTTCGCAGATCGAGAAAAACAAACTGGATACGGATCTCAGCCTCGCCCGCGAAATCCAGAACATGCTTTTGCCCACTTCGGTGCCGCAGGTACCCGAGCTGCAATTGGCGACCGTTTATCGTCCTGCCCAGAAAGTCGGGGGAGACCTTTACGATGTCTTTTCCCTTGGCGAGAACAAGGTTGGGGTGGCCATCGCGGACGTTTCCGGAAAAGGGATTCCGGCGAGTCTCATAATGGCCATCTGCCAAAGCAACCTGCGGCATTTTGCGCGTAACCATAATTCGCCATCGGATGTCCTGCAAAAAATGAATTCCGTTATGGTGGAGGAGATGCGTCCCGATATGTTCATCACGATGATCTACGCGGTGATCGACATGGAGCGGAAAGAACTGGTCCTTGCCCGTGGAGGCCATGAATTACCCATTCTTGTGCACTCCTCCGGGGGTGAGAACGGCCAAGTTACCTCGGAACTGCTGCGAAGCGACGGGATGGCCCTCGGCATGGTTCCGGGAGACATCTTTGACGAGTCCATGGGCGACCGGACTATTCCTTTTCGCAAAGGTGATGTTCTCGTAGTGTATACGGATGGTGTCACGGAGGCGGTCAATGCGGACGGAGTCGAATTCAGCAACGGGCGCCTTGCCGACGCCGTCCGGAGCCTTCGGGCCCGTCCGGCCGAGGAAATGGTGGAGGGAATCATGGACCGCGTCTCGCGCTTTACCGGTCCGGTCGGCCAGACGGACGATTTTACGGTCCTTGCCATCAAACACATGTAGCCAACTTATTATGACAATTTCTTCCCAGACAATTCCCAAGGTGGACCGGCTTCCCGATGCCGGCGGTCACTTCGGTCCTTTCGGAGGGCGCTATGTCCCGGAAACCCTCATGACCTGTCTCCTCGAGCTGGAAGCGGCCTACGAGGAAGCAAAGGCCGATCCCGCTTTCGGGAAGGAACTCCGCCGTCTCCTGCGCGATTACGCCGGGCGGCCCACAGGGCTGTATCACGCGGCGAACTTATCCGAAAAACTGGGGGGCGCGCGCATTTACCTCAAGCGGGAGGACCTGCTGTACACAGGCGCCCACAAGATCAATAACGCCCTTGGTCAAGCTTTGCTTGCCCGCCGGCTGGGCAAGCACCGCATCATCGCGGAGACGGGCGCGGGCCAGCACGGGGTGGCGACCGCGACGGTGTGCGCGCGTTTCGGCCTTGAATGCGTGATCTACATGGGCGAAGTGGACATGGAGAGACAGGCCCTGAATGTTTTCCGGATGCGGCTCTGCGGGGCGGAGGTCAGGCCCGTGACGACGGGACAGCGTACTCTCAAGGACGCGGTGAACGAGGCCATGCGCGACTGGGTGGCGAGTTCGGCGACAACGCACTACATCTTGGGGTCCGCCCTTGGGGCGCACCCCTTTCCGATGATGGTGCGGGATTTTCATAAAGTGATCGGAGAGGAAACGCGGGCACAGATTCTCGAAAAAGAGGGCCGTCTTCCGACGGAGATGGTGGCCTGCGTCGGGGGCGGCAGCAATGCTATCGGCTTTTTTCATGATTTCCTTGATGAAGCGGAGGTTCGCCTCGTCGGGGTGGAGGCCGGAGGTCGCCGAATCGAAGAGGGGCATCATGCCGCACGTTTCGCGGGCGGTCGTCTCGGTATTCTTCAGGGCTGTAAAACCTACCTTCTGCAAAACGCGGACGGGCAGATCAATCCGACGCATTCCGTATCCGCCGGCCTCGATTACGCCGCCATTGGGCCCGAGCATGCCTATTACCATGACCAGGGGCGTATCCAATATGCCTATGCGGGTGACGACGAAGTGATGGACGCCTTTTCCCTGCTATCCAGTACGGAAGGTATCCTGCCCGCTCTTGAAAGCACACATGCGATAGCTTACGTCTTGAAGCGGGCGCCGGAGCTAAGCTCTTCCGATTTGCTCTGCGTCAACCTCAGCGGGCGGGGGGACAAGGATGTCAACGAAGTCGCCCGTTTGATGGAAGAGACGAAGAAGCATAAGGAGGAAATGTCTTGATTCATTCCATGACGGGATTCGGGCGTGCCCAAGGCGACCTTGAGGGACTTTCACTTTCTCTTGAGCTGCAGTCCGTGAACCGCCGCAACCTTGAGATTTCGGTCAACCTGCCGCGGGAATGGCAGTTATTGGAAAAGGACCTGCAGGCCCCTCTGCGGGAAGAACTGCACCGCGGAAAAGTCCACTTGACGGTGCAGGCTTCGGTGCCGGCGGGAGAGGAGGGTTTGCATTGGGATGAAGAGGCGCTGCGGGCCAGTCTGCGGCGGCTTGAGAAACTGGCGGAAACGGAGGGAATCACCTGGAACCCCGACGGCGATCTGCTCGTCCGGTTGGCCGCTTTGCATAAAACGGAAAAGGAGTTACCTGAGGCGGATGCGGTCCTGCCGGTCCTCCGGGAACTCCTGACGGAAGCTTCAGCCTCTTTTCTGGCTATGCGCTCCTCGGAAGGCACGACCCTCGCGGAAGACCTCACGAGCCGAGTGGCCTCGTTGCGCTCCGCACTGGAGGCAATCCGTGCGGCTTCGGAGGGAACCGTGGAACGCTACCGCGACATGCTGTGGCAACGGCTTCGCCAAACGGGACTGGAACTCGATCTGACGGATGAGCGGCTGCTCAAAGAACTGGCATTATTTGCCGACAAATGTGATATCAGCGAAGAGCTGATTCGCCTCGAAAGTCATCTCGGCCAATTTACGGAATGCCTTGCCGCTGGCAGCCCCATTGGGCGCAAACTGGAATTCATCGTGCAGGAGCTGAACCGTGAATTCAATACCCTCGGTTCAAAAGTGGCCAACGTGGAGGCGAGTCGCCACGTCATCGAGGCGAAGAATGAAGTCGAGCGGATCCGCGAACAAATTCAGAACATCGAATAAAATTTTTGCCGCGGCGGGGGAAACAAACATCAACTTCTGCTGTCGCCTGCCCCACCATGAAACAGCTGTTCTCCTCCCGGGTCCGATTATTCCTTCTGCTTCCCGTTCTTTTGATGGGGACCATCGATCCTCCCGGCGCGCAGGGTGCGCCTCGTCAGGAAGCGGACACACCCTCCGGCACTCTCCTTGTCCGCATTGAGGAAGGAGTCGACCCGGTTGCCCTCGCCGGGCGGGTCGGAGCCCGGTACGGTGGAGCGGTTAAAGGCGTGAGCGGGTTTCACCGCTTTGTCTATGAGGAGACCCGACAAAGCCGGCCGGAGGAGCCGGCTCTCCTTTCCGATCAGCTTCAACGTCTCGAAGCCCGGCCGGACATTGTCGAGGTGGAGAAAGAGCGCATGCTGCGGCGGTATCCGCGCCGGTTCGAGCCACGGGATCCGCGTTTTCCCGATCAATGGCATCATGAAAATCTCGGGCAGGGCGGGGGCATTCCGCATGCCGACGCCAATGTCCGCCCCGCTTGGGATGCGGGGATCTTCGGCGGGGGTGTGGTCATCGGAGTCGTTGACACCGGCATCGAATTCAATCATCCGGACCTGCTTCCGAATTACTTTGCGCCCCACGGATATGATTTTCTGAGCGACGACGACGATCCTTCTCCTTCCGGCGACGGGGATCGGCACGGCACGGCGGTGGCCGGCATCAGCCTTGCTGCGGCCAACGACCGCGACGGACTGGGAATTGCCCCCTCGGCTTCCCTCATTCCCATTCGATTGATCCCGGATCGCAATATCAGTACCGTCGACAGGTATTCCAGCAGTACGGAGGCGGAGGCACTCTCCTATCGCGACGAACTTGTTGACATTTACAATAACAGCTGGGGACCGGGCGAGTTACGCTACGCTGCGGTGCCCCGGGTAGTCGAAGCCGCCCTCGAGGAAAATGTCCGGGAGGGTCGTGACGGGCGCGGGACGGTGTATGTCTGGGCGGCCGGAAATGGCGGCCTCGAGGACGACAATTCCAATTACGACGGCTACAACGCCTCTCCTTACACGATTTCGGTCGGGGCCATTGGGGACAACGACCTCCTTGCCAGTTACAGCGAGTTCGGCGCGAATCTACTCATTACAGCTCCCAGCCTCGGAACGGGAGAGGGCATCGTGACCACCGACAACACCGGAACTTCGGGCTATTCCGATGGGGACATGACGGACAATTTCAGTGGGACTTCCGCCGCCGCTCCCATGGTCAGCGGGGTGGTGGCGCTATTGCTGGAAGCGCGGCCCGATCTCGGCTGGCGCGATGTCCAACAAGTTCTCGCACGCACGGCCGTACCCGTCGACATGCGGGGCGGTAGCTGGAACCGCAACGGGGCCGGATTGTGGACGAGCCATGCCTACGGTTTCGGTCGCATCGACGCGGAAGCAGCCCTTCGCATTGCCCAACAATGGCCGCTTTTGCCGTCGATGGAGACGCGTACGCTGACCCGTTTTGCCGGTGAGGAGATTCCGGACAACGGGGAGCCGGTCCGGAGCACAATCGAGGTGACTCGTGATTTAAAGGTCCAGTTCGTACGGGTGCGGCTGGAGGTGGATCATGACGAATGGGGAGACCTCGCGGTCGAGTTGGTATCTCCCGCCGGCACGCGCAGCTCGCTTGCCGAATCCCATCTGAACCGTAATAATCCGGGGCAGCCGGGGGAGTGGACGTACCTTTCGACCCGCCACCTCGGCGAGTCCTCCCTTGGCGGATGGACCCTTGAGGTTTCCGACCAACGAATCGGCGAAACGGGCCTTCTCACGGAATGGAGCCTTGTTCTCATGGGAACGGAAGCCGGCGAAGGGATCGGCAGGGCGCCCCTAACCGAGGATCTTACGGTGGAAACGGTGGCGTATCCGGTGATCATTGACCTTGGGGAGGGCGTTCTTGATCCGGACGGAGATCCCGTTGAGCTGATTTCCGTGCAATCACCGCAGGGCGGTTCTCTGACCAATCTGGGCGAAGACCGCTACCGATACCAACGCGGAGCCGGATTCGACGGACAGGATACGTTTTCAGCCCTTTACGCGGACGGCAACGGCGGGGTCACGCGTCGGCTTGTGCAGGTCATCGATCCCTCGCCGGTGGCCCGGAACGATGTCTTTCCGGTTCTCGCCGGTTCCGTACGGGAGTTGCCGATCCTTGAGAACGACCGGGACCTTGACGGTGATGCTCTGCGGGTAATTCGGATCAACGATGGGAATACCGGAGAGGCGCAATTATCCTTTGACGGTGAGGCGATCATTTACCGCGCGCCGGAAAATTTTACGGGTGTGCGGCGGATCGAATACGAAATAACGGATGATTCGGACGGGACCTCTTCCGCATGGATAACGGTCGTGGTGCAGGAGGAATCGGATATCGCGCTCGATTTTGACGGCCTTGACGACTATCTTTTTCTCCCGGCGGGAGAAGGCCCGGAAATGGGCGGGCCGTTCACCCTTGAGGCCGTCATCCGTCCCCGCGACTGGGGTGAACATGTGACTGGCTTTGGTCGTATTTACGACCGGGGAAATGTCATCTTCTTCCTGAACGGATTTGATCACGCCTTCTACAACGACCGCAGTCTTGTCGCCTTTTTCGTTCTGGAAGATGGAACCCAGGTCGCGGCCAACAGCGCGGAGGATCTTCTGGTCCTCGATGAAGAGCAGCATGTCGCGCTAACCTTTGATCCCACTGATACCTCCGAACCGGTGCGCATGTATATCGACGGGGACCCGGTCCCCGTGACCTTCCCGTCCGATGGAGGGTTGCTCGGAAATCCTCCGACGAAACCTGCCGCTTCCATGGACCGCCAGCCGCTGTACGTCGGTGAAAATCCCCGCGGAGCGCGGGCATTCAAGGGAACGATGTCAGAGTTCCGGATCTGGGAGAAAGTCCGTTCGCCTGCGCAGATTGCCGCCACCGCGGCGGGAGAGGGGACCGGGGAGCCGGAAAATCCGGTACTGTATTTCCCGCTCGACCTTCAGCTCGGGCGCGAAGTTCCCTCTGTCGGCTCTTACGCGGGATCGGCGCAGCTGTTCGGGGCTCGTCGGGTGCCCGGCCAGTCCCCCTGGAAGGAACTGCAAAGCCGCTTCCGTCTTCTCAAGGATGCCGGCAACGGATGGTGGGAGGAGCGTACCTTCGGCTGGATATTCGGAGACCGCTTTCCGTGGGTCTACTCCGCTTCCTTGGGCTGGGCCTTCACCGGTCACACCGATAAAGAGGATGTCTATCTGCTTTATCCGGCGGAAAACAACTGGGGCTGGGTCGCTACGACCGGGACGCTGTATCCCTGGTTTAATCGGGCTCTCGACGGCGACTGGCTCTGGTACCTTGAGGGGACCTCCGATCCGGCATGGTGGTATTCGCTTTCGCGGGACGACTACCTTTCGCGGGACGACTCCTTCCCCGGGAATTGAGCGAGGTGATGACGGAGCCAGCCAAGAGCTCCCTCGCGATCCTCAAAAGCCCCTTCCAGCTGGGCCTCGTAAGCCCGGGCAAGGACGCGGCCAACGGGAGGGCCGGGGGACCATCCATGGGCGAGCACGTCCTGACCTCGCACCAAGGGAACAGGTCCCGCTGTTTCCACCGATAGGGAACGCGCCCTTTCGCGCAGCCAATCCGCTGCTTTTGGAGCATTCCCGGCTCCCTGCGGGGGGCGCCCCGCAGCATCGGCAAGAAAGACACGGAGAAGGAGGTCGAGGCGACCGCAGTCCCTCGCGAGTCGGCGGACCGCCGCGTTCGAACTCCCGTCCCGGAACAGCACCGCCGGTCGCATATGGCAGCTCACCAGCGGAAGGACTTTGTCGATGATCCGGGCGGGAAAGCGGAGTTTTTCGAGGAAGGCCCGCGCGATCCGGGAACCGGCCTTGTCGTGGCCGGGCGAGCGGATGGCTTCATCCGTGATTTCCGTCGTGACCGGTTTGCCCATGTCATGGCAAAGAACGGCCAGACCTGCGACAAGGTCGTCCTCCTGGGGGCCGGCTCGATTGCGGGCAAAGGCGTCAAGGCAGTGCAGGGTGTGCTCCCAGACATCCCCTTCCGGATGCCAGCGGGGATCCTGAGGGCAGCCGATCATCGCCTGCAGCTCGGGAAAATGGCGCGTCCAGCCGGTTCTGCGGAGAAGATCAAGGCCGAGGGAGGGACGCTGGCCCATGGTGAGAAGCTTTTCCCACTCGAGACGGTAACGCTCCGGAGCGAGATCGCTCGGGTCGAGGGTGGCGGCCAGACGTTCCGTTTCCGGGGCGAGGCTGGCTTCAAGACGCGCGGCCAATTGCATGCCGCGAAGGACCCTTAGCGGATCCTCGACAAAACGTTCGGAACAATGGCGCAAGAGTTGTCGCCGCAAATCCACGACACCTCCGAGAGGATCCTCAATCCGGTCCTCAAGGAGGTCATGGTAAACCGCGTTCACAGTGAAATCACGTCGTTGCGCGGCTTCCGCAAGAGACAGGGCAGGATCGACATCGACGGCAAAATCCCGGTGGTGGTTTCCGGTTTTGCGTTCGCGGCGGGGCAGGCCGACGTCGATGTTGTGTCCCCGTAGCTTGTAGATGCCAAAACTGCGTCCCACCTTCTCAATTCCGCAGAGAGGGCGCAGGACGGCCTCAATTTGCCCCGGAGCAAGGCCGAAGACCTCGACATCGAAGTCGTATGCGGTTTCCCCCAACAGAGCGGAGCGGACACAACCGCCGACGAGAAGAGCGCGTCCGCCCGCTTCGCGACAGGCCCGAAACAGGTTGCCAAGAAAGAGGCGTTCATCCTCCGGATAAACTGTGGAAAGGGGGGGCATAGCGAATAGACGTTGCCAAGGCGCTGTTTTTGTGGCAAACGCGATCTCTTTGTCCAATGGCGTTTCGGGGTTCGCAACCATTAGTTCTCGTACTGGAGGATGACAGGCTCAGTGCAGATTTTCTGCGCTCCAGCCTTGATGTTGCCGGATTTTCCGTGGTGGTCGCAGAGGATGTCGCAACTGCCCGGAGGCATTGTCAGGAAATCGGTATCGCCCAACTGAGCGCGGTTCTTTGTGACTACCGACTTCCGGACGAAACGGGTATCGCTTTTCTGAAATGGTTGCGGGAGCGTGACGAGAATGTGGCCGCCGTTGTCATTACCGGACAAGGGGAAAAATCCATCGTGCAGCAGGCCATGGCCGCCGGGGCTTTTGATTACCTTGAAAAGCCGACCACTCACCAGATCCTCGCCGATGTCCTTCGCAAAGCCGGCGAACATACCCGAAGGCTTCGGAAGTCCGCCGACGATCGTCGGGAACTTGAGGAGCTGGAAAATCTCGACCAGTCTTTCAACCTTTCGCTTTCCCCTGAACTACGTGACCGGCTGCGCGTTCTCTATCGACCTCTGCACGAGACCGGGGGCGACTTTATTATGACGATGGAGCGGGGAAACGGTCGCTTCCTCCTCATCGTGGGCGATGTCAGTGGACATGATATTCGCGCCGGCTATGTCTCGACATATTTTCAGGGTATGTTCCGTGGTTGCATGGAAAGCGGGGCCTTGGTGGAAGATGCCCTTCAGCTTGTGAACGCAAGCCTGCGCAGCGAAAGCGGGCCCGCCGGTGAAAGTTCCGTGGGGGTCAGTCTGTCTGTCGTGGTAACTGAACTACAGGAGTCGCCGGTACAGATTCGGCAGTGGAATTACGGGTTCACGCCCTCCCAGCTGTTGTTTCCCGACGGAAGGGTCCGCGAATGTCCATTTGGCCGTTGCCCCCTCGGCTGGATTGAGGCCATTGATCCCGCCCCCGAAATTCTCGACAGTCAGAATGCGGATTCCCTGCTCGTTTTTACAGACGGACTCGTAGAATTTTCGGAGGAATTGGAGGCGAATCCCTTCAGTATTTTCCATCGTTCCATGCGAAAAGGAAATGGTTTTGGAAGCTTGCCTTTCCAGCCGTCAGACGACATATTAGTTTGTCAATTTATGGTAACCACAAAACCTCAAGAACCGTCGGTTTTCCGCCCCATCCTTAGTGAACACTATGCTGGCACCGAAGTGGATCATATAGATGATCTACAATCGACTTGGCGGAGAAGCCTTAACTTCGCCCTCGATAACCGACTCGGAGACCGGCTGTACGACCTTCTGATCTGCGTTCGGGAAGGGATGCTGAACGCCTTTATCCATGGCTGTGAGCGTTCTCCGGACAAATTCGCCCACTTGCAGCTCAGCGTGGATCACGAAGAGACGATGGTTCGTGTCCGCATTGATGATCCTGGCCGGGGACATCAGTTTGATCTCGAAAAGCGGCTGCACGAAATAAGGGAGGAAAAGGGAAAGCATCTCGGCTTGGGCATTATTCATCACCTGAGTGATGAATGCCAGATCGACAACGAAGGGACGACGCTGGTGTTTGATTTCAAAATAGATCCCGAAGAGGAGGAAGGATCGTGATCAAAGATGAACGAATCACGGCGAAGCTGGATCCGCGGAAAGAGCGCCTGCATGTTGCGGTTAACGAGGAAGTGACGAGCACGCAGGTCCCCGAATTGCGGCAGCAGTTCAAGCAAATCCTTGACGACTACGAGCTGGATAACTGGAAGTCCCTCTATCTCGACATGCGCAACACCCGTGTGATCGACAGCATGGGGGTCAATTGGTTGTACGCGGAAAGCTTGCGCCTGAAAGACAACAACAAGAACTTTGTGGTGCGCATCAGTAGTCCGGCGATCAACCGCGTGTTTGCATTCGCCGGTCTGGACAAGATGGTCACTCTCAAGTACCGCCGTCGGAAGCAGACGCGGTAACCTTGAGGCCTTCGAGAATGGCAGCAGTATCGACGTGATCCATGATCATCTGCTTGATGACCGGGATTTTATCGGCATCTCGGGGCAGAGTCTTGACGGTCATGGAATTGATGCGGGAAGCGACCGTATAACTTTCCTCCGGACTGATCACGACGGGAATTTCCGTTTGGTTGATCATGTCCATAATGTGGTGGGAAGGGAGGATGTTGCGAGTGAGAATAATCCCGGCGAGAGGAGCTTTTCCAGAAATGCTGCTCGCGGCGATAGCGAGGAGGAGGACATCCTCGCGGTCGCCGGGAGTGAGGATAAGATAGCCCGGACGCACGTAATCCATTAGACTGGTGGCGGTCATCGCCCCGACGACGACGTTGAGAATCCGGTTGTATTGGCCACTGGACTGGGCGTTCAGCCAGCGACCCCGAACCACTTCGGCGACCTGGGATAGATTAGGGTAGGCAAGGCTGGCCTTTTCTGGAATGACCCCTAGCAAAGGCACCCCGATCCGCCGAAGAGCCTGTCCGGTGTAGTGACGAATTTCCTCAAGCTTGCGCGGCTGGACTTTGTTAAGAATGGCCCCGATGACCTCCACCCCATGACTGTCGAAGAGGCTCTTATTGAGGGCGATTTCATCGACTGGTTTCCCGATCCCTCCACGGCTGACAATGACGGCTTTGGCCCCGAGGATATGGGCGACCTGGGCGTTTGATAGATCGCAGATGGCCCCGACACCGGCATGGCCGGAGCCCTCAATGATAATGGCATCCTGTTCGTAGGCGGAGCGGTCGAAAGCCCGCACCATCAGATCGACGAGTTGGGGGTAGAGACTTCCGGGATCTTCAAGGTAGCGACGGGTAAAGGAACCGTCGATCACGACAGGGCTCATGCTCTGGATTGGCGTGCGGATATTGAATGTCTTGGTGAAGAGGAGAGAGTCCTCATCAACAAGTTGGTTCTCATAAGAAACAAACCGTTGTCCGATGGGCTTGATATAGCCGACCCTCGGAAGATGCTGTTGCAAGGCCGCAAAAAGGCCAAGAGAGGCAGTGGTTTTGCCGTCATTTTGCCGGGTGGCCGCGACAAAAAGGCGGGGCGTGGCGGTGTTTTCCGGTTTCCGGAGAAGTTGGGGGGCTGCGGACATGGCAGGGCTCCTTAGTTGGCATTCCCGCGCAAATCGGCACCGTAGAGAAAGCGCGGATCGATCGCCTGGCAGGCGGTGAGGACGGCAGTTCCGAAAACATCGTAGACGTGGGCTCCACGGCTGATTTCCGCACATGGTTGTTCCAATCCGATGATCAACTGGCCATAGGTGCGGGCTCCGGCAACCACCTGAAGCATCTTTGAAGCGATATTGCCGGAATTCAGATCGGGAAAGACCAGCACATTGGCCCGGCCGGCAACAAGACTGTCGGAAAGGTTCTTTTGCCGGGCGACGATGGGATCAAGGGCGGCGTCGAGCTGCAGCTCTCCTTCAAAATCGGCATTGAGGCCGAGGGCCGCGGCTTTCGCCTGCGCGATGGGAAGGGCCTCGCGAATTTTAAGAATGCTGTCGTGGACGGGGCGCCGTGCGTGGGTGGCGAAGCTGAGAAAAGCGATCCTTGGGGTTCTATCGATGAGATGGGCGACACGCACGGCCGTGGCAATGGCGATATCGGCAAGCTGATTGGAAGTGGGTTCGGGCAGAACGCCGCAATCGGCAAGGAACAGCACGCCGTTTTCACCGACCTTGGTGTTTTCCTGATCGAGGATGAGCATGGAGGAGGCTGTCTGTACGGCCGGTTGAGTGGGGATGATGCGGAAGAGGGAGCGGAGGCCGCTGGAGGTCGTCTCAGTGGCCCCGCCGACAAGGGCGTCGACCTGTCCGGTCAGCAGCATCAGGGCGGCGAAGTTATGGCGGTTGAGGAGCAGTTCCTGCTTCTCGGAAA
Source organism: uncultured Puniceicoccaceae bacterium (assembly GCA_964345345.1). Lineage (GTDB taxonomy): Bacteria > Verrucomicrobiota > Verrucomicrobiia > Opitutales > Oceanipulchritudinaceae > Oceanipulchritudo. The sequence goes on along the minus strand of CAYFRH010000009.1, from coordinate 10,946 downwards.
AAGGGAGATCCGCGTAGTGGTGAACGGAATCAAGCATGGGCAGGAACAAGTCCAAGTCGTCGCTGCGTTCAGGCTCCATAATTCGGATGCCATCGAGACGGATATCGAGCTGTCGCGCGCTTTTCTTGATTTCCGCCCGGTCTCCGAGCAGAACGGGGACGCCGCAATCCCGCGTCACAATCTGACGCGCCGCTTGAATAATGCGCGGATCACGTCCTTCCGGAAACACAATCCGTTTGGGATGACGCTGCAGCCGTTCCAGCAATGAGGTAAAGAAAGACATGGTAAAAAAGGGATCGAAAGGTCCGATCGTGATTGTGGATACTGGGTAAAGGCGGCGGGAAGGGGAAGGAAAGAATTATCTGGTGAGGGAGCGAAGGCCGCGCCAAAACGGAGGCATGGCTGGACTGGGGAAACGGATTTCGGAGGTGGCCGGCTGGACGATGGGGTCCCGTTTACTGGGGCTGGTACGGGACATCCTCCTGTTTGCAAGCCTTGGCACGGGGGTCCTGAATTCGGCCTTCCTTCTCGCCTTTACGCTGCCGAACCTGTTCCGACGGCTGCTCGGAGAGGGAGCGCTTTCCTCCTCGGCCATTCCCGTGCTGGCGGAATGCCGTGAACACCGGGGAACGGAAGC
>CAYFRH010000009.1:0-10209 GCA_964345345.1 uncultured Puniceicoccaceae bacterium | reverse complement strand
CTCTCGGCGGCAAACCAGGTCTGGCTGAACCTCACCATGATCGCCGCTTTAGTGGCCGGCATGGGATTCCAACCGGAAGACGGTCCCCGCCGCGTATTCTGGTTGTCTCTCGGCGTGCTGGCCGGGGGTATCCTTCAGCTGCTCGTCCCTGCGGGCGGGATGAAAAGGGCGGGATGGCGATTTCCGGAAGGTTGGCGCGGTCATCCGGACCTTGGGAAGGTGATGCGCCTTTTTTTACCGGGGCTTCTGGGAGCGGCTATTTTTCAACTCAATATTCTCGTTTCGCGGCTGCTGGCCTTTTCTCTGAATGATACCGCGACGGGCCTGCTGTACATAGCGGGGCGTTTGGTCGAGTTGCCCTTAGGGGTGTTCGCGATCGCGGTGACCACCGTCGTCTTTCCGGAATTAGCGCGCCTCTCCTCGGCAGGCAGGCCGGAAGCGTTTGCGCGAACGTATCATCATGGCCTTGGCCTGATTCTGCTCATTACGTTGCCGGCAAGCGTCGGGCTGGCCGTATTGGGTGAATCGGTCCTGAGTGTTCTGTTCCAGTGGGGATTATTTGCTGCGGAGGATGTTCACGCCACGTATCCGGTGTTGGTGGCGGCGGCGGCGGGGCTTCCCTTCTTCGCATGGTCGACTTTGTTGACGCGGAGTTACTATGCCCGCCAGCAAATGCGCATACCCGTCCTGTTGGCGGGGGTGAATCTTGTCCTGAACCTTGTTCTCGGCCTTGTCCTGATGTTTTGGATCGGCGCCATCGGCCTCGCCCTTGCAAATACTCTTGCCGCATTGCTTCATTGTATTGCCCTCCAGCTGCTGGGCGGTTCCATGGTGGCTCTTCCTTGCGGCCGCCAGTGGCGTTTGCTCCTCGTTCAAGGGGGGCGCATGGCGCTTGCCCTCGCAGTGCTGGTCCTCCTTTGCCAACTGGGCCGTCATGGGCTGAGCCTTCTTGGTTTGGAAGACCGTTGGTGGGATCTTGCCGTCACGATTGGCGTTATACCGCTGGCCGCCGCAGGCTATTTCACGTGCCTGCATATTCTCGGGTTACCGGCCCTCCGCATGCTCACCGGAATGAAATCGAAGTCACGGCATTAGCCGCGTGGAGCAAGATCATCGGGTGGCTGAAAGGCGCTTTCAAAGATCCCGATATTGACCTGCACTTCGTCGAGAACGAGCACCGAGAGCGTTTTTCCTCCCTTACGACGGACGATGCGCATGGCGAAGTCGACGCCGGCGATTCGTTCGAACCGGCTGGGAATCAATTCCATAAGAAGATTGTTCTCCTCATCATATTCGTAAATGCGCCGTTCGACGAATCCTTCCTTTTCAATCAAATGCACGGTTTTGCGTCCATCGGGAAAGAACACCTCGACGGCATAGCAGGGGGTGCGGTTGAGAAGAACGTCCTCTCCGAGTTCAAAGCGAAGCTCATCTTCATCCCGATAACGGACAAGATAATTGGTAAGCGGGGCTTCCTCGATAAACTTCTCCGCTTGGGCCTCTGGCATTCGACCGTGGAAGACCTGACCGCCGGCGTAACGGGAAAACCAGACGGTTTCGCCATCGTAGCCCTGAATAAATCGAGAATTGCCGCTGTTGATAACGACGCGAACCCGGTTCGGTTCTTTTTTCAGGACGGTGATGTTGCTGGCAACCTCGTTGTCCCGCAGGACCCTTCCACGCAGGCGGGCGCTGCTGATTTTCTGGAGTGCGGACCGTCCGCCCATCCGCTCGATGTAGCGGTCCATCACTTCCCGCACGCTGAGACGATCCCCAAATGCATTGGTTTGCGATAATCCGGAGGTAGAGATTATCGCAAGGGAGAGGAAGAGAAAGAGGAAGGGAAGCAGTCGCATTTGGCCTTATGACAAGGTTTTTACATGGCAGGGGAAGGTCAAGACTGGAGCAGGTTTCCTTGGGCGAATCCTGCCGCTTTTCCTCAGGGCTGGGACAGCCGCACGGGGAGGCCCGCGGCCCGGAGATGCTTCTTCGCCTCGTCCAAGGTGAATTCCCGGAAGTGGAAAATGCTGGCGGCAAGAACGGCGGAGGCTCCGCCGTCGCGGAGGACCTCCACGAAATGCTGTGGGTGGCCGGCCCCTCCGGAGGCGATAACGGGAATCTCGACGGCGTCGGAAACGGCGCGGGTAAGCGCCACATCGTATCCCGCTTTTGTGCCGTCGGCATCCATGCTGGTGAGGAGAATCTCCCCGGCCCCGCGGCGGACGACGTCGTTCGCCCAATCGAGGACATTCCATTCCGTCGGCTTCCGGCCCCCGTGCGTGAAGACGCGCCAGAATCCGCCGGATTCATCCCACTTGGCATCTATGGCGACGACGATGCACTGATTGCCGAAGCGGGCCGAGGCATCGGAAACGAGATCGGGATCGAGCACGGCGGCCGTGTTCAGGCTGACCTTATCCGCCCCTGCATTCAACATGTCGCGGATATTGGCTACTGAGCGAAGGCCGCCGCCGACCGTGAGAGGCATGAAACACTGCGAAGCGGTCCGCTCAACGACATCACGGATAATATCCCGTTCGGAGGAAGAGGCGGTGATGTCGAGAAAGACAAGTTCATCCGCACCCTGTCGTTCGTAAGCTTTGGCAATTTCCACGGGGTCCCCGGCATCCCGAAGTTCCTCAAACCGCACGCCTTTGACGACGCGGCCGGCATTCACATCGAGGCAGGGAATGACCCGTACCGAGAGCATCGGATAAAGGGAAGGCTCGCCCCGGGCGGCATCAGCCCTCGAGAAGGCCGACGTCCGGTTCAAAGGAAATGGTGAGGCGGTACTGCTGCCCGGGGCGCATGATGAGCGGGTGATCGCGGACGAGGCTCTGCAGGTAATGAATGTTGCCCCAGTAGCTGCGGTAGCGCATCTCTTCGGTGACGACGTCGGTTTCCTGCCATGCGGCCTGGAAATCATCTTTTTCCACCGTGCATCCGAGCCCCTCCTCACCGAGAACGAAGGTCATGGGGGCATGCTTTTCCGAGTGCGGGGAACCGACGGCAAGCATGTAGCGGAAATGATCAAGTTGTATTTGTCGCTTCACCGTGAAAACGAATTCGCTGGTAATGCGGTTTCCGGAGAAATTCCAGGACACCTTGACGCTGCCGAGCCCGTTGAGCATCTCCTCGTCTTTAGTGATCATTTCCGGTTGCTCGTAGCGGAAATAGAAACTGCGGCGCATGCCGAGACCCGTGACGCAACGTTTGCCGTAAAAGGCGGGGACGACGACCTTGTCTCCAAAGGTTAATTCGGGCAGCAAAATCGGCATGTACTGATTGGCGGGCCAGTCGAAGATGCCGGGACAATGGGGGAAGGGGAGGCAGTCGGCAGTCCCGGTTTTCTCGCTCCCCATCAGCGGCAGCTGCAGGTGCAGGCCGCTTTCCGTGTTCTGGTAAAGAAAGAGGCCTTGCTCCTTGCGGGAGCCCTTGTGGAAGATGACCCAGCGACCACCTGATTTGCGGGGTGCGGCCTTGGATTCCATTTCGCGATTGATGGACTTGGCGAGGCGCGCCCATTGGCAAAGGTAGCGGGCCCCGTCGAAGTTCGCCATGCGCGTCGTGTGTTCCGGTCGCGTGTCCCGTTCAATGTCGCGGATCACCAGAAAGCCCTGCTCCTGATCGAGGTAGGTAAGAAAAAAGAACTGGAACAGCCGGCGGAGGATTTCCGTGTACTGTGGTTCTTTTTCCGGGCTGATCCAGCCATCGCGAAGGGCTTGCAGAATGAGGGAGATGCAGTGCATCTGTCCGTAAGCGCCGACCGCCTTGCCGAAAATCCAGCCTTGTCCATCGGAACGGACGATGTCCGGCAGGAGGCGAAGGTATTTGTCGGCGGTGGTGCGAAGACTTGGAAGCTTGCGGTCGCGCAGGTGGATGTTGGCATGAAGCTGGAGCGCCTGCCGCATGAAAACCAGGGACATGAGCCCGTAGATATCAAAAACGCCCCCGACCCCGGTGGTGGGAGCGTCATCAATAAAGCCGGCGGAACTGGTGGAGCCGATCCGGCTAATGAAGCGGTCGATCAACTTCCCGGTCTCGTCCTTTTTCGACAGCCCCATGGAGTACCGGGTAACGGCCTTGGCGACATTGAAGGACTGGAAGTGGTTGTCGTAGTCCGTACGGGCGAGAAGGCGGCGGTCGAGACGTTCCCGCGTCGGGTCGAGAAGCCGTTCCCAAACGCTGTTGCGTTCTTTGGCGGGCCCGAAGGAAAGTAGGCCGAGGGCGGCATAGCCGAGGCCGTTTTCCTGTTCCTCCTCCATGAAGGCCTGTGCCGTAAGACAACGCGCGGTGAGGTCGACAAGGTCGTGTCCCTCAAAGCTGGTTTCCTGCGTGGCCCGGTAAAACTCGCCGATCGCGAGGGCTGCGTGGCCGGGTTCGTCAAGGCGGCTGGATTCCCCTTCCACGGGATGAATTGTACCATCCCCTTGTATGGAGCTCAGATTTTGACCGAGCATAGCCCCGGCCATATCAAGGCATTGGTCAGCGAAGTTTTGCATTCTGGAAAAACGTGGGATTAAGAAGCTGGGGTGTTCACGGGCAAGTCAAAAACAGGAAGGAGACAACCGTAGATCCCTTCCGGATTAAATATCGATCAATTTAAAGAATTGTTCGTTTGTAGTGGTCTTGGATAATCGCTCCACAGCGCTTTCGGCGGCATCCTCGATTTTCTGGCCGGCGAGGGCGCGGCGAAAGAACTGTGTTTTCTTGAGAAGATCGGGGGGCAGAAGCAGTTCCTCCCGCCTGGTTCCGGAAGAGGCGATGTTGACGGCCGGCCAGATGCGCAACTCCGCCGCCTTGCGATCAAGGACCATTTCCATGTTACCGGTGCCCTTGAATTCCTGAAAGATGAGGTCGTCCATGCGGCTCCCGGTCTCGATCAGGGCGGAGGCGATAATGGTGAGGCTGCCGGCCTCTTCGGTGTTGCGCGCCGCCGAGAAGAGTTGGCGCGGCTTTTCGAGGGCACGGATATCGAGGCCTCCCGTCATGGTGCGGCCACTACCACCTTTGGCGGAATTGTAAGCGCGGCTGAGGCGGGTGAGGGAGTCGAGTAGAACAATGACATCGTGCCCGGCCTCGGTTTGGCGGCGGGCATAGTCAATGGCCAGTTCGGAAATGCGCAGGTGACTCTGGACGTCCTCGTCGTTGGAGGAAGCAAGGAGGAGGCCGGGAACGTTGCGCCGAATGTCGGTGACCTCCTCCGGCCGCTCGTCGACAAGAAGCATGACGATGCGGCAATCGGGATGGTTGGCGTGCACCCCGAGAGCGATATCCTGGAGAAGGGTGGTCTTTCCGGTGCGGGGGGGAGCGACAATTAGGCCTCGCTGTCCCTTTCCGATGGGGCAGAAAATATCAACGACCCGGCACGTCATGTTGCCGGAACCGGGGCGTTCGGTGGAAAGCCACTTATCGGGCGTGACCGTCGTCAGCTGCTCAAAAGCGAGGCAGTTGCGCCGGTCTTCGACCTTGAGACCATCGACGGTCTCGACGAAGCGGACCTTCGGATTGGGATGGCGTTCGTCTTTTTGCCCGCTGGCGACAATGTATTGGCCGCGTTTTAATTTAAAACGCCGCACAAGTTCGCGCGGTACGAACGGATCGGAGGGTCGGGTCTTGCCGTTGCGTTCCGGGTCGAGGAGAGTCCCTGTCTTGTTCTGTTGTGGTTCAAAAATTCCCTCCACCGTTAAAGAAGGAGGGGAACCGTTCTCTGATTCCATGAGTGCGAAGTTGGTTTCGAGTTGAGCAGCAGCTAATTCCATTTAAGGCCGCTGAAAAGGGAAGAGGGAAATCGGAAAATCGGAAAATTCTTATTTTCCAACTGGTTGCCGTTGAACCTCCCGACGTGAAGAGGCTTGTTCATGGTGCGTTCGGGTCAAGTGTCAATGTCGATTAATATCTGGCAAAGGGAGGACTTTGCAGGGCCGGCATCCGCGAGGCATGTTAACGGGGATGAAACTTTCGGAAACGAATCCTCGCGCCGGCTTCAGTCTGCTGGAGGTCTTCCTTGCCCTCGCTTTGTTCGGGGTCGTCCTTGCCATGGTGGCCGGAATGCTGGCTGCGGAGGTTCGCTTGTGCCATGCAGGGGAGGAAGCCCGCCTCGCGACCCGGTTGCGGGAGGAGGCGCGGCTTGCCCTCGCGAAGGAGGAGAAGGGAACCGTTGCAATGAAGGCGCGGGGAACGGCTCCGGTCTTGATCTTCCCGGGAGCGGATTGGTTGCCGGAAGAGGCGGGAGCTTCGGTCCTTACTTGGGAATGGGTCACGGAGGAGGCACCCGGAGGGACGCAGTGGCGTATTTTTCGGGAAAAGCAAGGCGGGCGGACGCGAAGCAGCTTTGGAGTCTATGAAAGCTTTCCGGAATAAGAAGGCTGGTTTCAGCCTACTGGAACTCCTCGTCGGTTCGGGCGTGGCAATGGTTCTGGTGGCCGCGGGCATTCAGGTTTTTCTCAGTCTTCTCGAGCGGCGGGCGGATGCGGCAATGGCGGCCCGGGGCCGAGGCACCATCGCCTCCTTGCGCACGGCTTTCCAGCGGGCGGTCGATCACCGCGTGGATACTCCCTTTGCGGACTCGTCCTGGTGGGAGGCGGAGGGCGGGCAGACGGACAAAGGATGGGAAGTGAACCGCCTCCGCGTTCGTCATTACGGCCAAGCGGGGAAACCACGGAGCTGGGAATTGCGACGGGAGGACGAAGGCTGGAGCTGGGGCAGCGGAGAAGAGCCCGCCAGCGGAGGACTGAAAGGAGGGCTCTTTTTATCGATTGTGCCCGAGGCTGCGTTGGGGGCGGACGAAGAATTTCCGGTGCCGGCACGAAGCCGCCTCCTCCGGCTGATCTGGAAGCCTCCGCCACCGGGACGCGAGCGGACGGTTGCTATTTTGGTGGAGTGACCAATGCTGCGTGCACGTGAAGTCCGTATCTCCGACGAAAGCGTTTCTCCTTGCGGCCCGGCCAAAGACGTTGCCGGCGGCGGCGGTCCCGGTAGTGATTGGTGGCGCCCTCGCGACGTCAGAAGGCCTCTTTTCGCTGCTCCCATGGCTGCTATGCCTTCTTTTCGCTCTGCTGATCCAAGTCGGGACGAACTATGCCAACGATTATTTTGATTACGTAAAAGGAAGTGATGACGAGCGCCGGATCGGCCCGAGCCGGGCTACCGCCTCCGGCTGGGTCCGGCCGGAGGCGATGAAGCGGGCGGCGGGATTCACCTTCGCCCTTGCCTTCATTGGTGGCCTTGCCCTCATCCCGTACGGCGGCTGGTGGTTGCTGGCCGTCGGGGTTCTCTGTATTCTCTGCGGCATTGCTTATACCGGGGGCCCTTACCCCCTCGGCTACAACGGGTGGGGGGACCTTTTCGTCTTTATTTTTTTCGGATTTGTAGCGACCGCTTTGACCTACTATGTTCAGGCCGGGCATTTCGCTTACGGGAACGACCGGGGCTGGTGGCTGCTGCTGGCGGGGGTCCTTCCGGGGGCACTTTCCACCAATCTGCTGGTTGTCAATAACCTGCGGGACCGTCCCCTCGATGCCCAATCCGGCAAGCGCACCCTTGCGGTGCGCTTTGGACGCGGCTTTGCCCTTACGCAGTACAGCCTTCTCAATGCGCTCGCCTTCATCTCCGCTGTCCTTTTTTCCTTCGGCACGGAACATCGCGGAGGTCTGCTCGTCCTCGGTGCGGTGCCGCTGGCCTTGCGCATGAGTCAGCGTCTGCGCAAAGCGGAAAGCCGGGAGGCTTTTGCCGCCGTCTTGGCGGGCACGGCGGCCCTGCTGATGCTGGCGGGGCTCCTCTTCTCCGGCGGACTGCTCCTGCGGGGCTCAGGCCTTTAAATTCGCGTCGGCGAGGAATTCGCCCACGCGGGTGACCGGCCCGGTCATGCGGACATGGTAGCGGTCATCGATGTGCAGTTGAATGCGGCCGCCGGGCATCTCGACTTCAACGTCTTCATCGACCAGACCGAGCCGTTTCGCAACGGCGCCGGTGGCACTGCTGCTGCTGCCACTGGCGAGCGTGTAGCCGGCGCCGCGTTCCCAGATCTCAATACGGATCGTCTGGCGGTCCACGACTTCGAGAAGCTGAACATTGGTCCGGTTGGGGAAGGCGGAGTGGTTCTCGGCCACGGGCCCAATCCGCTGCACATCCTCCGCGGTGGCTTTCCCGACGGGGAATACACAATGCGGATTGCCGATGGTGGCGGCGGAAAAGCGGTGCTTTTCGCCGGCAAGCTCGATTTCCCTGTCGACGACTTCGCCCTCGTAGCCGCGGACGGGTATATCTTCCGCCTCGAAGGAAACCCGCCCCATTTCCACCGTGACGGTGTTTCCACCGTCGTGTACGCGACATTCCACGCGGCCGCCGAGCGTATCGACATGAAAAGCAGACCTATTCACCCGACCGGTGTCGTAGAGGTAGCGCGCAAAGATGCGCAGCCCGTTGCCGCTTTTTTCGGCTTCGCTGCCGTCGGGATTAAAAATGCGGAGGCCGAAGGTCCCTTCCTCGCCCGGAAGGGGTCCGTACAGGATGCCGTCGGAACCGAGACCGAAATGGCGATGGCAATAAAGCCGAATGGCTTCCGCCGAGGGAGCCTCGGGCGCTTCCGCCGGGTCAAGGACAAGGTAGTCGTTGCCGAGAGCGTGGTATTTGAAAAATCGCATGCCGGGCAAAAGAGGGGCGAAAGCGGAGAAGGACAAGGGAAAGGTTAGCAGGACTGGGGCGGGACCCAATTAACCAATTGTCAGTCAACGGTTTAGCCGGATTTTTCCTGTCACATCGCTTTAAAGGCATAAAAATCAACAGGGCTGCCGACTTCGTTGAGGCGTCAGTGGCCGATCGGGAACAAGCCTTTATTGGGCCGAAAACAGACAAAAAACGGGGCATGACAACCGGATTTTAACCTGCAATAAGCCTTAAAGTATTTATTGGAACAGCCTATTCAGGACCGACCCCCCATTGAGTATTGCGGATGTCCTTGGCAGCGATTTCGGCGGTTTTCTTGGGAGACTTTCCTGGGAGACAAACCTTGATGATCAGTCCCTTCCGGGTATCTTGCGTTTTGTGTAATGGGAACAGTGCGCAGCGATGGAAAAAAATCCCGACAAGGCCAGTGGGGCTTGGGTTTTTCGCGGTACCCGCGTTCCGGTTTCCGCCCTCTTCGAGAATCTGGATGCCGGAGCTACAGTGGACGAATTTCTTGAATGGTTTCCCGGTGTGACGAAGCAACAGGTCGATGAAGTTCTCTCCTTTACGTCGCAAAGTCTGGCAACTGCCTGATGCGCGTTCTTTTTGACCAAGGAGTTCCGGCTCCCCTCAGAGAGGCCCTTCTGAAGGATGAGGTGGATACCTGCCACGAACGCGGGATGTCTCATTTCTCCAACGGAGAACTGATTGCGAAGGCAGAGTTTGAATACGACGCTTTTGTCACCACGGATAAGAACCTTGGCTATCAGCAGAATCTGAAATGGAGAAGGATTGCGATCCTCGTGCTGCCTACTACACGTTGGCCTGTGCTAAAACCGCACTGCTCGCAAATTGCCAACGTGATTGGTGTATTGCAAGAGGGTAAATTTCAGGAGTGGGCATTACCCGATTAAGGGTGCATGAATAACACTTTACGGTGTGGGTCCATGCGGGTCGGACCCCATGAACTTTATGTGGATCAGAGGTTTCCTACCTGATCTATCGTCTCTCTGACCTTTATGGCGTGTTGGCCGCGCCCCAAAAAGCCCATCTTTTGCTGGAGGATTATTCCGGAGGCGAATGATGGCGCTTTGCTTGCCGACATGGTGGTCTTGTTCGTTGGTCTGCTCGGAACGGATGTCCACGCCGCGCTCGGGAATTTACGTTCCAGCGCGGTTTCCCTTTTGCTGGAAATGTTCGTTCCCAGCGACCCGCCAGCGGGTTTCGTAGTATTATTCCATATTCCAAAAAACTCCGCCCCGCCCGCTTTCCCCGCAGCGGAAATTTCCCCTCGGGACAGGAAAAGGATTGCCAGCTTTCGGCCTTGTTCGCAGCATTTTACCCGCGATGTTGATGTTTTCCCAATGGCGCCTTGTTCACCTTCCGCTCCCGCCTCCACGGGCTTACGGACGCCTTATAACGATATGCGAAACTGAGTTACGCTGATTATAACTGTTGCGGAATGAAAGCACTTGTATCGATAATTCTCTGGATGGTTTGGTCCATAGTATCGGCTGTTGAAATAGAAATTTATGGACATGC
>CAYFRH010000008.1:40016-43889 GCA_964345345.1 uncultured Puniceicoccaceae bacterium | reverse complement strand
CACGCCGAAAAGTTCCCATGAACAGGCTGGCCCGTTAATGGCACCCGCAGGAATTTTTCATTCGGCCTCCGGATCGGCTACAGCTTCGGATTCACCTGTGAACTCGTTTTCGGGATAGTCTGCGGAGGGGGATCTAGCCCGCAGGTGCCGGTCGAACAGTTCCTTGAAACTGACGCGGAGGGCCTTTGCGAAATACCATGCTTCGATATCGTTGAGGGAGCGGGACTGGTTTTCGATGCGGCTGACGGTGCTGCGGTCCATGGGCAGGCCCAGGACCGTCAGGCGGGCGGCGAGGTCCTCCTGGGTCAGGCGTTCCCGGGCTTTCATGCGGACGCGGCGGAATGCCGGACCGAGAAAATTACGCGCCTGCGGTGGAAAAAGGCCTTTCATCGAAACGAAAGGCCAATCGTAGCAGCCTGTTGGCTACCCGGCGTGCGAATTTCTCACAATGTGCCCCGTTCGCACATTCAATCCCCGGAGCATCACCGATCTCCTTAAAGCATGGCTGTGGAAAAGGCTTCCATTTCCGCTTTGACATCGTGCAGGAAGTGAGCTCCGGCGGCTCCGTTGAGCCATCGATGGTCGAAGCTGAGGCAGAGGGCGACTTCTTCGCGCAACTTTTCTTCCCCGAGTGGCTCCAAATGGGCGCTTCCGAGAAAAAGGGTCGCCATCGCCGGGGGCACGACGAGGGGCTGCGCGTCGCGGACGGCGAAGCCCCCCATGCTTGTCAGGATGACCGGCACCTGGGCTTTGGAGCGGGACTCGCCCCGCCGTACCGCCGCGACCGCTTCGCGATAGGCCGCGTAGAAGGCTGGCCCTTCCAGTTCGCTCGCCTGCGGAATTACAGCAGTATCCAGCGCGTCCTCCTTAAGAGCCACAGCGATGCCAAAATCGAAGGTCTGGCGGTGGCGGAGGCTGCCTTCCGGATGAATTGTGCAGCAGAAGACCGGATGTTTTCGCATTGCCTGCACGACAGCATAGGCGACCATTACAGTAGGCGAAGGCGCGCTTTCGGGCGCGGAGTTTTTCGCATTGGCACGGGCTTTCCTAATGGCCTCCCAACCCGCTTTTACCGTCATGTGGGCCGGAACGACATCCTTCAGCTGGGCGATGATTCGCGAAGGCAGACCCCCTGCGGGCACGGAGCCGTCGGCCGCGATCTGCGGCGTCCGCATAGCGTCCGTCGACTCCTCCCTGGCCGGTTCCGCCGGCGTTCCGGAAACGGGAGCATCCCCGTTTTCCTCCGCGACCACCATGTCGGCGATGACCTGTTCAACGGCGACCTCGTCATCGACGGCGATTTTCCAATTGCCGAAGCGCCCGGCCTGCGGGGACTCAATGGGAAAGAGGGCTTTGTCCGTCTCTACTTCGCAGAGCGGATCATCCGGTGAAATCTCCTCCCCGGGCTCGACAAGGAGGGCGGTCACCCGGGCGGCGGTGATGCCCTCGCCAAGGATGGGCACGCGCACGGGAACGGAATGCTCCGGCGTAGCGGAATTTCCATTACCCGCGAAGCTCTGCTGCATCTTTTTCATTACCCGGCTTTCTTCAGGAGCGACGGCGGGCGCCGTGATGGTACGTTTATGAGAGTCCGCCGCGAGCAGCTCACGGATTTTCGCGGCCACTTCGCGCGGGCCCGGTAGTGCCGCGAATTCAAGCGTGGGATGAAAGCCGATATTGACGTCCGGTTTTGCGACCAGCACCGGCGGGGCCTGCAGGCTGGCAAACAATTCCGGATGGGCGGTTACACGACTGATGATCGCCTGCCCGATGGAGCAGGTTTCCCCGTCCTCCTGTACGACCAGCAACCGTCCCGTCCGCGCGACGGATTCCTCGACCGCCCGATAGTCAAGGGGTACCACCGTGCGCAGATCCAGCACTTCGACCGCTTCGTCGCCCACCTCGATTTCCGCAAGCGCCTTTTCCACTACTTCAGTACCGTTGCCGTAGGTGACAACGGTGAGGCGGTCCCCCCGTTGCCGGACTGCGGCCTTGCCGAAGGGAACCGGCTGGATGGACCGCTCAAGGGAGCGGGTCGCCCAGAGAAGGTGTTTCGGGACAAGGACGAGGGTGGGATTTTTGCCATGGAGCGCAGTCCAGAATAGACCGGCGGCGTCTTCCGGAGTGGAGGGTATCGCGATCTCAAGTCCGGGAAAGTGAGCGAATGCGCTCTCGTTGGTCTGGCTGTGCCAGAGGGCGCCCCCGGGGAGGTAGGCTCCGTAGGGGGCGTAGATGACCGCCGGCGCCGACCATTCCCCATTGCTGCGCCAATGCAGGGTGGAGAGCTGGGTCACCAGCTGGTTGAAGCCCGGCCAGATGAAGTCCGTGAATTGAATTTCAAATACAGGCCGTTTTCCGTAGGCGGCTAGGCCTGCGGAGACGCCCACAATGGTTGCTTCCGCAAGGGGGGAATTAAAGACCTGGTCGGGCGCCGCTGTGGAGAGTCCTTTCGTGAGGCTGAAAACCCCTCCCTTGGGATCCTCGATGTCCTGCCCGAAGAAGACAAACTCCCGGCTGCGGCGAACAGCGGCGTGGAAGGTCGCGTTGATGGTGTCGACCATGCGGACCTCGGTACCGATTCCTTCAAGGGAAAGATCGGGCGGATTGGAGGAAGGCCCCACCACATGGTGCAGAAGGTCCTCCTCCTGCGGGTCGACTTCCCCGGAGGCCCGCTGATAGGCGTCGCGCACTTCCTCCCGCAGCTGTTCCTCCATTTCGGCATAGGCCTCCTCGGTGAGGTTGCCACCAGAGATGAGGTCCTCTTTGAGCCGCGTCAGCGGATCCTTGCGGTCAAGCCCGGCAAGTTCTTCTTCGGAACGGTACCTTCGGTGGTCGTCCGCACTGGAATGGCTGGAGATACGTTCCGTTCGACACCAGAGAAACTGGGGTCCCTCGCCGGCCCGAGCAGCCGCAAAGGCGGGATGCACAGCCTGAAAGACGGATTCCGGATCGCAGCCATCCACCTGTCGCCAATGCTCAGGCGGGAGCATGCCAAGACCGAGCGGGGTCATACCGTCGGTCATGGTGGAAATTCCGATTCCGTTGTCTTCGACGAGAAAGACCATCGGAAGCTTGCGCTCAAGCGCGAAGGCCACGGCTTCGTAAAACTCTCCCTGGCGGGTCCCGGCGTCGCCCAGGGTACCGAGGACACAGTTTTCGCACCCGTCCAGTTTCATTGCCCAGGCCAATCCGGCAGCCGGAAGCAGGGAGGCCCCTACGACGGAGGCCAGAGAGAAGATGCCGCGCTCGCGGTTACTGTAATGGGCCGGCATCTGGCGCCCGCCGCTGACACTGGTGCGCTTGGCAAAAAAGGAAAGGGCGAGTTCGTAGGTACCGAGCCCGCGGGCGAGGACGATGGAGCGGTCCCTGTAATAGCCGGAGAAGTAATCGCCGTCGCGCAGGAGATAGCCCGCGACCGCCAGTGCTTCGTGGCCCATGCCGGAGACATGGAACCAGCCCTTGCCCTGGCGGATGAGGCTTTGCTCGCGCAGATCGCCGTGGCGGGAAACCAGCATCGTGCGGAGAAGCCTCCGCTTATCGTCGACATTCAACTTCGGCATGGCTCAGGAATCGTCGGAATCCGTTGGGGTGGCATTCTCTTCATCCGAAGAGGGCTCTGCCGGAGGAGGGGGCGGATTGAGAATCCTGTCCCATTTCCTTGCGAGGTCCTTTTTGCCCGCTTGTCGGGCTACCGGGATGGCCCGGCGCAGAAAGGCTTTTCGAATGCGGTCGGGCTGTGCCCGGGGAAGGAGCTTCCGATAGATGGTCAGGGCCGGTTCGGGATCTCCCAAATCCACGAGCGTGTCGGCGATCTCCGCCATCAACCCCCAATCCCCGCTGTTTTCCGGTTCGAGCCGACTGAGGAAGGAAAGC
>CAYFRH010000008.1:23335-39916 GCA_964345345.1 uncultured Puniceicoccaceae bacterium | reverse complement strand
CATCAACCCCCAATCCCCGCTGTTTTCCGGTTCGAGCCGACTGAGGAAGGAAAGCGCGCGGCGGGCCTTGGCGGATTCCCCCATTTTTCTGAGAAGCCTTGCCCGTTTCAGGCCGAGGGCGGGTCCCGGGGCCATCCGCATGCCCCGTGTGGCCATGCGGAGGGCTTCCTCAAGGCGGTCGTCGGCCTCGAGCAGGTTGATGCGCCGGAGTACGACATACTGGTTTTCCAGCGATTCCGTCGGATCGTCGGCATTTTCCAGCTGTTCCTCCAGTCGACGGGCAAAGGGTCGGAAAAGCGGATCGCCGATGGCCACCCCTTGCCAGCTGAGAGAAGGATAAGCGAAGTAGGCGGCGTCGCCGAAGGTCCAGCCGTCGGCGAGGGCGGCGAAAAGCAGGTGGAACTGGTGCGTGAAGCGGAGAAACGGTTCATGCACAT
This sequence comes from uncultured Puniceicoccaceae bacterium, assembly GCA_964345345.1. Classification (GTDB taxonomy): domain Bacteria; phylum Verrucomicrobiota; class Verrucomicrobiia; order Opitutales; family Oceanipulchritudinaceae; genus Oceanipulchritudo. The sequence continues at coordinate 39,479 of CAYFRH010000008.1, read as the reverse complement.
TGCCGAAAGTGGCGCTGACTCCCCGGTCCACAAACGGGCCGACCCAGCCGGATCGCGGTGAGCGGAGGGGCCGTGCGGAGGCGCTGTGCAGGTGGGCCGCAATGGCACCAGGGGGAAATTCGAAACCGGGAAGGCGAAAAGGCCCGTTGAGTGACCGGGCGTACCAGCCACCGTACAGAACGGGCGCGTCAAAGCGGCTGTCCTCCGGCAGGGTCTCTTTGCCCTTTTCCTGCGTGAGGTCGAAGCCGAGCTGGCGGAAGACCTCCGCGCTCGCGACGAGCCAGTCGTCCCCCATCTGGAAATTTCCACCGCGGGCATCCTCGTCGATGTAGGCGCGTCCCCGGAGGCCTCGCTTTTCGCCCTCGATCCCGTTCCGGATCATCTTCAGGACCGCCTCCGGGGAAGGGCCGTCCAGCCGCGTCACGCGCAGGATGTCATGTCCTGTCGGTTCCTCCTTCTTTTGGAAGAGGGGATTGGGAACAAATCCGGTCAGGGGGACGTCCCGCTTCAGCAGCAGGGCCAGTTCCCCATCTACGGAGGCGTTATCGCGGGAGAGGGCGCCCTCGCGGAAAGCCTTGAGAAGGTTGGGGGAGTTGCGACCAAACGCTTTTTCGCGCAATTCCTCGTCCTCTGCCCCGGGCGCGGGGAGTTTCTGGATACGAGCTGGAATACCGAAACAGAGGACGAGATAGCGGGTGTTGTTGCGGAAAAGGGTAAGGGAGTCGCGCCCGTAGTCATCCCTGGTTCCTTCCATGCCTTCGACAAAACCGCCCTTGCGCAATTTGCGCAGGAGGGGGTTGCGGATCGTACGGAGAAATTCTTCCCGGGAAATTTGTTCGCCGGGATGCGTTTGTAGGAGGATAAGGTTGTCCTCCGGAATGGAGCGCATCCGCATGTATTCCCGTGCCACTTCACGGGAGGACGGCATAGACCCATTCGCCACCACGACGGTCTGTTCCGCAAGCGTAGAGGCTTGCGCCGTTCCGGCAAGGAGCGGCAGAAGAGCGAGGAGGAGGAACCGAAACCCGCTGTTGCGGGCAAGGAAGAAAAAGTCAGGCCGGGCGACCATAGAGGGCAGCGAAAGAGAAACCACTTAAGGAGGCAAGGCAACAAAGGCTTAGCGTGACCGTTACATAAAAAAGAGCGCCTCGCCGCTCCCCGACACGGAGCAGGATGGCCGTTTCGAGGATAAAGGTGCTGAAAGTGGTAAGGGCTCCGCAGAATCCGGCCCCGAGGAGCGCCCGGGTCATCGCTCCTTCCGGTCCCGGCCGGACCTGAGTTAGCGCGGCGAGGGTATGCTCCGTTTTCGCCAACGGAACGATCTCAAAGGAGAAAAGGGAGACCGCCGTGAAACTTGCGCAGAACCCCACCATGTACAGGTAGCGCCCGCGGAGGTGAATCCGGTGCTGTCGCGCATACAGGATCGCCAGCGCTGCCGCTCCGAACAGGTTGATCCTCAGGGTGGGAACGGGAAAGACTCCTTCGTAGCCGCTGCCAACGAGAGTTCGCAGAAGCGAGCCGCAGGCGCCGCCGGTGGCGATACCAGCAGGTCCGGAAATCGCAGGAGTCCTTTCATGGCTGCTGCTGCTTCTTTTTCTGTAGGCGCTCCGCGGTGCGCAGGTAGGCGCGCACGCCTTCCATGATCGCATCTGCGATGCGGTTCCGGTAGGCTGCGGAGCCGAGATTGCGGCTTTCGCGGGCATGACTGAGAAAGCCGGCCTCAATCAGAATCCCCGGCATGCGCAGATCGCGCAGGACGGCGAAGCGGGCTCGTTTGAGGCCGCGGTCCGGGGAGGGGAGTTTCTCAACAAGTGCCCGTTGGACATAAAATCCGAGAAGCATGTTGCGGGCGTCCTGCCTGTTTCCGCGGTGTTCTTTCCGATCCGTCGCGGTTATGCGCAGCCGTCCCGTCGAGGGTTGTCCCTGCGGGGTCAGAACAAACGTTTCCACGCCGGCGACGTCCTCCTTTTCGGAGGCATTCACGTGCAGGGAAAGAAATAGATCCGTCCGTACCTTGTTCGCCAATTGCGGGCGTTCCGAAAGGGCCAGGAAACGGTCCTTATCACGCGTGAGGACAACTTCGAAACCGGCCGCCCGCAATCGCCGGGCGAGGCGTTTTGCGAGATCGAGGGTGAGGTTTTTTTCGATCAGCCCGAGGGACATGCGCCGCGCACCCGGGTCCTTGCCGCCATGCCCGGGATCGAGAACAATGCGCCGCACCGGGCCGGGGGGCGCAAACACCTGCGGAGTGAGAAGAGGCTGCAGGCATCCTTGGTAATCGGCCTCGGTGAGGTACAGCCGCCCTCTTTTCTCCGCCACCGGAAAGCCCAGAAAGAGGCGGGTTCCGTTCAGCCGGATGTCGCGCCGGTCTTTCGCAAACCATATCCGCGTCCATTCGGAGTGAAGTTCCCAGCGCTTGCCCTTCTCCATTACCTGCACGTCCATTCCGAGGCGTGCCGCCACCGTGTGCAGAGAAAGCATCTCACGGCCCGCTTGTGCCGCCGCCGTGCCATGGAGGCAGATCAACAGGAAAAAACAGAACAGGCCGCGCTGGAGACCCGGCAGGCGGACCACTGCCCTCTTATTCGTTTTCTTCTTCGCTCTGGTCGTCTTCCTCGTTCTCGGTGTCGTCGTCCTCGATGTCTTCGTCTTCCTCTTCTTCAGTGTCGAGGGGCTCGTTGTATTTCAATTGCCGGCGGCTCATTGGCAAGGGACTCATGACAAGATTGACGTGGCGGCCAACCAGACGCGGCTCTCCGTCGGCGGTACCAACGTGCGCGAGATCCTGGGCAGCGCGCTTGATCACCTCGACTCCGAGCTCCTTGTGCTCATTTTCACGACCTCGGAACATGAGGCTCAACTTCAGCTTGGAGCCTTTGTACATGAAGGCCTCCCCACGACGCAACTTCGTGTGATAGTCGTGTTCCTCGATGCGCACGCGGAATTTGACTTCCTTGATTTTGGAAGAGGACGATGCCCGGGCTTTATTCTCTTTCTGGCGCTTCGACTGCTCGTACATGTACTTGCCGAAATCGAGAATGCGACAGACGGGAGGACGGGCGCTTGCGGAGATCTCGACAAGATCGAGTCCCATTTTTTTTGCAGCAGAAAGAGCCTCTTCGCGGGGCACGACCCCGATCTGGGCTCCGTCTTTCCCGATGAGACGGACCTCGCGGGCCCGAATGCGTTCATTTTTCCGTATTTGCGGGCCGCGATTGCGACGACGACGACCGCCGGAGGCGTGAGGTTTCGGCATGAATGATGTGTTGGATGCGATCCTTGTTGAGCGAGAGGGGAAGCTGTTACAAATTATCCTTTGAAGATTTTCCGGTTTCCTGACAAGCCGGAAAGCAGTTTTCGGTGTCAGTCGTCGATCTTTTCCACGATCTCGTCGGCGAGGCCGTATTCGATGGCTTCGCTTGCGCTCAGATAAAAGTCCCGGTCGGTGTCCTTACGGATTTTCTCGATAGGTTGGCCGCTGGCGTCGGAAAGGATGCGATTCATTTCCTCGCGAAGTTTCTCCATTTCCTGAGCTTGGATATTAATGTCAACGGCGGCTCCGCGCATCGTCCCCATAATGAGAGGCTGGTGAATGAGAACGCGCGAGTGCGGGTAGAGAAGGCGCTTTCCTTTGACTCCCCCGCAAAGAAAGATGGATCCCATGCTGGCGGCAAGGCCGACACAGACGACCTTGATTGGACTGGTGATCAGCGCCATCGTGTCGTAGACAGCCATGCCGGCGGTAATGGAACCTCCGGGGCTGTTCAGGTAGAACGTAATCTCCTTCCCGGGGTCAGCCGCTTCCAGATACAGGAGCTGTTGCGTCACTTCCCGGGCGGAATCGTCGTCTACCTCTCCCCAGAAGAAAATCTTCCGTTCCTCGATGAATTTGCGGCGCATGACTTCCGTCAAGGGAAGTTGACGCGGCAGGCTGCCGGATTCCGTGGAATCGTCGTTGGCGTAAGGTTGCATATCGAAAAAGGTGGGACTTCAGAGCATGGGAGCAAGGACGGAAAGGGATTTTTATCAAAAACGGAAGGAGGGTGGCATCGGTTCGCGGATATTCCCGGATGGCCGATTCTGCGGAGCTGTGCAATTCCGTTTTCAGTGCAGGCGGTGCTCGAGCTGGCGGATTATTTCAGACAGGAAGGAAGCATCCGTATCGGGAAGGGAAAGAACGGCGGCGCGGGCGGCGGAGGTGGCTTCGGCAGCTGCTGCCCGTGCCGCCTCGAGCCCGTGGACGGAGACGTAGGTGTTCTTGGCCATGCGGGCATCACTGCCGGCTTCCTTGCCGAGGGTTTCCGTGGAGGAAGTGGCATCCAATATGTCGTCGAGGATCTGAAAGGCGAGGCCGAGCTGTTGGCCGGCCTCGCGCAATAGGTCGGCGGTGCCCTCCGGGGCTTGGCAGAGGGCGTGTCCCATTAATAAGGAAGCGCAAAGGAGGTCCGCTGTCTTGCGGAGGTGAATGTAGCGGAGGGTTTCGGGGGAGATCGCTTCGTTTTCGGAGAAGGTGTCAACAACTTGTCCGGCGATGAGGTGTCGGCTGTCGGCGGCCTCGGATAGCAGGGCGTTCAGGCGCGCGGCCAGCTCCGGTTGGGCAGCGTAAGCGCAGGCAAGGATGCGGAACGCTTCAGTGAGGAGGGCGTCGCCGGCGAGGACGGCGGTAGCTTCCCCAAAACGGACATGGGCGGAAGGCTTGCCGCGGCGCAGAGGACTATTATCCATGCAGGGCAGGTCATCGTGGACGAGGGTGTAGGAATGCAGGCATTCAAGAGCGACCGCCGCCGGGAGCGGATCCGTCTTGCGGGGATACAGGTCCGCGACGGCGAGCAGCAAAACCGGGCGGAGCCGTTTTCCTCCCGCTGAAAGGCAATAGCGCATTGCCTCGTGGAGGGAGGCCGGCGGCGTTTCCGCAGGGGGCAGAAGTCGGTCGATCGCTTCTTCTATCCTGGATCTGTAGGATGCAAGATGGTCTTGATGAGTACTCATGCCGGATCCTTGGATTTTGAGATGGAAAAGCGGAAGCGCCCCCTTAGAGGTAGGTTGCGTAGGAGTTCTGGCAAATGGAGAATCGCGAAAAAATCACATGGGGTATCTGGCGGCAGGAGGGATTCGGGCGTGCTCTCCTCATCGGGGGCCTGTTAAGTTACATCCCGGTCATCAACCTTCTGGTCTGGGGGTACTTCGCTGACTGGGTGGGTCGCTTGCAGCGGCGGGAAGGGCCGGAATTGCCGGAATGGCGGGACGGTCGCCGCATTTTGCGGGAACTCGTCCGCATTCTGCCGCTTTTTGTCCTCTGGGTCTTTGGCCCGGTCCTGTTGGGGTGGCTGGCTACGGTCCTGCTGGTCAGCCTGTTCGATTTCCTTCACCTTGGTTTCTTTTCCTACTCCCTCGCCATCGCGCCCCTGATGGTGGCGGCAGCCTTGATTCCTCCGGCTTTTCTCGTCGCTCTTTTGCGCATGAACCGCAGCGGTCAACTCCGCGACGGTTTGCTTCCTGTCGAAGTCGTGCGTGAGGTTCTCGGAAAAGCGGGCGAGGTACTCTTTCCTCTCATTCAGTTTTACGGCATTCTTATTCTGGGTTGGCCCCTTTTTGGCTTTGCCTTCTTTCTTGCGGCCCTTCCCTTGTTCGCCCAACTGGTTCTAATCTATGGAAACACGGATGCTGCTTGAAATTCCGGAAAAGGGATTTCATTGCTGACCAGTTTCTTATCAAAACCATGCCAACTTACGAATACCTTTGTACCCACTGTGGACAGGAACACGAGGCATTCCAGCGGATGTCGGAAGATCCTCTCACCATTTGTCCGGCCTGTGAAGAACCATCCCTGAAGCGAAAAATCGGCCTTGGTGCCGGGATTATTTTCAAAGGGGGCGGCTTTTACGAAACCGATTTCAAGGACCGCAAAGGCAATAAAACGGAGTCCGGAGGAAAGTCGGAAGGAACCGGCCAATCGGACAAGGCCGCCAGTTCCGGGAGCGAAAGCACCGCCGCGAAAAGCGGGGGCGAGGCAAAGAACGGCTCGACGGCAGCAACCTCGTCCGGTTCCTCCTGAGATTCAGCGAAGGATGGCGCTATGGCAGAAAAAAAGGAAAAAGAGTCCGGAGGCCTTGGTGGTCCGTTGATCGCCGGGGGGCTCAGCTTTCTTTTGGGATACGGGCTTGCTTTTGCCAGCCTTGCCTCACAAGGAGCGGAAGTCCGCAATGAAGTGCCCAAGGAAGATGAGCGGCAAGCCGGCGTCGCTTACTACATTCCCGGTGAACAGGCTTACAACCGCTCCTACCGAACCAAGCTGGCCCAGCTCGATTCGCCCGGGGCTCGGGCCGTGACCTTTACCGAGGCGGAAATTAACCGCTGGAGCGAGTTGCGCCTCCAGCCGGCGGAACCTTCGGCCGAAGAAGAGGAGCAGGGTGGCTGGCTTTCCTTTCTCCGGATGGGGACCAGCCCTTTGAACGTACGCTTGCCGGGCGAGGAAATTCAACTGGCGGCAGAGCTTTCCCTCCCGAAGCTTTTTCCCGGCAAAACCTTCGTTTTACAAATGCGTGGGGAGTTGGCGGACGGTCCCGGCGGCCCCCGCTTTGCGCGGCATTGGGGCCGCCTCGGGTCGGTGCCCCTCGACTTTATGCCCGGACTCGGTAGCCTTCTTTCCGTACGCGTTCGCTCTCTTCTTGCGGAAAGCGAAGGAGCGGGTCGGTTTGCCGAGGTCTTGCCCCGCCTCGAATCTGCCGAACTTGGGGAGGGAAGGCTGACCCTGCGGTTGCGGGCCGCCGAATGATCCGCTCACGGGGAGAGGCGAGGCGGTGAATCCGGTTCCCCGTGTAGGCATGCTTTTCACCCGGTTTCCGGTTCTTTCCGAAACCTTTTTGCAACGCGAGGTCGAGGTCCTGCGGGGGGAAGACCTTTCTTTGCAGGTTTTTGCCCTCTGGCCGGGAGATCCGCGACAGGGTGCCGGGTCTTGCGAAACGCATGTTTTCGCGCCCGCCGCGTTGTCGAGCCTGTTTTTCTGGATTCCCTACTGGCTTTGGCGCCGTCCGCGTGCTCTTCTTCGTTTTGCCGACGTCCTGGCCCGGGCCTCTTTCCGCAGTGCGGAAAACCTCGGTGAAAATCTTCTCGGGATCGGTTTTGCCCTCGTACGGGCTAGGTCCCTGGCCGGACACTTTGATCATTTTCACGCCGTCTGGGCCTCCGCTCCCGGAGCGGCAGCATGGGCTCTGCACGAGTTGACGGGGATTCCGTACAGCCTTGCCGGACACGCCTATGACCTTTTTGAAAACGGAGGGGACGCCCTGCTGCCGGCTAAAATTCCCGGCGCCTCCTTTGTGCGCAGCTCTACTCGGCGCGGATGTGGGCGCTGGGTGGCCCATGGCAGTGATCCGCAACAGGTCTTTCTCATCCGGAGGGGATTGCCGGCAATGCCCCCTTTTCCAAAGCCTAAGGAACCTGCGCTTCCGCTCTGTATCCTCGCCGTCGGCCGTATGGTCGAGAAGATGGGCTTCGGCTACCTTTTGCGAATTCTTGCCGCGCTGCAGACAAACGATGTCTCCTTCCGGGCCCGACTCATCGGCGACGGTCCCCTGCGGCCGGCCCTTGAAGAGGAAGCCCGCCGCCTTGGTCTCCGCGACCGCTGCGCCTTCTCCGGAGCCCTCCCCTTCGCGGATGTGGAGGCGGCCTGCACAGCGGCGGATCTGTTCTTATTTACCGGTTGTGTCGACCGGCGAGGCGACCGTGCCGGATTTCCGAACGCCCTTGCGGAAGCGATGGCCTTGGGGGTTCCCGTGGCGGCGACGCCCGTCGGGGCGGTCACCGAAGCCGTGCGCGATGCCGAAACAGGTCTCCTCCTTCCGCCGGACGACGCCTTTCGTGCGGCCGCGCGGCTCCGGCTCTTCCTGAACGATTCCGGCCTGCGCCTCCACTGCCGCAAGGCCGCGCGGGACTGGGTGGAGGCGGAATACGACGCCCGGCGGAATGTCCGCCGGCTTGCCGAGGTCCTTCAAAGGACGTCCGCGAAACCGTTGCGCAAGCCCTGAAAACTAAGAAAGCCGAACAAGCTCATTCCCATTCCGACGAGGTACAGATACAGCAATTTGTCAGGCTCAAGTGGGAGATTCCACAGCAGGACGTCCCGTGAAAGCTCCACCGCCTGCAGGACCGGATTGTACTTCAGCCAGGCGTAGATCGCCTCCGGAACGCCCCGGGCCGGATAGAATACCGCGCTCGAGTAAAACAGAGCCGTGCTCAGAAATCCCATAAGCTGTTGCGAATCCCGGAAGTACACGCCAAGGGCCGACAATAACCACGATAGGCCGAGGGCAAACAGGACCATGGGCAGGAGAATGAGCGGAAAATAAAGCGCCTGCGCGCTCAGGCTGTCCCCGAGGAGAAATAGGAAAAGCAGCGCCATGAGCCCGCTCATCAAAGTCTTAAAAAAGATCGAGCCGACGAGGGCGACCGGGAGAAGATGAAGCGGAAAGACCACTTTCTTGACGAGATTTTCGGAGGCGAGGACCAGGTTGCTCGATTGTCCCATCGTTTCCGTGACCAGGCCCAGCACAGTCAGCCCGATAAAGATCCCCAAGGGGAAATCATACGGGCCCGGGTCGTCGGTAACGCCGAAACTCGAGCCCATGATAACCCCGAAGACGACGGAGTACAGCCCCAGCATGAGCAGGGGATTCAGCAGGAGCCACAGGAGCCCCAGCCAGCTTCCTTTCGTCTGCCGCTCGACATACCGGCGCGTGAAACGAACAAGGAGTTCCCGGTGTTCAAAAATTTTCCTCCAACGCTTCTTCCCTTCTTCTTTCTGCATTTCCCCGTCCTATGCCTTTCCCGTTTCAACCTTGCAAAGGTCTTTTTGTCGCATCCCGCGCCTTCGCAAAAGCGCTTCCATGCTTGCCTGCGGTGGTTTCGGTCCTACGGTTCCATTGCTTCACCAAAACTTGAATCCGACGAACGTGGCTTCCCCCGGCAAACTAAAATCTATTTTCCAACGTCGCAGCAGCATCGAGCAACGCTGTCGCGAAGATGAGTCGACGCGAGCCCGCCTTCGTTACCAGCCATGGTATCACCATCCCGAACGTCAGGAGGGCCCTCATATCTGGCTCGACGGCAAACGCATGCTCATGATGAGCAGCAACGACTATCTCGGGCTCAGTACTCACCCCCGTGTTGTCGAGGCTGGCGAAAAAGCTCTCCGCAAATGGGGAAGCAGTACCACCGGTGCTCGTCTCGCCAACGGTTCGCGCATCTATCACCGCGAACTTGAGGAGGATCTTGCCCTTTTCCTCGGTAAGGAGGACTGTCAAGTACTCAGCGCCGGTTATCTTGCCTGCATGACAGCCGTCGCGACATTCGCGCGGAAAGGGGATCTCGTCCTCGTCGATCGCAACGTGCACAGCGCCCTCTGGTCGGGGATCACCCTCAGCTCCGCTCGCATCGAGCGCTTTGGGCACAACAACCCTTCCGATCTTCAGGACATTCTTCTCACGGAGGACAGGTCCCTGCCAAAACTGGTCGTTTGCGAGGGCGTCTACTCGATGGAGGGTCACATCGCTCCGCTGCAGGAGCTGCTCGATGTCACGCGCGAACATAACTGCTTTTTTGTCCTCGATGACGCGCACGGGCTCGGTGTCCTCGGCGATCGGGGACAGGGATCAGCCGGCTATCTCGACCGGACCAAGGAGGTGGAAATTCTCTGCGGCAGCCTTTCCAAATCCATGGCCAGTACGGGGGGCTTTATCGCCGGTTCCAGAGCGCTTGTGGAATACATTCGGACCCACAGCAAACAGACCATTTTCAGCGCCGCCATTGGTCCAGCCCAAGCCGCCTGCGCCCGCACGGCCCTTCACGTCCTGCAGGAAGAGCCGGAACACCGGGAGCGGTTGTGGGAAAATACCCGCTACTACAAACAGCTTCTTAATCAGCTTGAGCTCGATACCTGGCAGAGCGAAACGCCTGCCGTTCCCATTATCGTCGGAGGCAAGGAACGCACCTACCGCATCTGGAAAAGTCTCATGGATCAGGGCATTTTCACCGTTATCGCCATTGCTCCGGCGGTGCCGCCCGGCAGGGATCTTCTCCGCACGGCCGTTTCCGCGCGGCACACCCGCGAGGACCTCGATCAAGTCGCCGAGGCCCTTTCGCGTGCCTTCAAACGTTCCTGAGCCGGTCTCGCCGGCGCGAGCGGAATGCGGATCCTTCTGGCCACGCATGTTTGCCCTTTCCCGGCCACCAGTGGAGGCGAATTGCGCACGCGCCGCTTGCTGGAGGCATTAGAGGAACTTGGCGATGTCGACCTACTTGTCATGAAAAATGACTACAACCGCGGCGTTGTGGAGGCTGGGGGAGAAACCGATAGAGCGATCCGGGCGGTTGTCGAGGAGCCCTCGCTGCCGGCGGTTCCCGGTGGAGAGGCGGGGCGTCGGCTTGCCTATCACCGCGACGCCGGACGGCGCCTTCTCCATCCCTCTGCGGAGACCGTGGCCGCGCTGCAACGGCAACTGGAACCCGGAAGCTACGACCTTGTCGTTGGACGTTATATGCGCACGGTGACCTGCTGCGGTCTGTTGCCGGGGGCGGTGCCGGTGGCGCTCGACGTCGACGATTACCACCCCGCCCTGCTGCGCGCGCGTTTTTCCCATACCGATCCCCTGACCCGGCTGACGCTCCGGAGGCAGCTCCGCTTTGCCGAAAAGCGATGGCCGCAGTTGCTCGGCCAGGCTGCGCATTTGTGGGTCTCGAATCCGGAGGACCGGGGCTTTGCCCCTCTTGCAAGCGCCACTGTTCTGCCGAACCTTCCCTTTGGCGCTCCAGCGGAGGGAGCGCCACAACTTCCTTTGCCGTCTCCCGATCATTTCGGCCTCATCGGGACATGGAGTTACTCGGCGAACGCGCACGGCCTGCGCTGGCTTCTGAACAAGGCCTGGCCCCGGTTGCGGAGGCTTCGGCCGTCTGCGCGGCTCTTCATCGCCGGCGAAGCCCCGGCACGGCTGCGACGGCTCGCCGGCGGGGAGGAGGGGGTCACCTGGCTGGGCCGGATCGGAAAACCCGCGGAACTGTACGCCCGCACGGCCGTTTTCCTTGCTCCCCTCCTTTTTGGAGCGGGAACCAATATTAAGGTCCTTGAAGGAGCCGCTTTCGGACGACCGGGAGTGGTGACGCCCGTGGCCCTGCGCGGCTTCGGCGAGACACTCGGGCGGAGCGGAGCCCTTCGCGTGGCCGCGGACCCGGAGTCCTTCGCGGAAGCCATGCGGGCATGGGCGGAGGATCCGGCGGCGGCGGGGGAGGCGGGCCGCAGAGGGAAGGACTGCGTTGAACGTTCGTACCGGCCGGAGAATTTCCCGGCCGCAGTGCGGGAGGGCGTGCGGAGGGCGCTGGCATGAATGTTCTTTTCGACCTTTCCGACAGCTGCCATTCACGCCAGCAAAGCGGGATTCCCCGCCTGGCGAGGAATCTTTACGCGGCTTTTCCGGGGGAAAAGGATATCGTTGTCTACGACCGTTACTGGCGACGTTGGCGCCGCGCCGACAACCGCGAACGGCGCTGGGCCGATCCCGCCCATCACGTCCCGGAGGCGTCCGTTCCTCTCCGCGGATGGAGCGACTGGCAGAAGGCCCGCGGGCGTATCGGGAATCGTTTTCCCTTTCGCGGCGGTGGACCTTTTTCCGAAGGGACTGCTCTTGTCGTGCCGGAACTTTATTTTCCCTCCGAAGGCAGGAATTTCGCGGCCCTGCGAGGGCGGTGCGGAGGCCCTCTTGTCGCGATTTTTCACGACGCGGTCGCACTGCGTTATCCGCAGTGGAGCAGCCGGGACATCGCGGAGAACTTTTCCGCCTACGCCGAGGACCTTGTTCATTTCGACGGGGTTGCGGCCGTCTCGGCCTCCTCGGCCCGGGAGTTGGAGGAATTCTGGGCGGCCCGGGGTTGGCGGGAAACACCGCCGGTGGCGGTCATTCCGCCCGGCAGCGACGGAATGCCGGGACCGGCGATGGACGACGGAGAGCGGAATGATCCTCCCATGGTCCTGATGGTTTCCACCGTGGAGCCCCGGAAAAACCATCTCGGCGTTCTTGCCGCCGCAAACCGGCTGTGGCGGGAAGGCCGCCGTTTTCGGATCGTTTTCGCGGGAGGATGCGTCCCGGAGATGCGGACGGAGTGGGAATCGGCTTTGCGGGCGTCGGAGGCACCGGAAGGAGCTTGCCGGTATATCGGTCGGGTCGCCCGCGACGAACTTGAGCAATTGTACCGGGAGTGCCTTTTCACGGTGTATCCCTCCCTCTGGGAAGGTTTCGGACTGCCCGTCATGGAAAGCCTGCGGCACGGGAAACCCTGCCTCTGCAGCGACCGGGGCGGCCTCGCGGAGAGAGTGGCGGGGGGAGGCTGTCTCATCGTCGATCCGGAGAGCACGGAGGACCTTGCCCGGGGCCTGCGCCGCCTCCTCGAGCAGGGGGGGCTCCGGGCGAGACTGCGAACGGAGGCTCGCTCTCGCCGGTATCGCGGCTGGAGCGAATATGCAGCCGACCTGAGGGAATGGATAGAGGAGCTACCAGCGCGAGGGGTGCGGGTTGCGCGGATTTCCGGCGGGGTGGCCGCCCTGCAGAGCGAGGAGTCCGCCCGCGAGCGGTTTGCCGTCGAAGGGAAAGCCTTGCGCGGGCAGGTCGGGAGGATCCGCCGAGCTTACATGCGGTTTGCCCGTGAACCGAAGTTACCGGACCCGGTCCCGCCCTTTGCGGAGCACGAGTCCTGCTTTTCGGAGACGCCGGAGCAGTTCCCGGAGATCGCCCTCGAGGGGGTGGACGTACTCAGTATGGATATTTTCGATACCTGCTTGCAGCGCATTGTGCCCCTTCCGTCGTCGGTGTTCCGGATGGCGGCAAGGGAGGCGGGTGACCATGGCCCCGAAGCCGAGCGCTTTGCTGAAATCCGGCGCTCCACCGAGGAGAAGCTTCGGCGCGCGGCCCAAGAGGAGGGGCGGGCCGAAGATGTCGACCTCGCGGAAATCTATCGCGACCTTGCTCGCCAACACGGTTGGTCCGGGGAAGAAGAGGAGCGTCGTTGCCAGCGGGAAATCCAGCTCGAAAAGCGGCTCGTACGCGCCCGTCCGGAGGCGCTTCGGCTCGTGCGCTCGGCAAGTGAGCGGGGATGCCGGGTGGTCTACACGAGCGAGATGTACCTTCCCGAGTCCGTTCTCGCGGAAATGCTGGAAGAGGTCGGCTTTCCGGTTCGTCCGGGAAGCGTGTACGCCTCGGGCTCGCGCGGATTAAGCAAAGGAAGCGGGCGTCTGTACGCTTTCCTGAAGGAGCAATATCCGCGACAAAAGTTCCTGCACGTGGGCGACAATCCGGCCAGTGACGAAGCCGCCGCCGCCGCCGCCGGAATAAAGCCGGTTCTTGTAACGCCGCCGGGCCGCGTCCTGAACGAGGAACTGGCGGGGCTTTTACGGATCCTCTCGCATGAATCCGCCGCGGAGGGCGGTTTCTGGGAGCGTTGCGGGGCGCGCGTCCTCGGGCCGGTGGTGGCCGCATGGGCGCTCTGGCTGGAGCGGCGCGTGCGGGAGAAAGGATTACGGCAGTTGTATTTTCTGACCCGTGACGGTTATTTCCCTTCGATCGGCTGGGAAAGGCTGGGCTGTGCCCGGCGCACCGGGGTACCGGGCCAGTCCCTCTTCGCTTCGCGCCGCTTGTACCGCCTCGCCGCCATGGACAAGGTGGAAAAGGAGGACTGGGAATTTCTTCTCAAGCCGGCTCCTCGCCTGAGCGGGCTTGAATTCCTCACCCGCGCCGGAATTCCGCCGGAATTTGCTCGCCGCGCCTGCCGCGACGAGGGCCTGGAGCCGGACGCTCCCCTCTGTCATCATCGCGGGTTTTACGACCCGCATTCCCGTGATCGTCTCTACCACGCTTTCACCCGAGTAATGGATTCCTTTTATCCTTATCGGGATGGACTGCGCGAACGCGTGCTCTCCTATCTTGCCGAAGAGGGGCTTCATCCAGGGGAAGCGGCCGGGATTGTCGATGTTGGCTGGAACGGAAGCTCTTTCGGCGACCTGCGTCGGCTGCTCGCGGGCGCGGCACCCGCCGCCGGTTTGTATTTCGGCCTCTGGCAGGAAGCGAAACCGCTCCAGGACGCGGGCTCTTTCTTCATGGACGGAGAGATGGCCGGGCAGGAGGAGAACCTGCTGCGCGGGGGCGTCGGGCTGATGGAATTTCTTCTCGGGTCTCCCCGCGGAAGCGTGGTCGATCTGCGACGGGGAAGGACGGGCTGGAATCCGGTTTACCTGCAGCCGGACATTGTCGGACCGCGCGAGCGTACAGCCTACGCAGGACTCGAGCGGGGCCTCTCCCGCTTCCTCGATGCCTTCGTCGCGGCGGGCGGAGCCAGCGCCGGGGGCCATGGCAAGGCATTTCTTCGCGGCCACCTTTGCCGGCTGATCTTTCATCCCACGCAGGAGGAGCTCCGGGAACTGGGTTCGATGACGCATGCCGAGGGCTGGGGCAGCGCACGCCGGCTCCGCCTCCTGCCGCAATCCGGACGGCTTTCCGGGCAGGGGGAACGGGTGGCTGCCTTCGCTTACGCGGGCTGGAAAGCCCCCTTGCGCCGCAGTGCCGAATTTGACTTGTTCAGGGAGGTCAGCGGGCCTTAAGTGAGGCCTTCCGTTGATCGGGAAATCCAAGTTGCATGAGCGAAATTCCGCACAGGACCGTCGCCGTTATCACCCGGACGAAAGACCGGCCCGCGTTTCTGCGTCGCGCGCTGGCCTCCATTCGCCGCCAGTCCTTCACCGACTGGCAGCTGGTTGTCGTCAACGACGGCGGGGATCGCGCCCCCGTGGACGAGCTCATCGAAGAGGTGTTCCCTGCGGACCGTGAACGCCTCACCGTTCTGCACCCCGGAAAAAGCCTCGGGATGCAGGTGGCCCTCAACGCCGGGATCGATGCCTCCCGCAGTACGTACCTCTGCGTTCATGACGACGATGATGAATGGGAGCCTGACTTTCTCGCCGAGACCGTTGCCTGGCTCGAAGAGGCGGGTCCGCAAAGCGTGTACCAGGGAGTCATTTCACAGAGCACGGAAGTGAGGGAATTGGCCGCCGGGGACGGAGAATTCCGCGAAGAAGGCCGCCGCCCCTACATCCCTCTCGAAGAGGTCAGCCTTTTCCGCCTCGGCTACGAGAATCCTTTTCCGCCCATTGCCTTCTGTTACCGCCGCAAGGTTTGGGAGGAACTGGGGGGCTACGATCCTCGTTGGGATCTTGTCGGGGATATGGATTTCAACTTCCGGTTTCTTCTTCGCCATGAAATCGGAGTGATTCCAAAGCCCCTCGCCCTCTACCGCATCCGCGCGAACCATGGTCAGGGGTCGAATGCCAATTCCGTCGCCGCCCGCCGCGGGCAGCACAAGCTCCTCTGCACCGAGTTTAAAAACCGCCTTCTGCGCGGTGAAACGGAGCCTCATGAAGCCGGTCTTGGCCTTAATCTGGCCGGCTTTCTCGTCGAGATGCAGTGGATGCTCGACAGCGTGTTTCACCGTACCCGCGAACACCGCGAGGCTTTCGCCGAACTGGAACGTTCTTGCGATTTAAACGTAGTGGAAAAACGCTACAAATCCCTTCGCGAGGCGCTGAACATTCTCGTCGACGCGGCGCGGGATTCGTCGGTGCAGGAGATGGTGAAAAAGCTCTGGGAAGCGCGGCGGGAGGAACAGCAAAGGCAGGCCGCGCACGCGGACCGGCAGGAGGAGTTGATTTCCTCTTTGGGCCTGCCGGGGGAGGAGGGCGACCACTTCCGGACGGTGCGCGAAGGTCTGAATATTCTCGTCGACGCGGCGCGGGATTCGTCGGTGCGGGAGACGGTGGAAAAGCTCTGGGAAGCGCGGCGGGAGGAACACCAGGAACGCGCGCGGCACGCGGAACGCCAGGAGGAGTTGATCGCTTCCCTTGGATTGCCGGCGGAGGAGGGCGACCACTTCCGGACGGTGCGCGAAGCGCTGAATGTTCTCGTCGACGCGGCGCGGGATCCGTCGGTGTGGGAGATGGTGAAAAAGCTCTGGGAAGCGCGGCAGGAGGAACAACAGGAACGCGCGCGGCACGCGGAACGCCAGGAGGAGTTGATCGCCTCCCTTGGCCTGCCCGCGGAGGAGCACGACCGGT
>CAYFRH010000008.1:0-23235 GCA_964345345.1 uncultured Puniceicoccaceae bacterium | reverse complement strand
CGCCAGGAGGAGTTGATCGCCTCCCTTGGCCTGCCCGCGGAGGAGCACGACCGGTTCCGGACGGTGCGCGAGGCCCTGAATCAGCTCGTGGAGGCCTCGCGGGATTCGCGGGTCCTTGAACGACTGGACAAACTGGAAACGCATATTTCCGAGCTTGCGGACAAGGAAGACATCCGGTCTCTCCGCGAACGTCAGGAGCAGGCGGAAAACGAACGCCGCGAACGGGAACGTTATTGGCAAATCGGTCCCTTTCGGATCGGCTGGCGCCGCCGCAAGCAACCCCCGAGGGAGGACTGAACTTTGGCGGAGGCGCAAATCGTACCGGGATTCCTGCCCGACCCAGCTTTTCTTGCCCGCGAGTTTCTCATTGGAATGGAGGGGGATCGGCCGCGTGATCTTCGCGGGGGGGATCTGCCGCATCTTTTGGCAGACGAAAGCCTCGCCCCTCCCGGATTCTGGCGGGAAACGGACTGGCATATCAACGAAGTCAAGCACCTGAATTACGGACGGGGCTGGTGGCTCCGGCAGCCATGGCTCGCCCCTTTTCTTCGCGACCAGCACGAGACAAACCGCCTTCTTCTTATCGGAACGGAGAAACTCGCCTGCCTTCTTGCCGGTATGGAAAAGCGGCTCGGCACCTACTTTGCGCGAAGCCGCGGTGAGCAGCGGACGTCGTGGGTTCATCGCTACCGTTTTCTCGGTCGGCGTTGGCGGACCGTCAACGCCGCCCTGCGCGAGCTCCGGTATGGCTGGGAACAGGGCCGTCACCCGCGACGCCGATTGCATGGTCGCTATGGGCAGCTCTCCTTTGATACAGGTATGGAAACCGCCCTGAGCGGCCTTTGTGAAATCCATGCGACCCTGCACGGTTTTTTTGAGGAAGCCGTCAACGGTGCGGGGGAAGCGGCGCCTTTCCTCGACGGGGCAAAGGAGGAGGAACGCATGGCGAGCGCCCTCTGGCATTCGCGGGAGGGACCGGCCCTGCGAGCGCGCCCGCAGGGCCGTATCCCCTCAGTCCGCGGTTTCAGCGATGTCCAGGGCCGCCTGAATCGCCTTTACGGCATCGCCCTCGAAGAGCTCTCCGCGCTTCTCAAAGGTGACCTGCAACGCCTCGGTATTGTGCGGAGCCTGCAGCCGGACACCGTCCCGATGGAATTTCTCCAATGCGATTAGCCATTGCCACCACCAAGGTCCCCTTTGTTCACGGAGGCGCGGAGGTCCACGCTCTTCAGCTGCAGGAAGCGCTGGAGCGGGCGGGGCACGAGGTTGAACTCGTCGCCATCCCTTTTCGATGGTATCCGCCGGAAAAGATCCTCGATCACCTCATGGCCTGTCGCCTGCTCGATCTTCGGGAGAGCAATGGAACTCCGATCGACCGGGTCATCGGGCTCAAGTTTCCCGCGTATCACCTTCCTCACGACAGCAAAGTTCTCTGGGTTCTTCATCAGTTCCGGACTGCGTTCGATCTCTGGGGCGGTCCGGAGGCGGACCTCGCCCACTACCCGAACGGGCGGGAAATCCGCGATGCCATTCTTCAAGTTGAGCGCTCCCTCCTGCCGGAGGCCCGCGCGGTTTTCGCCAACTCTGCCAATGTCGCCCGCCGCATGGAAGAGCATTGCCACATTCCCTCCGAACCCCTTTATCACCCGCCGCAAAACGCGGAGTTGTTTTACTGCGGGAAGGAAACGGAAGCCTATTTTTATTACCCGAGCCGGCTGGCACCCTTGAAAAGGCAAACTCTTGTTATGGAGGCCCTAGGCTACTGCCGGGAGCCGGTGAAGGTGGTTTTCTCCGGCAAGGCGGACACGCCCACCTACGGGCATACCCTCGAACAACTGGCTGACCGGTACCGGGTCACGGATCGGGTGAAGTGGTTCGGCCTCGTTGAGGAGGAGAAAAAACGGGAGCTTTATGCCGGATGCCGCGCCGTCCTTTTCCCGCCCCGGGACGAGGATTATGGATACGTAACACTGGAAGCCATGCTTTCCGCGAAACCGGTTCTTACCTGCGCCGATTCGGGAGGACCACTGGAATTTGTCCGCGACGGGGAAACCGGCCTGGTCGCGGAGCCGCGGCCCGAAGCCCTCGCCGCCGCCATGGACCGTCTTTGGCGCGAGTCCGCCTTCGCCCGCGAGGCCGGTGAAAAAGGCAGGGTCCGGTACCATGATTTGAAGATTACATGGGACCACGTCGTGGAGGTTCTGTTACATGAAGCTTAACTGGTTCGGTCCCGTTCCGCCCGCGCAAACCGCCATCGCCGACGTGACGCGCCGTGCCGCCGCCGCCCTCCGCGAGCGCTTTGATCTGACCATCTGGACGGATGTGGACGGCTTTGATCCTTTATTGGCCGGAAACGTGCCCGTCCGTTCATGCCGCCAACCCGAGGAGCTCTGGCCCGATGCCAACTTCGCCGACTTTTCGTTGTATCACATCGGAAACGACGCGCGCTTTCATGCGACCTACGCGGAATTGGCGGAACGGCACCCCGGTGTCGTGGTTTTCCACGACTTTAATCTGCTCGAACTTCATCGGGAGCGCTTCCTTGCGCAGGAGAACGGGCAGGAGCTTTTTGAGCGCTACGTTTTTTTCCATGAGGGGGCCGCCGCTCTGGAAGCGGTTCGTGAACACCGGGAGGGCCGCCTTTCTTTCGAGGAAATGGTGGAGCGGGTGCCCTTGGTTCGGCATACGGCTGCCGCCGCCAACGGGGTCGTTTCCTTTAATCCGGCCATGGTGCCGGTCCTCCGGAAGATGACGCGGGCGCCGGTATTGGGTTGCCCTCTGCCAGTCGGGCCGGAAGCTGAAATCCCGCCCGCGCCCGAACGAAAATTCGATGGCGGTCCTGTCGAACTGGTCATGTTCGGCTACCTGAACAGCCCCAACCGCCGCCTCGGGGAAGTGCTCGCGGCCCTGCAACCTTACGGAGCGGAGCAGGTCCGCCTTACCCTTTTCGGCCATATCGAGCATCACACTTCCTTCGAGGAGACCCTCCGTAAATACGATTTGCACGACCGCGTCGTTTTCCGTGGATTTCTCCCCGAGGCGGAAATGGAGGAGGTTCTCCGGTCCGCCCATCTCGCCGTCAACCTTCGCAATCCGACCCGGGGAGAAAGTTCCGACGCTCTCCTGCAGGCATGGAAACACGCCTTGCCGATGTTGGTCACCGATACCGGATACTACGCGACCGTTCCCGCGGAGACGGTTTTTAAAGCGCAACCGGGAGAAGAAGTGGCGGCGGTCCGCCACGCTGTCGATACATTCCGCCGAAATCCGGAAGTCGGTTTTGCAACGGGGAGGGCGGGACACGCCTACCTTCGGCATCATCACAGCGCGGAGGCCTTTGCGGAGAATCTATTTCATTTCCTGGAGGAGGCGGAGGCCTACCGACTGCGCCGATTTGCCCCTTCTTTCGCCCGGCGCATGGGTGCCTTTGCCCGCGAGGACTTTCCCGAAGCAACGATCCGCCGTCATCTCCGCGAACGCCTCTCCGAGGAGATCGGCCGCTGGACGCAGGAGTGAGGCGAGGCGGTAGCGTGGGGCCATTTCAAAATTGGGGAGGGACCGGATTCTGTAGGGTCTCCGCCGTGGCCTCCATGCGGTTGAGAACGACCCGGAGGTAGTGCAGGTGGCCGGCTCCAGCGGCCGCTTTGCCGAAGAGGTCCGGATCGATCCCGAAGGGATTTTTCTCCGCCCATTCCGCCCGCAGGGCGGCTTCGGTTTCGCGATGCCGACGATCTCCCGCCGTAATCGAATTGGCCTCGGGACCTGAAGTACGCGGAGGACGGTGATGGTAAAAGGCAAGGAGGCGGGGCAGAACGGCAAGGCGACTTCGCGCCAGGGCCCGCAGGTTGAACTCCCAGTCACCGAGGACCGGCAGGTCTTCTCGGAAAGGTCCTGTCCGCTGGTACAGTGAGCGACGGAAAAGCAAGGAAATCGGAGGGAAGGGATTTTCCTGCAGGACCCGGAAAAACTCCACTTCCGTAAGCCATGGATTGAAGGGGTGGCGGGATTCCTCGATGAGGGCATCCTTTTCAATGCGTTCGACTACCCGCGTGGAATGACAGACAACTCCCCCGAAAGCGCGGTTTCCGGGCTCTTCCAGGAACGTGGTCATCTCGCGGAGGAACTCCGGTTCCCAGGAGTCGTCATCGTCGTGAATGGCCAGGTAGCGGCCGCCGGCCAGTCCGATCCCCGTGTTGGAGGCGTGCTCCATGCCTCGCGAAGCGGGCAGGTGATGGACACGGATATATTTGCCTTCGGGCAAGCCTTCAAGAACCTGGTCGACGGGCTCCCGGGGACCGCCGTCGTTGACTACGATCCATTCGAAGGAGGGCGGAGTTTGCTGGTTCATGACCGACTTCGCCGCGCGGGCGAGAAATCCGGGTCGCTCGCGCGTCCGCGTGATGATACTGACAAGGGGATCGGTCATGGAAAGGCTCTTGCCCGGCCGGGTTGTCATAGACAGGCTGAGCAGTAGTAAAGATGCCGATCGCCCCACCGCAAGCCCGACATGTCCTCCATCTTCCCAGTTCCGGCGAGGACCGTGCCCGGGCCTATGCCGCCGTAACCGGCGAACCGGTTTTTCGATGGGGAGGGCCGGTCGGCCCTTCCCCTTTTGTCGGTGGCGTTCAGCGCGCCTTCCGCCAATGGCTTCGCGTTCATGACGAGGCGGTCGTCACCATTTATCATGACGGCGTCGGCGCGGACGCGCTCGGCCCGCTCGATCCTTGCCAGCGCAAGGTGCTCTTTCAGCACCGATGGCCGCCCGCATGGGAACGCGCCTTCAACTTTTTTATCCGCGGGACCGGCAAAGTGCTGGTCGAGGATGAGAACGCGCAGGCACGCATCCGCAATGTCTTTGCATGGATTCCCGACCGTTATTTCCACGAGGTCCCCCCCGTGCGCCTTCCCGCATTGGTGGAGCCGACGGTCCCCGGCGAAAATGAATTTGTAACGGGAATCTGGCTACAAGATCAGCGATGGCGTCTTTTCGGCAACCGTCTGCGCTCCCTTGCCGACCGCTGGCCACCGGAACTTGGCGTTCTCGAGCTGATTGTCTCCACCGGCGCGGAGCCCCGCTGGGCCCGCAAAAACGGCGTTCGCTGGATTTCCGGCCTCGGGTTCGAGGCGGCCCGTCGCCGCGCCAGCCGGTGGAGGGCGGTGCTGCTGTTTCAGGACGAAGACCTGCTCGCTCCCTGGTTGCTCGAGATCGTCAGGGGGGGCGCCTTTCCCCTCCTTCCGGACAGCGAACGCGGTATCGTTCCCCCGTCATGGAATGATGAGGACGCTCCCGAACCTTATCCGTGGGGGGATATGCCCATTGCCCTCGAGCGCCTTCGCCAATGGCGTGAAGCCGAGGACTGGCAACGGTCCGCCTTTCGCGCTTGGGCGGGCCGGCTTCCCGGCCTTGAGCCCAAGGCCTGGTTGGAGAATCACTGGTGGCCCGCTCTCGCCCGGTTCGCCGACCAGCGGGCCCCGCGCCTCCGGAAGCGCCGCCCCTGCTGCTTCCTGTATCCCCTCCGCTGGTACGAGCGCATGCTTCGCCTGCGTGCGGGGCGTGGTTAACGGGTTATCTGCCGCCCGCCACTGTGGGCAGTCTCTCGTTGTTACTGAAATGGTGCCGGGTTATTGGACAGTTGGCAGGTAAAAGTTGTATAGGAAAACGCGGAAAGGGAAAGCCTTCGGCTCAGGGGTCCTGCCGCTCGGGAGTTTTCCGTCAAAGGCTACCCCAAATCGTAGAATCCAGGTTACCAGAGCGGATAACTCCTCTGGCAGATAGGGGGGGAGTACGGTTGGTATCCTTTGGACCAGGATTTCTCCGGCTCCCTTTATGCTACCAGTTTCTATACGCCGTGCAGGAGGCGGAGCAAAGTTTCGCGGATTTTGCGGGGGTCGGCTTTGCCGGCGGAGGCTTTCATGACGGGACCGATGAAAGAATTGAGGGCCTTTCCGTTGCCGTCGCGCACCTGTTGAGCGGCGAGGTCGTTTTCGGCGATGGCCTCGCGGCACCACTGCTCGAGCTGCCCCTCATCCTGCTGGTCGGTGCCGAGGCCGTGCTTCTCAATGAGGGTTCCGGCTTCCTGGCCGGTGTTAAACATTTCGACAAAGACTTGCTTGGCCTGATGCTTCGCGAGCCGACCTTCGTCAAGGGCGCGTACGAGACCGGCGAGGCGGGCGGGGGTAAGCTGAACCTGGTGCATGGGAAGAACGCCTTCCTCGACGGTGTTGGCGCGCTCCCGTTGAAGATCATTGGCGATATAGTTGGCGGTGGCCCTTGGATTGCCGCCGTAGACCGCCATGGCCTCCTCGAAATAGGTGGCCAGTTCATGGTCGAAGCATACAACCGACGTCACGGTGTAAGGGAGATCGTACTCGTCCATGTAGCGTCGCTGGCGATCAAAGACATTCTCGGGTAATTCGCTACGCAGTTCTTCGACCCGATTACGGGGAAATTTGACGGGAAGGAGATCGGGATCGGGGAAGTAGCGGTAGTCGTGAGCCTCCTCTTTTGTGCGCATGGACGTGGTGCGTCCGGCGCCGGCATCCCAGCGACGGGTTTCCTGGACCACCGGCTTGCCCTCGTTGTAGCAACGCCGCTGGCGCCTGATCTCGTGGGCGATGGCGTCGCGCACGCCGGTGATGCTGTTCAGGTTCTTCATCTCGGCGCGGTTGTTCAAATCCGTCTGCCCGACGGGGCGAAC
Source organism: uncultured Puniceicoccaceae bacterium (assembly GCA_964345345.1). Lineage (GTDB taxonomy): Bacteria > Verrucomicrobiota > Verrucomicrobiia > Opitutales > Oceanipulchritudinaceae > Oceanipulchritudo. Next base: position 16,537 of record CAYFRH010000008.1, on the reverse strand, counting down.
GCTGACATTAGCGTCGCAGCGCATCTGCCCCTTTTCCATGTCGCAATCGGAAATGCCGGCGGCAGCAAGGTGCATGCGGATGGACTGGAGCAGAGCGACGGCCTCCTCCGGCCCACGCAGGTCGGGGGCAGTAACGATTTCCAGAAGGGGCGTGCCGGCGCGATTGTAGTCGACGAGGGAATCGCCGTCGCCGTGGGTAAGTTTGCCGACATCCTCCTCGAGGTGGGCGTGGTCGAGATGAATGATCCGGTGCTCGCCCATGCGGTTCCGCGACGGCCCGGGAAGCTCGATTTCCACCGCTCCGCCGAGGCAGACGGGAGCGTCCTTCTGGGTCAGCTGATAATTCTTGGGACTATCCGGGTAAAAGTAGTTTTTCCGATCCCAACTGAACCACTCGGGAATCTCCGCTCCGAAGACGAGCCCTGTACGAACGGCCTGCTTAATCGCCCCCTGATTTAATACGGGCAGGCTGCCGGGCAAGGCCATGACAACCGCATTGGCAAGGGAATTGGGGGGCTGGCCAAAGCCCGTGGGCGCGTCGGTGAACATTTTCGAGGCGGTCTTGAGTTGTACGTGCACCTCAAGACCAATGACGGCTTCGTAGTCGGACATGGCGGAAGGGGAAAGTCAGTCTTCGGCAGCGAGGGCGGGTTCGTCCTCGAAGGGATGGTGTTTTTCGTAGGCGGCGGCAGTGCGGAGGAGGGGACCTTCGGTGAAAGGTTGCCCGATTAGCTGGAAACCGACGGGCAGCCCCGAGCGGGCAAGCCCGCAGGGCATGGAAATGGCCGGTAAGCCGGCAAGGTTCACCGCGATAGTAAAGATGTCGGCGAGGTACATGGAGAGGGGATCATCGGTCTTTTCCCCAAGGGCAAAGGCGGGCGTCGGGGTGGTCGGGGTGAGGATTGCGTCCACCTCCGCAAAGGCTTTTAGGAAATCCTCCCGGATAAGCGTGCGAACCTGCTGGGCGCGCTTGTAATAGGCGTCGTAGTAACCGCTGCTGAGGACGTAGCTGCCGAGAATGACGCGCCGTTTGACCTCGGCTCCGAAGCCTTCGCCGCGACTGCGGAAATAAAGGTCGACGCCGTTTTCCGCTTCCGCAGCGCGGTGTCCGTAGCGGACCCCATCGTAGCGGGCGAGGTTGGAGGAGGCCTCCGCCGTGGCGACGACATAATAGGCGGGCACAGCGAGGTTGGTCCGCGGCAGGGAAATTTCTTTCAGGTCGTAGCCGATTTTCTGATACCGCTCAACGACGGACTCGACCATGGCGCGAACCTCCGGATCAATCCCTTCCCCGAAGTATTCCGCGGGAATGCCGAGAGTGCCCTTTTCGGCGGGTTCGGCGAGGGCGGGCGCGGTTGGCTCCAGCTTTTCCGGCCAGCTTGTGGAGTCGAGCGGATCATGCCCGTCGATGACATCGAGCAGGGCGGCGACATCGGATACACTGCGCCCAAGGGGCCCGATCTGGTCGAGGCTGGAGGCAAAGGCAACGAGCCCGTGGCGCGAGACGCGGCCGTAGGTCGGTTTGAGCCCGACCACTCCGCAGAAGGCGGCGGGTTGGCGGATGGAGCCACCGGTGTCGGAGCCGAGAGCCCACGGGCAGAGGCGGGCAGCGACGGCGGCGGCGCTGCCTCCGGAGCTGCCCCCCGGAGCACGGCTGAGATCCCACGGATTTCGCGTTGGTCCCGGGGCGGAATTTTCCGTGGAGGAACCCATTGCAAATTCGTCAAGGTTGAGCCGGCCAAAGGGAAGGCAGCCGGCTGCGCGTAAACGCGCGGTCACGGTGGCGTCGTAAGGGCTGACAAAGGAGGCGAGCATACGGCTCGCACAAGTCAGGGGCTCGTCCTTGGCGGCGATGTTGTCCTTGAGAGCAACGGGAACGCCATCGAGCGGACTGCGGCTTTTGCCCTCTGCGCGACGCTGGTCGCTGGCTTGTGCGTCCGCATGGATGCGTTCGCGGTCAAGGCGGAGAAAGGCCCCGACATTCCCCTCGACCGCGTCAATCCGGGCGAAGAGGGCCTCGCAGATGGCAACGGCGGATGTCCGGCCCTCGTGGAGGGCGCGGCCGAGACCGAGGGCGGTGGTGTGGAAAAGCTCGTCTGCTTCCATGGTTCAGGCATCCTCCACGACTTTCGGGACCACAATTTGGTCCTCGCGCCGGGCGGGGGCGTTGGCGAGGGAGGTCTCCGGCGGCCACGGCTCGCCGGGAACATCCTCCCGCAGCGGCGCGGGAGCGGCAAAGGGATGAGCCATCGGCGTGACGCCCTCCACGTCCGTTTCCTGAAGCTGGCGGAAAAATCCGAGGATTTCCCCGAGTTGGCCCGAGAAGGCCTCCTTTTCTTTCTCCGAAAGGTTGATGCGCGCAAGAATGGCGAGCTTGTCGATGTCGATTTCCGGTCGTTCCGCCATATATGAATCATGGGTAAAGACCACGGCAAGGCTGGCAAGACTTAAGCTGCCGCTCAGAGGCAGCGGTCCAGTTCGGCGAGGATCGCCTCCGGGTCTTCGAGGCCGATGGAGAGCCGCAAGAGGTCCGGCGGAAGCCCGTTTTCGCGTAGCCGCCGCCGGCCCTCCGCCGAGCGGACAAGATCGTAATGGGCCAGATAGAGGAAGGGACAGATCATGGTGAAGCGTGCCCCAAAGCTCGGGCTCTTCACGAAACGGAGGGCGTCATAGACTTCCTCCATGGGTTTGCGACAGGTAAAGGAAAGAATCCCGCCGCAACCTTTTTCATGATGGCGGAGCCGGTTGTAATTCCATGCTCCCGGCTGACAGTCCGCCCACCAGAGTTCGGTTATGCCCGGGTGTCCGGCGAGGAAGTCCGCGACTTTTTCCGTCGTCGCGTTGATGTTGCGGATTGTTTCCGGATAAGCGGCAATCTGATACGCCATGCGGGCAAGGTCGCCTTCGCCAGGGGGTTGGCCGAAGGTGACCACCTGGTCGCGCAGGTCTTCGTAGAAGGCGGATTTGCGCCGGAGGGCGAGGGCACCCATCATGACGTCCGCCTCCGCGGCAGCGTACTTGGTCAGGCTGTTGATATGCAGGTCGGCATAGGGGAGGACGTTGACATTGTGCGGACTGACCAGGGTCGGATCGAGGATCAGGCCGGCTTTGTAGCGGTCGGCTAATTTCCGCAGGCGCTCTACATCCGGAGTAAGGACCATCGGATTCGTGGGGACCTCCGTAACGATGCCGGCTACGCGATAGCCTTGCGCGCGCAGCAGTTCCTCAAGATCGTCGAGGTCGTCCATGCGCAGGACGGTGTGGGGCGGTTGCCCGGGGCGCGAAAATCGTTCGAGGATGCGGATGGTGTCGACGTACAGCCAGCCCAGCTGGACCCAGAGGTCGCGACCACGTTCCCGCTGGACCTCCTGCAGGGCGCGGAACCCGGCGTAAAAGGCATTCATCCCGCTGCGGAAAAGGTGGATATCCTCCTCCGAGGAAGTTCCGTAGACGAGATGAAGAAGATTGCGGATGAGGAGGGAGTGGTCCCCGGCGCTTCCCGCGGCCCGTTTCTCCGGGAAGAGGGGACGCCCGGTTTCGGAAGTGAGGATAGCCTCGGCCTCGCGGGAGGAAAGGGAGCAGCCGGTGTGCTGAAGAAAGGCCGCCGCCTCCGTATGTTCCGTCGGCGTGTGCAGGGGAACAGTCCATGCGGCCGGGAGGGCGCGCGCCTCGTCCTCCGCCCGGCCCAGAAAGCGAAGGAGATCCCTTGCCGCCTCCCGGCTCGGGAACAGGGGATCCTCGCCGGAGAGGCGTCCCGTCTGCTCCCAGTGCCGCTGCAGCCGACGAAGGAGCGGATTGCGGAAGAAGCGCGGATAACCTGCCGCGAAGGCGGCAAGCACCTCCGGGTCCTTTTCCTCGTATCCGATCACGTCGGTCAGCCGCGGCAAACTCGCGCAGACGCTGTGCGGGCTTCCGTTGACGGGATCGCCTAACGGGAACTGCTGAAACGGGTCCGGCATAGGGGGAGCGTGCCCGCTTCTCAGCACTCGTTCGCGGTCAGCTGGTCAGGAACTTGCCGGCGACGCAATAAAACGAACTCGTTGCTTTTGCGCCGCAACACTTCCGGTGGGGCGGGGAAGCTGTTGTACCCGCTGGCGCACATTGCCGAGCAGTAGGCTCCCACTCCTCCAATGAGGGCGAAATCCCCGATGCGCGCAGGCGGTAGATCGCGCGGGGCGAGCGCCTCCGGGTCGCCGGGCGCGGGCGTGAAAATGTCGCCCGATTCGCAGCAGTGCCCGACGACGATGATGGACTCAGGGGTTGTTTCCGGCGCCTTCGCCTGCCGCAATTCGATGGGGTGCTGGGCGCCGTAGAGGGAGGGTCGCAGTACTTCCGTCATGCCGGCGTCCAATTTAAGGAACCGGTAGCCCTCCGGGCCGGTGTCGACGACATCCTGGACCCGGGCCAGCAGCGTTCCGGCGTTGGCGACCAGAAAGGTGCCGGGCTCGATTTCGAGGTGCAGTTCGCGTCCATGTTCCTGGGCGAAGGCGCGCAATTCCCCAGCGACCGCCTGCCCGATCTCCTCAAGGTCGGTGGCCGTCTCGTGCGGCATGCGCGCTACTTTGTAACCGCCGCCGAGGTTGAGAACGCGCACGGTTGGGAAAGCGGCGGCAAGGCGCAGGTTCAGCGAGGCGACCCGCTGCCACACCTCGGGATCGCTCCCGGAGCCGATGTGAGAATGGATGCGCACCGCCTTGAGATCGAATTCCGCGAGGAGTTCCGCCACTTTTCCCTGATAGGCGTGCCAGATGCCGAAGCTGGAGGCCGGTCCGCCCACGTTGGTCCGGTTGGTCCCGCCGGAACCCAGTCCGGGATTGAAACGCAGGCCCACTTCCGATCCGGGAAAAGCTTCTCCGTAGCGACGCAGCTGCCCGAGGCTGCAGGCATTGAAAGCGACGCCCGCGTGGATTTTTTCCGGGAAGTCCGCCGGCAATTCCTGTGTGCTGAGGGAAATGTTCTCCGCCGGAATGCCGGCGGCAAGGGCGCGATCGACTTCGTAGCCACTGCTGGCGTCGATGTGCAGCCCGCCTTCATGCAAAAGCCGCAGCAGGCCCGCCGTCGGGGCGGCCTTCATGGCGTAGCGCACGGTCAGGCCGTAGGGGGCCGGGAAAGCAAGAGCGCGGTCGACTTGCTCCCGGATCCGCTGCTCGTCGTAAACAAACACGGGAGTTCCGAACTCCTCCGCGAGGTGTGCGGCTTCGGCATACGATAGCGGAATGAACGCCATGAGGCATAACAAGGCTCAGGGAACCTTGTCTGACAAGCGCGGATGTCAGGAATGACGGGTCACTTGCTCAAGAAACCGCAGCGTCGCCATGGCCTGCGACTCCCGCGAAAAGCGCTCTCGGGCGAAGGCGGGTGCGCCGCTTCCCCATTGGTGACGCGCTTCCGCGTCGCGGGCGAATGCACGCAAAGCCGCGACAAAGCTCTCCTTGTCCCCGGCGGGAAGGATTTTTCCGGTGCGGCCCGGCTGGCAGGTCTCGCGGACGCCGCGACAGTCGTAGGCCACCACCGGCAACCCGGCTGCCTGCGCTTCAATGAGGAAATTGGGCAGCGAATCCTCCCGTGAGACGGAGACCGCGATATCCGCAGCGGCGTAGAAGGGCAGAGGATCTTTTTGAAAATGAAAAAAGCGGACGCGCGTGCCGAGGCCGTTTTCCGCTGCCCAGCGCTTGCAGCGCCGGTACTCGGCGCCGTCCCCGACCAGCCACAGCCGCCATGGCAGTTCCGGTTCCTCTTTCCGGAGGCGGGCCAGGAGCTGCAGCAAATGACGGTGCCGTTTGCCCGGCCGGAAGGTGGCCACGTTGAGGAACACGCATTCCTCCTCCCGGATATGATAGCGCTCTCGCATGGCCGCCCGCTTGTCCCGATGCTCGCCGGGTGCCCGCTCCAGGAGAACGGCGTTGTGCACGACATGAATGCGCTGTTCGGGAAAATTGCGCTCAAGAAGCCGCCGTTTCCACCAGTTGGAATTCGCGAGGACGGCCCGGACCACGCCCATCGACCAGTGATGCAGGGGAAAGAGAAGTTTTCCAGTCCGCAGGGTTCCCACGACCGTAATGCCGGGAAAGCACTTCTGGAGGAATCCCGCATAGCAATTTGCGGTCCGGCCCATGCAGAGAATGACATCCGGGTTGCGCTTCGCCACGGCCCGCCCCAGCCCCGGGGCCAACAGGGGAAGTCCTGTGCGGAAAGGTTTCAGGAAGGAAACCTCCAGTCCTTCCAGCATTTCCGGCGTGGCGAGGTGTCCACCCGGTTCAAACAACAGCAGCTCCGTGGCGTGGCCTGCTTCCATGAAACAGCGGGCGAGAAACAAGGTTTGCTTTTCCGTTCCTCCCACACGGAGAAAATCCTGGAGCAGGAGAATTTTCATGGCCCCGGCAGCCCGTAGTAGAAGCGGATCAACGCCATCAGCAGACGTTGCGGCAGCAGGCGCGCCCCCAGCGGCGCGATTCGCGCCTGAAAAAAGCCACCGATGCGCAGCTGACCGCCGCGGCTTCGTGCCACCGCCCGTGCGATCCCGCGTGCCGCGCGCTCCGCCGGCGGGCCGTTTTCCAGCAATTGCTCCAGCCTTTGCCATGCCGCCGTTTCCGCCTCCGAAAGCACTTGGGGTCGACCAAGGTTGCGGTTGAAACCCGTCCGGAAATCCCCCGCCTGCACGTCGAGGAACTTGACGCCGGTTCCGCCCTCCACGAGGGCCATTCCCGCCGCGAATTGGCTCAGAGCCGCCTTGGTCGAGGAGTAAATCGCCATATAGGGCAGCGGAAAGAGCGCCGCAAGGGAACTCATATAGACAATCTGTCCCCTTCCGCGTGCCCGCATGCCGGGCAGTACCGCCCGCGTCAGAGCCACCGGGGTTTCCAGCAGCAGGTGGATCGCCTTCCGTACGTCCTCATCCGATTGTCCGCAGAGATCGCCGAAGTGTCCGGCCCCAGCGTTGTTAACCAAAACGGAGACACTTGATAACTGTTCCGCGTTTTCCTGTAGAAAACGGGAAAGATCGTAAGGAGAGGCCGCGTCCAGTTGCATCAACGGGACCTGTCCCGGCGTTCCCCTCCCGGCCTTACGGGAGGTTCCGAAAACCTCGTAGCCGGCCTTTTGCAACTCGTGGGCGAGGGCATGGCCAATTCCGGAGGAGGCTCCGGTAATGAGGGCCCGGGGGTGAGTGGCGGACGTTGCGGAGAGCATTTAGCAGAGTGCAGTTTGGGAAAGTGAATCAGTGGGCTCCGGTGCCGAAGCGGTAACCTTCTTCGAGGCTGCGCCAGTCGGATTCGGAAAAATGGAAGGAGGCCGCTTTGCCTTTCCATTTCCAAAGGGAGCGCGCCAGCCGTTCAAGGTTGGCTTTTGTCCAAAGCGGTTTGTTCCGCCGGCGCAGGGCGCTTTTGTCGAAGTCGAGGAGGAAAACGCCCTTTTCCCGATGCAAAAGGATGTTGGCCGCGTTCAGATCGGCATGGAAAACATTGTACCGATGAAACAAGGCGACGCTTTTCCCGATGGAGGCCCACGTCGTTCTCGAGAGCGGGCTGGCCTGAAGGACGGCGGCGAGGGGTTGCGTACCCGGTAAGAAGCGCGTCACGAGGTCGCCCCTATAGCAGAGCGGGGGTGCCAATTGACACCGGGCGGCCACCGGAAGGGGCACCGGTAAGCCGAGGTCATGCAAATGCAGAAGCAGGTGGAATTCGCGCCACATACGGGTGCGCCTCAGCCCGGTAAAAAGATAAAGATCCCGGATAAAACGTCCCGGATAGCCGCCGCGGTGGTAATGCTTACGGACATACTCTGAGCCTTCATGAGAGAAGACGGAGGCGGAACCGCGGCCGAGATCCTGCTTCCGGAAATCCTCCCTTGCCAATCCCGGTTCGAAAAAGCCGGCAGGAACCGTTTTGAACAGCCGGTGATTGACCAGAATGCGAGTCCGGCGCCCGGTGCCGCTTTGCCGGACCTTTGCGGAGGAAAAAAACATTCTGTGGTAAGGAGGGCAGCGTCGTGCTTCCGGGGCAATCCTCCTTTTGCATCGGAAGGAAAGACTGTGCCGGGGAAACCCGGCGCGGCGGAGAGAAGTAGGCGGAGAGCGGCCTTGACCCTCCCGCCCGAAGCGAGACGGTTGGGGTCTTGGCCATGCAAACCGGAGAACTTTCCCGCTGGCGGGATCCTTTTATCGGACGCTTCCTACGCCTTGCGGCGGGCGGATGGATTCCGGCGGGCTGGTTTCAGCCGCCACTTCCGCCGCCGGAAAAGCGGACCGCCCAACGGGGCCGTCTGCGGTTGGAGATCGTCAGCCATTGCTGGCAATATGCTCATTTCCTGCTTTATCAGCTGAGTTCCCTCGCCAAGTTTCCACCTTCCGCCTTAAGCGTTACCATGACGGTTTATTACAACAAGGCGGATGCGAGGACGGTGGAGTTGCTTGAGTTTTTCGGGGAAATGGCGGTTCCCGGGGTGGAGTGGAACTGGAGGGAGCTGCCGGCGGAAAAACTGTTCCGGCGGGCCATTGGTCGCAATGAACGAGCGCTTGCCTCTTGGGCAGACTGGATCTGGTTCACCGATTGTGACCTGCTTTTCCGGGAAGGTTGTCTCGATGCTTTGTCCGAGGCTTTGCAGGGAAGGCGGGACAGCCTCGTTTATCCCCGGACCGAACGGGTGACGCCGCTGCTGCCGGACGAAAATCCGCTCCTCTCTCCCCGGTCCAAAGAGTTGCGCGTGGTCGACGTCGATCCACACTCCTTTTTCGAAATGAATCGAGGCCGGGCGACCGGGCCGCTGCAAATCACGCATGGGGATGTGGCCCGTGCGGCAGGATATTGCAACGCCTTGTCCTACTATCAACGGCCTTCACCGGTCTGGGCCAAAGCCTATGAGGACCGTGCCTTTCGCTGGCTGCTGGGGTCTCCGGGCGTTCCTCTTGAAATACCCGGTGTTTACCGAATCCGCCACCAATCCAAAGGCCGGTACAAACCGGGTACTTTCAATGCCCGTCTGCGCGCGGCCCTCCGGCGCGGCATCTCGCGGCTGAGGGAGCGCGGCCCGGATTCAGCCGGTGCGGATCCGTCCGCCAACTGAATCCGATCCCCGCAGGAGCGGAGGAACCCGGGGATTTTCGCCGCCGAGAGACTGTTTCCTTGCCCGGTGGAGGCCAGCTGCTTGGATGGCGGAAGCCCGGTGAACATGTCCATGCCCTTCCAGCTTTTGACGCACGAGTACGACCCCTTTCGCGGGGGAATCGCGGTCTACGCGGAGGAGACGGCGCGGGCGCTGGCCGCCCGCGGGGCCGAGGTGATCGTGTGGGCGCCGGCCTACGGCAAGGGCGCCGGATTGGGCGAGGAAGACGGACTCCGGGTTCGGCGGATCGCGATGCGGGGGAAGCAGGACCTGCTCAGCCGGGGAAGGATGGCGGCTGCCCTACGGGCAACTTTTCCGGAGAGGCGAATTCCGGGCACGGTGGTGCTGGTGGAGCCGGGTCCGATCCGGATGTGGATGGCGGCGGACCGGTGGCGTCTGCCCCATCCGGATCGGCTGGTTGTCATCCTGCATGGGAGCGAGTTGGAGCGATTCGCCGCTTCGCGATTCCAGCGCCGTGCTTTCGGCCGGTTGCTGGAGGCGGCGGGGTTGGCGGGAGTGGTTTCCGGGGCCGTCGGAAAGCGTCTCGCGGAGGTCTGGCCGCAGGCCGCGGAGCGGGTCCGGCTTCTGCCCGGGGCTCCTCCGGCGCGATGGAATAAAGGCGAGGATAAGGAACAGGCCTCAGAGGGAAAAATTCTCCACATTCTACAGGTTGGACGTCTGCACCCGCGGAAAGGGCAGGATCTGCTCGTGGAAGCGGTGAGCCGGTTATCGCAGATGGAAAAGACGCACCTGCGGGTCAGCCTGGTCGGTCCGATCAGTCGCGGACGCTATGCCATGCGCCTGCGCCGTCGCATCGCCCGGGACGGCCTGCCCATTGAGCTTGTCGGGATCTTGGGAAAGGAAGAGCTGCGGGCGGCCTACCATGAGGCTGATGTCGTGGCCTTTCCGAGCCGGCGCTGCGGCAGCAGCGTGGAGGGCCTTGGCCTCGCCCTCCTCGAAGGCGCAATCTTTGGATGCGCCGTCATCGCGGGGGATACCGGGGGCGTCAGGGAAGCCTTGTCCGACGGCGAAACAGGCATTGTCGTGCCGGCCGGTGATGTCGAGGCGCTCGCGGCCGCCTTGCGCGGCTTTGTGCACGACCGTAGCAGGGCCCGTAAAATGGGAACGGCCGGGCGCAATTTTGTTGCCCGTTCGTTTTCGTGGGATCGCAATGCCGCTCTTCTTCTTGGGGAACGCCAGCGATGAGTGCACCCGCGCAGCGCCTTGCTCTTGTCAGCATGCTTTCCCATTCCGGCTTTGCTCTCCTGAAACTGGGAACGGGCATCGTGGGGAATTCCTTCGCCCTTATTGCTGACGGGGTGGAGTCACTGGCGGATATCTTTTCCTCCCTGATCGTCTGGAGCGGCCTTCGCTTTGCGGGCAAGCGGCCGGATGCCGAGCATCCGTATGGCCACGGGAAAGGCGAATCGCTGGCGGCTTTTGTCGCCGCCCTTATTCTCGGCCTGTCCGCAGTCGCCATCGCGGTCCAGGCGGTACTGGAATTGACCCGGCCCCAGACGGCACCCGCGATGTTTACCCTGCCGGTCATCTTCCTTGTCCTCTTCGGCAAGGAAGGGATCTACCGCTTCCTCGTTTACCAAGCGAATTCTCTGCACAGCGAGGCCCTTCGCGTGGAGGCATGGAATCACCGCCTTGATTCCCTCACCACCCTCGCCGTTCTTATCGGGGTCCTCCTGAGTCTTTTCGCCGGCCCGGCTTATCGCGTCGCCGACGAGATCGCGGCGCTGCTCATCGCGGGAATGATTTTTTTCAATGCTTTCCGCCTGACGCATCCTTCCCTGCAGTCCCTTCTTGACGCCGATGTGCACCTTGAACGCAAGGAACGCATTCGCAGCGCCGCCGAGGCCGTGCCCGCCGTCCGGAAGGTGGAAAGCCTGCGCCTGACCCGCTCCGGGGCCTGTTATCACCTCGATATTCATCTCGAGGTGGACGGTAACCTCACCGTTCGGGACGGCCACCGCATTGCCCACCTCGTCCGCGATCGCCTCCAGGCCGACCCGGAATTACGCCTCGGTCACGTCTTTACGCATGTGGAACCTTTTCGCGGCGGGGAAGTCCCCGGCAGTCCCCGCGCGGCGGATAAAAATTAGGGTTTCTTCAATTGCAAATAACAACGGCTTATACAAAGGACGACTATTAGCGGGAGTTCTTAAATTCTTTACTGTATAATTTCGACTAATTAAGCCTTTACCCGATACCGCCAAAAGCAATCCTTTGCGCAGCTAAAGCACCACCGATGAGTTCTCTTGGAAAAAAATACATTATGGCCGTAACCGGTCTCATCCTGGTTGGATTCGTGATCGGGCACATGCTGGGAAACCTGCAGATGTTCCTGCATCCGGATTGGATCAACGAATACGCTTACAAACTGAAAACCCTTCCGTACGGCCTTTTGTGGATTGTGCGGACCGTTTTGTTGATCGCGGTTGTGGCCCACATCGCCACGGCTGTACTGCTGGTGCTCGAAAACCGGCGGGCACGACCGGCCGGGTATAAGGCGAAAGGAACCCTTCAAGCGAGCTTCGCAAGCAGAACGATGAAATACAGCGGGACAATCCTTCTGGCCTTCATCGTTTTTCATCTTCTGCATTTTACCGTCCAGAGCATCCATCCGGAGTTTAAACATCTGGAGACGGACCTTGCCGGGGTTGGAACGATGCATCACGTCTACGATAAATTAGCCGCCTTCGGGGACACGGGAGTCCACGATGTCTACAGTATGGTGGTGCATGGATTCAGCCCGCAATTCTGGTATGTTGCCGTCGGGTATGTATTCGCGATGGGACTCCTTTGCCTGCACCTGATGCACGGTATCAGCAGCATGTTCCAATCCGCGGGGGTGCGGAACGCGGTCTGGCGTAAGCGCCTTGACCGGATCGCGCTGGTGATCGCACTTGCGCTTTTTATCGGCTTTTCCTCGATTCCGGCAGCCAGCCTGACCGGTCTGCTTGAACCCATCACACCGCTGACGGCGGCCCAATAAGGATAAAAAATCCTCGAACAATGAATTTAGACGCCAAAATTCCTGACGGTCCCATTGAGAGTAAGTGGACCAACGCGAAATTCGCCTACAAGCTGGTCAACCCCTCAAACCGGCGTAGGTACAACGTTATCGTCGTGGGCAGCGGTCTTGCCGGCGGAGCGGCCTCGGCCACTCTCGGGGAGCTGGGCTACAACGTAAAGTGCTTCTGTTACCAGGACAGCCCGCGCCGGGCGCATTCCATCGCCGCGCAGGGCGGAATCAATGCCGCCAAAAACTACCAGAATGACGGCGATAGCGTTTACCGTCTGTTTTACGACACGGTTAAAGGAGGAGACTATCGAAGCCGCGAGGCGAATGTTTACCGGCTGGCGGAGGTCTCCACCAACATCATTGACCAGTGCGTTGCCCAGGGCGTGCCATTCGCCCGAGAGTACGGCGGCATGTTGGCAAACCGGTCCTTTGGCGGAGCGCAGGTCAGTCGGACATTCTATGCCCGCGGGCAGACCGGCCAGCAGCTACTGCTCGGCGCTTACCAGAGCCTCAGTCGCCAGATTGGGCTCGGGCAGGTAAAGATGTACAACCGGCATGAAATGCTGGACGTGGTTCTGGTCGATGGTGTGGCCAAGGGCATCATCACCCGCAACATGGTCACAGGGGAGATCGAGCGCTGGGCAGCGGATGCCGTTGTGCTGGCCACCGGTGGCTACTCGACGGTCTTCTTTCTTTCCACTAACGCGGCCGGCTGCAATGTTACGGCAGCTTGGCGCGCTCACCGCCGTGGAGCCGGCTTTGCGAATCCCTGCTACACGCAGATCCACCCGACCTGTATTCCCCAGGAGGGCGAACACCAATCCAAGCTCACCCTCATGTCGGAATCGCTGCGCAATGACGGACGCGTGTGGGTTCCGAAAAATCGGGAAACGGCGGCGAAACTGCGCAGCGGGGATATGAAGGCCTCCGACGTGCCGGAGGAGGAGCGGGATTACTACCTTGAGCGCAAGTATCCGAGCTTCGGGAATCTCGCCCCGAGGGACATTTCCAGCCGTGCCGCGAAAGAAGCCTGCGACGACGGGCGCGGCGTCGCCCCGACAGGTTATGGGGTCTATCTCGACTTCAGTGACGCCATCAACCGGCTTGGCAAGGACACCATCGCGGAGCGGTACGGGAACCTCTTCGATATGTACGAGAACATCAGCGGGGAGAATGCTTACGAGCAGCCGATGAAGATTTACCCTGCGCCGCACTACACAATGGGCGGTCTTTGGGTGGATTATAATCTGCAGACCTCCATCCCCGGGCTGTTTGCCGCCGGTGAATGCAATTTCTCGGATCACGGGGCAAACCGTCTCGGGGCTTCGGCCCTTATGCAGGGACTTGCAGATGGGTACTTTGTAGTGCCCTACACCCTCGGGAACTACCTTGCTTCCGAGGTGCCGCTCGGAAAAGCCGGCAAAATTGATCCGGATGGAGAGGCCTTCAAGGAAGCGGAAACGGCGGTACGGGAAAAAATCGACCGAATGATCGCCATTAAGGGGAAAACCAGTCCGCGTACCTTCCACATCGAGTTGGGCAAAATCATGCTCGATCAGTGTGGCATGGCCCGCAATGAAGCCGGCCTGAAGGAAGCAATCGAAAAGATCCGTGATCTCCGCAAGCGCTTCTGGGAAGAGCTCAACATCCCCTCCAATCCCAATGAGATTAATCCGGAACTGGAGCGGGCCGGACGCGTTGCCGACCATCTCGAGTTTGCGGAACTGATGTGCCACGACGCCCTCGACCGGGATGAATCCTGTGGGGGTCACTTCCGGCAGGAACACCAGACCGAGGAGGGCGAGGCGGTCCGTCGGGATGATATCTATGCGAACGTTTCCGTCTGGGAATTCAAGGGGCTCGAGCAGCCTCCGCAAAAACACGTGGAGCCACTGGAATTCGATAACGTTCACCTTACTGTGCGGAGCTACAAGTAACGAAGTTTTCAATCGGGCCTAAAAGATCCCATTACAATCATGTCGGAAAAAAACATCAGTATCACGCTTAAAGTCTGGCGCCAAAAGAGCGCCAACGCGACCGGCCACTTTGAAACCTACGAAATGAAGGAGGTGTCCACCGCCTCCTCCTTTCTCGAAATGCTGGATCTTCTTAATGAACAGCTTCTGGCCGAGGGCAAGGAACCGGTCGCTTTCGACCATGATTGCCGGGAAGGCATTTGTGGATCGTGCTCCGCTGTCATCAACGGGATTCCGCATGGACGAAACCATCTGCAGACCACCTGTCAGTTGCACATGCGGAGTTTCGAAAACGGGGAGACAATCACGATCGAGCCCTATCGTTCCCAACCCTTCCCGGTCATAAAGGATCTCATCGTGGACCGCAGCTCCTTCGACACGATCATGCAGTCGGGAGGATTTGTCACACAACGTGTAGGCTCCGCGCAGGATGCCAACGCCCTGCCCATTGCCAAAGAGACCGCAGACCACGCGTTCGACGCCGCCGCCTGCATCGGCTGCGGTGCCTGCGTGGCCGCCTGCCCGAATGCTTCCGCGATGCTTTTTACTTCGGCCAAGCTCAGCCAGTTGAATATGCTGCCGCAGGGCAAATCGGAAAAGGACCGGCGTTCCCTCGCCATGGTTCGCACCATGGACGACGCCGGCTTCGGTAATTGCACGAACATTGGAGAATGTGAGGCCGCTTGCCCGAAAGGAATCAGTCTCGATTTCATTGCCGCAATGAACCGGGATTATGCGGTCGCTTCCTTTAAGGAGATGCTGGGCGCGGTCAAGTGACCGGCATTCCTCCTTCTTGACAGTGCCCCGGGCGGCCCTATCGCTTAAGGGGAAATTAACAGCGCGCTGGCTGGAACAAGCTTATCGCGACGCTGTTTCAACTTTATGGGGCCTATCAGCATCATTGCGGCATTCTTCGCCGGCCTTCTCGCAACCTTCGCGGGAGCCTTTTTTTTCCACCGGCGCTTGCGCCGGGAATACGAGGACCGATTTGAGGAAAAGTGCCGCATGAAGGAGCGGGAGGTTCGTCTCGAATTTGAGGAGTGGACGCGGGTTCGGGAGCGGGAATTGGAAAAGCAGCGGACCGAGCGGGAGTTGGAACTGCAGGAAACCGAGCGAAAAATACGCGCGCGCGAAGATGAAGCCGTTTCTACATTGCTTTCAGCGGAAAAGGAACGCGAGCAGTTACAACAGCGGCGCGATCAGTACGACCGCAAATGTGCCGAAGCAGAGGAGGAGGAGGAGCGCCTTCGGCAGCTGACAAAGGAATACCGGCAACGCCTTGAGGACAGTACGGAATGGAGCCGCGAAAAGGCCCGGAAGGAACTTCTCGATCTCACGCGAAACGAGTGTGGGGAAGAAGTCCGCGAACTGCGCGAGGAGTTTCTTAATCGGTCTGAGCGGGAAATCGAGGAAGAAGCGCGGCGCAAGCTGATCACCTGCATGCAACGGCTCAGTTCCACTCCGCAGGAGGACATCACCGCCACCCTCGTTCCCATCCCCGGGGAGGAAATGAAAGGGCGCATCATCGGCCGGGAGGGCCGCAATATCAAGTCCTTCGAATCGCTGACCGGGACTACGCTCCTCATCGACGAAACACCCGATAACGTCCTCGTTTCCTCCTTTGATCCGGTGCGGCGCGAAACGGCCCGCATTGCCTTGGAAAGCCTAATCAAAGACGGGCGGATTCACCCGGGCAGCATTGAGGAGGCGGTTCACCGGGCAGAGGAGGAGGTTAAGCAGAGCGTGGTGGAGAGCGGGGAAGACGCGCTGCGTCGCCTGCGCCTGAGCCGCATGCATCCGGAGGTGGTCTCCGCTCTAGGTCAGTTGCGGTTCCGTCTCTCGAACAACCAGAATTCGCTCGAGCATTCGATCGAGGTCGCGAATCTCTGCGCTCTCATGGCCGCCGAACTGGGCCTTGAACCGGAGACGGCGAAGCGGAGCGGCCTTCTCCATGACCTTGGCAAGGTCATGGATGAGGACCATAGCGGCAGCCATGCGCAAGCGGGGGCCTATTTTTTGAAACGAATCGGGCAAGAGAACGAGGAGGTGCTCAACGCCGTTGCAGGCCACCATGGCGAGGTTTCTCCGCAAAGTCCCTACGTTGCTCTTGTCATGATCGCGGACAGCCTCAGCGCCATGCGCCCGGGAGCGCGGGCGGACAGTCTTGAAGGCTACCTCCAGCGCGTGCGCAGTCTTGAAGAGATCGCCGCCGCCATGGATGGGGTATCGGAGGCGTATGCCATTCAGGCCGGGCGCGAAATTCGGGTGATCGTTCAGCCCGACAAGGTCTCCGACAGCGAAAGCGGTCTCCTCGCCCGCGACTTGCGCCGGCGAATCGAGGAGGAGCTGCAATATCCCGGCACCATCCGCGTCACCGTTATCCGGGAGACCCGCGTGCAGGAAGTGGCTAAGTAGGGTTCCGTAGCCT
>CAYFRH010000007.1:0-46504 GCA_964345345.1 uncultured Puniceicoccaceae bacterium | reverse complement strand
CGCCTCCTCACGACCGACCCAATCCTCGAGAACCTCAGCCTCCTCGGCATAAAGATCCCGCAGGACCGCTTCGGCGGTGGCAAGATTCGGTGTCAGGGGGTCCGCGGCAAAGGCTCGCAGCAACAGGTTCCGGTCCTTCTTCATGTAGGCCTCCACGGTCAGGTCATGGGTGTCGTGGATTTGCATCTGCATCCCGCGGATACCCACCGGCATCGAACCCGTCGAAACGGGTTGCGGGCCGTTTTTATCGACGCGGCACTCCAGTTCGAGGATGGCGTCCCCGGGCAGGTTCGGAACCGCTCCATTGTTCGGGACGTTGCAGAAGAAATGGGCGCCACTGTCGTTCCAGATCGCCTGGACGATGTCGGTGGCATGATCGGAGGAATAAGACTGAAGGAACTCGGAGGCCGGTTTTTCCCCGGTGCAGTAAGCACTCACTTCCTCCCACATGTTTCGCGTCACCTCTTCCCGCTTATCATGCTCAAAAAGCTTCAATGGCGGAATCGGATCGTCCTCCACGTGCATTCCCCGGCCTTGGAAATAGGGAAGATACTCCTTGGTATGCGCCGTGCACACCGGAACCGCGCCAAAGAAGTCCGCCAGCCGGGCGGAGATCCTGCGGTTCAGGGCCGCTTTCGCCGCAGCCTCCATTTCCTCCTCCGCGCCGAGCTTCCGCATCGCTTCATGGATTCGCGGCAGCACATTCTCTTCCCCGAAACGAGCCTGCAGGCACCACGTGAAATGGTTTACGCCCGCGATCTTCATATCGAACTTCGCCTCCTCCGTCGGGTCCAGTCCGATCATCTTCATATAGTTACGATGCAGGTACGGAAGATGCAGGCTGTCGCAAAGCGCAAAATTCCGCGCCTTGCAATAGCGCGCCAGCGCGATGCCAAAGACGGAACTGGGATTGATGTAATTAATCAACCATGCCTCCGGACAGAGTTCCTCCACCCCGCGCACAACGTCCATGACCTTGGGAAATTCCCGCAATGCCCGGAAGATTCCCCCCGGGCCGATGGTGTCGCCCGAACACATGCGGATGCCGTGCGCTGCGCTTACCTGGACATCGACCCCGCGGAAGTGCGCGTTGCGGTGCGAAAAGCTGAGGATGACAAAATCCGCTCCCGGCAATGCTTCCCGAAAATCCGTTGTTGCGGAAATCCCGTGGCCGGCACCGGATTCGGCCCGCATCGTCCGAGCAAGGCCTTCCATGCCCCGCAGATGCTCAGGGTCCGTGTCAACGAGGGCAAGGTGCCCCTCCGTAAGTCCCTTCAAGCGGTTCATCGCCCAGACCAGTTTCCGTCCGAAAAAGAGGCTGCCCGCCCCCACAATGACAATTTTTGGGCCATTCCTCTGCATCTGTTTCTCCTTACCTATTGATTTTGATGTGATGATGGAGAAGGAAAGCAAAAGTAAACATCTTGCTTATATTGCAAAAATGATGTTTTTCTATGATTTATGTTGCCAACAAAACGGGAACTGACTTTCCGCCCCTCCTCCCGTCCCCTTCTTCGCGCACCCCTGACCGTTCGCTCCGCGGGACAGTATCGACTTAACCGCCTCCCCGAATGCAATCGTCCCCGCGGATTTACGCAGCTTTTCTGGATTGCGGAGGGAAAGTTGCTCTTTCGTCGCAAGGGGCGGGAGTTCGCGGCCAAGGCAGGGGAAGGCTTTTTTTACGGAGCGGAGGAGTCCCACCACGTGGAACCTCAGGCGGGGGGCGTCCGCTATCACTGGATCACCTTCGACGGAAACTTTGCCGGCGAATTCCTTGCCGGGGCGGGACGGGGACCTGGATCCCTCCCCCTTGGAGAGTGTCCTGAATTTCGTTTCCGAGAGCTTATCGAAACAGTGGGAAGCCCCGACCTGATCGCCGAGCATCGGGCTGCCGCCATTGGATACGACCTTCTTCTTCGCTTCGGAAATTGCGGTAACGGCGTATTTCCCCGCGGCGCCGGGGACACTGCCGGCGACGTTGCCGAACAGGCGCGCAGGCGCATGGAGCAGCGATATGCGGATGCAGCTTTCGGTATTGAGGCCCTTGCGGAGGAATTGGCCTGTCACCGGGCCACGCTTTTCCGCCTCTTTCGAGCGCGCCATCGCATGTCGCCCGTCGCTTATCTTCAGCGGGTGCGCCTTCGGGAAGCCCTGCACCTCTTACGGGAAACGAACTGGCCCGTTCACGAAGTGGGCCGTCGATGCGGGTTCGCCGATGCTGCTTACTTCACCCGTACCGTTCGTCTTGCTACCGGCGATCCGCCGCGAAAAGTCCGGGAACGTGGCCGCGAGACAACGTCCGGGCTACATGAAAGCCGGAATAGGGAATCCTGAGCGACCGATGGATGCAAATAATCCCGAAAGCCGGTTGCCCTCTTTTCGGCTTTCCAGGTAAACCATTGCCCGGGAACCCCGGGAGTACGAATCAACCTGTACGCGGCAGAAAAGAAGGAGCTTCGGCAAGCTCCCCAATCGAGAAAAAGATATCATTGTCTCAGCACTGTACTCTTTTCACATTTCTTTACTCTTAGGAAAGCAGTCGAAAGCAAATGATGGACGAGAAAGGGATGAGAATGAACCAAACAACTGTGGCATTGATTTTATGCACCTTCGTTGGATTCCATGATATTAAGGCGGCAGAACTGCCGGAGGAACAGGCGACCGCTAAGTATCACCCTGCTTATTCGGAGTGGGTTAGTGAAAAAGAGGGACATAAGAGACACATAGAAGCAAGAAGCCACAACCTGCACGCTTATCCCTTTGTCGACGGCCAGTGGCTCGGCATCATTACAGACCGTGGCGGCAACGTATGGTTTTCGGTCAGTTCTCACGGGAAGGATTACCATGCCCAGCTATTTCGCTATGACATCAAGGAAAAGAAGGTGATGCACATTGCCTGCCTTGGCCAGGCTACGGGCGAGAAGCTGACCGGAAATGCAACGCAGGATAAAATCCACGGGCGCATGTTCCAGATAGGAGATTCCCTCTATACCGCGACATGCGATGGCCTGGGATTTGCAGCTCCAAATTACAAGGGTGGCTATTGGATCAAAATTGACGTGCTTACTGGTGAGATCACCCACTTTGGCCGCTCCAAAACGGGTGATGGGTTCCTATGCGTCGCTTACGATTCCTGGCGGAATATTCTCTATGGCATGACGAATCGAACAGGTGAACTTGTCCGGTTTGATCCGGAAACCGGTCAGGAAACGATACTGGGAATTCCATGGAAACAATATATGCAGGAATGGCGTACAAGCGAGGATCCGGATAAGCCCGATCAGGTCTGGCCCCGCGACCTTACCCTGATGGTGTCACCGGATGGCACGGTTTATGGAGCGCGCCCACCTGCTGGAATTATCTGGCAGTACGATCCGGATACGGGCAAAATCGGAGACAGTGGCCTGCGGATTCCAGCGCCAGAACCTGTCCGAAAAGGGAATGAGGAAGCCCGTAAAGAGTGGGAGTTAATGGCCGGGAAGCACACATCGGTCTGGGCGGAAGAAGAGCAGTGTTTTTATTTCATCCGTCGTTTCGATGAGACCTTGATGCGTTTTTCCCCACCCACCGATGATTCAGCCGGAAAGTTGGAAGAAATTCAGAAGATGGGCGTCATCGACGGGAAAAACCGGTACGGGAACCGGCCGGCATCGTGCGGACTGGTGTTGAATGACCGAATGATCTACTACACGCCGGGCACGCATTGGGGAGGATGGACGTACCTGCAGGGGTTTAATCTGGATACAGGAGAACTGATAGATTACGGACCCATTGTGGTTGAAGAGGACCGTATGGTCGCCGAATCCCACAGCATGACCGTTGGCTTGGACGGTCGTCTTTTTATGGTAGGATTTGTCTACAATATCAAAAACCGCGACCCGGTGGCACCGTGGGCAATGAGGGGAGGAAAACCATTTCATCCGCGCCTGATCATCGTGGATCCCGGGGAGGATCAAGTCATTCGCGGCGAAACCGATTGAGCCATTGCCGGACATGAAGGAAGACAATGTACAAAAAGAAAGCGAAATGGATGAACTGGGTACGGTTTCTAATTGGTCCGATCAGCTTGGCCGCCCTCTTCCCCCTGCTATTTGAACAGCAGGCCGCCTCTCAATCGGCGGTCGGAGATTATGGACATTTTCTTGGCTATACGCCAGTGAGCCATTTTTTAAATCCTGACAGCAGGGATTTTACGATAACCGTGCATGTTATGCAGTGGGGAACGGATCATTGGAACAAGCCCAAAGAGCAGGTAAAATTAACGGATCCGGATGGGCAGGTTCTGGTCGACGGCAAACAGAAACTCAAGGATGCCACATGGGAATACAAGGTATCTCCCGGGAAGGAAGGGGTTTACAGCCTTGAAACCGGGGGCAACACCTGGATTTCCTCATCCCTTGAGCGAGCGGTTGTCTGGACCGGCCGATCGGAGGGGCATATTGCCGATAACCAGCGTGGAATTGTCTTTCAGCCTGCCGTACCCCGCAGGTGGTGGTTTTTTGTGCCCGGAAATGTGACGGAATTTACGGTGAGTGCCCAGCGCGCGGATCGCTACATGAGCCAGCGTGAGCGATGGGCATTCTTCGTAATTTCCCCCCGGGGACAGCGCACAAATGCGCTCGTGGGGCAGCCACCGAAAGCAGGAACCTATCGCCAGGAGATGGAAACCACGGTGGAAGTCGAACCCGGTGCACAGGGGCGATTCTGGTCTATCGAAGTAGGATTGGGGGATGCTCACATTTATTCTAATATCAATATCGCTCTTGACGGGGTTCCGCCCTACCTTGCCCGTAGTCCGGAGGAATGGTTTGACCCCCGGTCCGGGAAACTGGCCGAGGTAACCGTGTATGAAGATCTACCCTACACCCAGTGGTTTCAGGGATCAGGCGAGGTAAAAGCAGAAATCGAGGACCGCTGGCCGGAGTTGCAACACTGGGTGCCGGTGCCGAGCCTCGGTTGTCCCGAGGTTCAGGTGCGGGGGAACGCCGAATTTCAGCTATGGAATCCAGAAGGAAAAAAGCTCAATTTCAAAATGGGCACCTATATTCCAAGAAAGTGGCAGGGGGAACCGGAAAGAGCCCAATTAAAGATTACCGGGCCAGACAATGCGGAGTTAGTCCGCGACTCCGTAGCCATCAATCATCTGCACGGAAAAGAAGGGAACGGATTTTCCCATAGTTTTCAATTTACAGGAGTGGCAACGGCTTCCGTTTGGGATGCGGAACGCTGGTTTGCCTACACTTTACCGGCAACCCCAATTGTCCTTGTGGGAAGACAGGCCGGGGCAACTTCCGATGTGGGTGAGTTTAATCTGAATTTCGGAACAGCGCGGGAATGGTACTTTTACGTGCCGGAGGGTACCGAAAAATTTGAAGTAGGTGCATTCTGCGAACACGAGACCGACGTGGTAAAGCTCAGTGTCAGCGCGCCGGATCGGATCATGACAATCATCCATGGTAATAAGGGAAATCAAAGAATCGACGTGCCGAAAGGACTCTCCGGCAAGATATGGCATGTACGATTGGAGGTTGGTCAGGCAACGAGAATGGTCACCCGCAAAGCTACCGGGGGTCGCTTTCAGGAGATCAATCTCAGGCTTATCCTGAAAGGAGTGCCTCCCTATATCGCGCCCTCATGGGAACAGTGGTTTAATCCGGAAAATCCGAAGCTACCGCACCAGCGGTGACCGGCTCGCGGCTTTGACGAACCAGAAAGGCGAAAGCCAGCTGAGGAACGCGCCGGTCTGTGGAATCTGTGCGGATTGGCGGTGCTTTGCCGTCTTCCCGGAATCCACTGAATACTCATAACAAGAGGTCCGCAGAAGTCTGATTAAACAAAGGAAAAGCCCGCCGACGGGAAGAACCCGCCGACGGACTTGGGGGGGAGGGAAAGTGGTGGCCAGACCCAGAGTTGAACTGGGGACACAAGGATTTTCAGTCCTCTGCTCTACCAACTGAGCTATCTGGCCAGCATTTCGAAAAGGCGGGATATAGAAAGGAGGAAATCGGAACGTCAACCGGCTTTTTGCAAAAATTTTCCGGGATACGGATTTGTGTTGACCCAGTGCGGAAGCGGAATTGCGCTTTTTCCTTCTATCGCACATCGGGGCGTAGCTCAGCCTGGCAGAGCGCTGCGTTCGGGACGCAGAGGTCGCTGGTTCAAATCCAGTCGCCCCGACCATGTGGTGGCCCGTGGTGTAATGGTAGCACAGAGGATTCTGGTTCCTTCAGTCGGGGTTCAAGTCCCTGCGGGCCAGCCATGGTCGAGGCGAAAAAACCTCCAATCCCCAACTCATACGGAAACCGACCATGACACGACCTGTCACCCTGTTCACCGGCCAATGGGCCGACCTGTCCCTCGCTGAACTTCTGCCTCTCGTCAAAGAGATGGGCTACGACGGCGTTGAACTCGCCTGCTGGGGAGATCATTTTGATGTCCACGAGGCTGCGGAAAGCGACAAGTACATCGAGGCGCACTGGCGTATGCTGCGCGAGCATGGCCTGACCTGCCACGCCGTTTCCAACCACCTTGTCGGTCAGGCTGTCTGCGACCTCATCGATGACCGCCATCAGGCCATCCTGCCGGACCACGTCTGGAAAGACGGCGATCCGGAAGGCGTCCGCAATCGCGCGGCAGAAGAGTTAAAAATCACGGCGAAGGCGGCGCGGCGCTTTTTCAATGCCCGGCGCGACGAAAGTCCGCTCGCGCCGGTGGTAAACGGTTTCAGCGGCTCCTCCATCTGGCACGCCCTCTACGCCTTTCCGCCGACGAGCCAGGAATTCCTTGAGAAAGGCTTCGCCGACTTCGCCCGTCGCTGGAAGCCGATTCTCGACGCCTTTGACGGCGAGGACATCAATTTCGGACTGGAAGTGCACCCGACGGAAATCGCCTTCGATATCGTCTCCAGCGAGCGCGCGATGGCGGCCCTTGGGGGGCACAAGCGATTCGGCTTTAATTATGACCCGAGCCACCTCGGCTACCAAGGGGTCGACTACGTGAAATTCATCCGTAAATTCTCCGACCGCATCTTCCACGTCCACATGAAGGATGTCTGGTGGGGGCATGGGAACGGCGAGGCGGGCGTTTTCGGCGGCCACACCGACTTCTGTGATCCGCGCCGCTACTGGGATTTTCGCTCTCTCGGACACGGCGATATCAATTTCGAAGAAATCATCGTCGCCCTTAATGACATCGGCTATAAGGGCCCCCTCTCCGTGGAATGGGAAGACGGGCGCATGGACCGCGTACACGGCGGCCGCGAAGCAGCGGCCTTTACGCGCAAAGTCGACTTCCCTTCCAGCGATACCGCTTTCGACGCTGCTTTCAGTAACGACGAATAAACCTGCACTTCCACCAACCGTTATGAAACACCGTAAACTACGCATGGGCATGGTCGGTGGCGGACGAGACGCCTTTATCGGCTCGGTCCACCGCATGGCCGCCGCCCTCGACGGACAGATCGAGCTCGTCGCCGGGGCCTTTTCTTCCGATCCGGAAAAATCCCGCGCCAGCGGTGCCGACTTCTACCTCGACCCGAACCGCGTCTATGCCGACTACGCAGCCATGGCGGAGGCGGAGGCCGCTCTCCCGGAGGACGAGCGCATCGATTTCGTCTCGATCGTGACTCCCAACCACATGCATTACCCGGTGGCGAAATGCTTCCTTGAAGCCGGTTTCCATGTCATCTGCGACAAGCCCGTCACCCGCACGGTGGAGGAGGCGGAGGCGCTGCAGGAACTCGTGCAAAGCAGCGGAAAGGTCTTTGCCCTCACGCACAACTACACCGGCTACCCGATGGTAAAGGAAGCCCGCCATCTCGTTGAAAGCGGCAAACTTGGGCGCATTCTCAAGATCGTCGTCGAATATCCGCAGGGCTGGCTCCTGAGGGCAATCGACGCCGAGGGCCAGAAGCAGGCCGCATGGCGGACCGATCCGGAAAAAGCCGGTGCCTCCAGTTGTATCGGCGATATCGGTACGCACGCGGAAAATCTCGCCCGCTATGTCACAGGTCTGCGAATGGAATCCCTATGTGCCGACTTTTCCACCTTGGTCTCCGGACGGCGGCTGGAGGACGACGGCAACCTTCTCGTCCACTACGAAAGCGGAGCTCGCGGAGTCCTCTACGCCTCGCAGGTCTCCGCGGGCGAGGAAAATGCTCTCCGCCTGCGCGTCTACGGTGACAAGGCCGGACTCGAGTGGTTTCAGGAAGAACCGAATGAACTCCTCCTTAAGCATCCGGATCGTCCGCGGGAAGTGTATCGACGCGGCAACGACTACCTGAGCGATGCCGCGAAAAACTTTTCGCGCATTCCCTTTGGGCATCCCGAAGCCTTCATCGAGGCCTTCGCGAACATCTACCTTGAAGCCGCCCGCGCCATCCGCGACGCCGTCAATGGCCGGCCCGGCGCCGGTGCCCCTTACGACGTTCCGACCATCGAGGATGGCGTCGAAGGTATGAAATTCATCGCCTCGGCAGTCGAGTCCGCTAAGAAACAGCGCTGGTTGTCGATGAAATCCTGATTTCTCCGGCGGGATTACGAGACATCGGCTTTTCCAATTTACCTCAACGTTTATGCCCAAATCCGGTCGGGGACGTTTGCTTCTCAAGGGGGTGCTGCCGCCGGTTGTCCTTGGCCTCGGCCTCGCTCTAACCGCCATCCTTGCGGCACTGAAACCGGAGGCGGAAAAAAAGGAGCCTGAGCCGGTCCATCCGAAGATAGAAACCTTCACAGTGGAAGCCGGTTCCGAAACCGTTCGCGTGATTTCCGAGGGAACGGTGCAGCCGCTGCAGGAAACCCGCCTCAGCGCTCAGGTCGCCGGAGACATCGTCTGGGTGGCGGACAACTTTTACCCTGGCAGCCAATTCGGGAAGGACGAGGTGCTGCTCCGGCTTGATCCCCTTCCCTTCGAGAGCGCGCTTGCCGAGGCGAAATCGCGCCTTGCCCTGCAGCGGACCGCCTACCTGCAGGAACTGGAAAACGCTGAACAGGCCCGACGCGACTGGCGCCGGGTCGGTAGCGGCGAAGCGAGCCCCCTCGTCCTGCGGGAGCCTCAACTGGAAAAAGCCAAAGCGGACCTTGCAGCGGCGAAAGTCGCCGTCCGCATGGCCGAGGACAACCTTGCCGACACACGTGTGCGCGCTCCCTATGACGGTCGTGTCCGCGATAAATACGTCGAGATCGGCCAGTCCATCGCAGGTCCCTCCCTTGTTCTGGGCGACGTCTACGCGACCCGGGCGCTTGAAGTCCCCCTCCCCCTTTCCCTCGATGATCTCGCCCTACTCGGATTCGCCGGCCCGGGAAATCCGCCGACCGAATTGCCCGAAGCGACCCTTGCCACCACCATCGGCAACCGCAAACACCGCTGGGAGGCCCAGCTCGTCCGCACCGCCGCCGCCGTCAATCCGCGCACCCGTATGATCACCGCTTATGCGCGTGTAGAGTCCCCCTTCACGAGCAATCAAGGATGGGAACTAACCCCGGGGATGTTCGTTGAAGCGGTCCTTACCGGTCCCTCCCTGCCGAACGCCTTCCGCATTCCACGGTCCACCCTGCAGCCCGGGAATATCGTCTACCGTCTGACCGACGGCGATCGGCTCGAGGAAGCCGAAGTGACCGTCCTCCGCAGCGACGAGGATTCCGCCCTTGTCGCCGAGGGCCTTTCCGAAGGGGATCGCCTCTGCCGGACACCTCTTCTTTTCTTCGTCGACGGAATGCGTGTGGAGTCCACCCCATGATCCGCTGGTTCGCACGGAACGGGGTCGCCGCCAACCTCGTCATGCTCGTCATTGTTGTCGGTGGGGTCGCGTCCCTGTTTTCGATCAAAAAAGAACTTTTTCCCGAATTCTCGCTCGATACCGTCGTCGTACGCGTTCCTTACCTTGGCGCGGCACCGGAAGAAGTGGAGGAAGGGGTCCTCCTCCGTATCGAGGAGGCCATCGAGGGAGTCGACGGCATCAAGGAGGTGCGCTCAACCGCAAGGGAAGGCATTGGCAGCGTCTCCATCGAAGTGCGCAAGGGTGCCGATGTCGGCCGCGTCAAGGACGACATTGAGTCGCGGGTCGATGCCATTACCAGCTTTCCGGAAGAAACCGAGCGCCCCATTGTGGAAGAGTTGCTGATCGAACGCGACGTGCTCTGGGTCGCCCTTTATGGACCCGCCTCGGAAAAGTCCCTCAAGGAAATGACGGAGCGGGTGCGCGACGAGATCGCGCGACTGCCCGGAGTCTCGCAGGCCTCTGTGCAGGGGGTACGCGGCTACGAGATTTCCGTCGGGGTATCGGAAAAGGCGCTGCGGAAATTCAATCTCACCTTTGAAGAGGTCGTTGCTTCGGTACGACGGGGAAGCCTCGACGTTCCCGGCGGTTCTATCCGTGCCGAGGGCGGCGAAATCCTTTTGCGGACCAAAGAGCAGGCCTACCGCGGCGGCGAATTCGGTTCCATTGTCGTGAAGACGCAGCTCGACGGCACGCGCGTCCGGCTCGGGGATATCGCTGACATCGACGACGGTTTTGTCGACGATCCCGTCATTACCACCTTCAACGGGAAGCCGGCCGGACTCGTCCTGGTTCGCGAAGTCGGTCGCGAGAATCCTCTCGAGATTTCGAGGCAGGTGGAAGGCTACCTCAAGCGGATCCGGCAGACGTGGTTGCCGGAGGCGATCGAAGTGGACAGCTGGGGCGATTCTTCCTTCTACCTGAAAGGGCGGCTGGAAATGCTCATCCAGAACGGCTTTCTGGGCTTCCTTCTGGTCCTGCTCTCCCTGTCCCTTTTCCTGCGTCCCTCCCTTGCCTTCTTCGTCGCGATCGGGATTCCGGTCAGCTTCCTCGGTACCTTCATGGTCGCGCCGCTGGTGGGGATTTCCATCAACCTCATCTCCCTCTTCGCTTTTATCCTCGTCCTGGGGATAGTCGTGGACGACGCCATTATCGTGGGGGAAAGCGTTTTCACGGAATTTCAGAAGGTTGGTCCGGGCGTGGAATCGGCGATCCGCGGCACGCACCTTGTCGCAACCCCCGTCACCTACGCCATCCTGACCACCATGGTGGCCTTTCTCCCGGTCTTTCTGCTTCCCGGCCAGCTGGGAAACTTCTTTGCCGCCATCCCCATCGTCGTGATCCCGACGCTGGCCTTTTCCCTCGTTCAAAGCAAGCTGGTCCTCCCCTACCACCTTTCCCTGTGCAATGTCGGGGACCGCAGTGGGCGCGGCCGCCTCAATATCCTCTCTAAATTTCAGCGAAAAGTCGCCGACGGACTCGAGGGTTTTGTCGAAAAGGCCTACCAGCCCTTTCTCGGCCATGCCATTGAGTGGCGCTACCTGACCATCGCCACCTTCCTCGCCGTTTTCAGTCTCGGATTCGGACTTATCCAGAGCGGTTGGGTGAAGTTCTCCCCTTTTCCCAGTGTTCCGAGTGATTTTATCGCCGTGAACCTCGTCCTCCCCCAGGGAACGCCCATCGGGAAAACCCGCGAAGCTTTTGATCACATTGGCGAGAGCCTGCGGGAAATCGTAGGCGAAGACCTGGCCGACGGTGGAAGCAATCCGGTCAAACACTACGCCCAATTCATCGGGTTCGGAGGTGGCCAGCAGGGGACTCACCTCGGTTTCTACTTCGTCGAGTTGACGAAGTCGGAGTTGCGGGACTCCGATGCCGAACAGGTAGCGGAACGATGGCGCGAAAAGATCGGGCGCATTCCCGGAGCGCGGCAGTTGACCGTCAACGCCAGCGCCGGCCCCCCGAGTGGCCTGCCGGTCGACATCCGCCTCACCGGTCCGGATTTCGACCAGCTCCGGGCGGCCGCCCGGGATATCCGCGAAAACCTGCGCACCTTTCCCGGTCTGTTCGATATCCGCGACACTTTTTCGGAAGGCAAAAAGGAGATTAAACTCCGTCTCCGTCCGGAGGCGACGTCTCTCGGGATCCGCGCGAACGACCTTGCCCGTCAGGTACGCGCCGCTTTTTACGGCGCGGAAGCCCAGCGCATCCAGCGCGGAAGGGACGAAATCCGGGTGATGGTTCGCTACCCCGCTGCCGAACGGGCTTCCCTTGGCGACTTCGAACGGATGCGCATCCGGGCGCCTGACGGCTCCGAAATTCCACTTCGGGAAGTGGCGGAACTGAATTTCGGAGAAGGCTATCCGACCATTACCCGCATCGACGGCCGCCGCGTCATTAACATCCAGGCGGACGCGGACAAGGAAGTCGCCGATTTCGGCGAAATCAACAAGGCCCTTTATGGAGAAGGGAATGGCGAGAAAAGCATTCTCTCCGATATTCGGAAAACGTATCCCGGCGTTCGCCTCGTCAAAGGCGGCGAAGCCAAGGATTGGGAGGAGACCCGGAGCTCCCTGCTTGGAGGAGTCGTTCTGGTCCTTTTCCTCATCTACGCGTTACTGGCCATTCCCTTCCGCAGCTACCTGCAACCGTTGATCGTCATGGCCGTCATTCCTTTCGGGGTCACCGGGGCCATCCTCGGCCACCTCATGACCTTCCAGACGCTCAGCCTTCTCTCGCTTCTGGGCATCATCGCCCTGACGGGAGTGGTCGTGAATGATTCCCTCGTTCTTGTCGATTTCATCAACAAGCACCGCCAGCACGGAGAACGGCTCCTTGACGCGGTCCGATTAGCCGGTCGCGCCCGTTTCCGTCCCATCCTCCTGACCTCCGTCACTACCTTTGCCGGCCTCGTCCCCATTCTTCTCGAGCGCAGCCTGCAGGCACAGTTCCTCATCCCCATGGCAACCTCCCTTGGCTTCGGAGTTCTCTTCGCCACCTTCATCACACTGCTTCTCGTTCCCGCCCTCTACCTCGTCCTCGAGGACGTAAAGCGCCTCTTCGGGGCTTGGTGGCAGGCGGTGCGCGAGCTTTCCGGAGGTGGAAAGGCCTGAAGGGACGATTTCCACGCGAAGCCCGGCCGTGCATTGACGGCGACGGGCAGAATGGTACTGCTCATTTCCAAGAATGAGGGTAACCAGGGTAGCAACCCCGCCACCGGTCGACGATCGCGATCCCTTCAACACGCTGCGACCGGAAGTACATGCGCTCCAAGGTTGGCGGAGGGCCGCGCTGATGGCGGCGGCGGCGGGGATACGCCTCTACTACCGCAGCCTGCGCCTACGGCCGGATGCGGCGACGCGGGAACTGCTTCGGACAAGCCGACCACCGCGGGTGATTGTGGTCTGGCATAACCGCAGCTTGGTCGCACCGGCAATTTTCCGTCGTTTTCTTGAGCCCGAACGGATCGCCTGCCTGGTCAGCCCAAGCCGTATGGCGGCCTGGGAATCAGACTGTTTCCGGAAGCTGCGTCTGCGCGTGGTGCGCGGTTCCACGACCCGGCGCAGCATTTCCGCGCTGCGGGAAATGATGCGGGAACTGCGGGCCGGCCACGACGTCGGGATCAGTCCGGACGGGCCCTCCGGGCCGCTGTATTCGGTCCAGCCCGGCGCTCTGGCCCTCGCCCGCAAAGTGGAAGTGCCGCTGCTATTGATCGCCGCGAACGCATCCCGGGCCCGCCGCCTTCACACATGGGATCGACACTTGGTTCCCTTGCCGCGGGCGCGGTTGACGGTGCGTATGCGGGAGATCACGACGGACGATCCGATCTTCACGACCCCCCTCCCGGAAGCCTGCGCACTCCTGCGACGGGTTTACCTTGAGATGACCGAGGACCCCTTTCAGCTTGCCAAACATGGATAGGATCGAGTGGACGGAGGTCTTGTGCTTTGCCGGGTTGCGGCTTATTGGCTTTGCCATGCTGCTGTTTGGCGGCCTGCAGCTGTTTTTTGCCCTGCTGGACGTATGGTACCGGTTTGACCCGAGTTACTTTGGAGCCTTTTTCAGCGCGCACCTGCTCCGTCCACTGGCAGTTCTCGCAGCCGGGGCGGTCGTGTACCTTTTTTCCCCGCCGCTCGCCTGCCGCATGGCAAAAAAGATCCGGAATTCCGGTTCATGAAGGCGTGTTGTCGTTGGGCCGCGGTGGCTTTCTGGTTCCTGTCCGGGGCGTTTGCCACGGGTGCGGAAGTCACTTCCTTTACCCGGCCTCCGCCTGCTCCGGCAGACCTCCTGGAGCGGGCGGAGGCTGCGGAAAAAGATCGCTTCCGGATCCTCGAAAAGTGGCATACCCCGCCGCGGCGGGAAGACGGACACCTCGACTGGAGCTACCGCGGCTCCGACGGGGACAAGGAGACGGCGTGGATGCTCAACCGGCACGCCGTTCTCGTTCATCTCGGGCAAGCGTGGGAGGAGACGGGCAAGGAATCCTACCGGAGGACGCTTAACGCCCTTCTCAAGGACTGGATTCGTGCGAACCCTTATCCTGACCGCCTGACCTTCTCGGCACCGTGGCGGGCTCTCGAAGTGGCTCGGAGGATTCTTGATGCGTGGCCCTACCTCTATTTTACTCCCGATTTGCTCGATGAGGAAAGCCGCGCGGAGATGCGCGCCTCCCTGCTGGATCATGCCGACGCGCTCCACGAGCACGCTTCCTTTTGGGGAGGAAATCACCTCCTGACGGAAAAGCTGGCCCTTTTGCAATTGGCCGTCCTCTGGCCGGATTTCGAGAAAAGCGGAGAATGGCGCGCCCATGCCGACGCTACTCTTGCAAGGGAATTCCTCCGGCAGTCGTATCCGGACGGTAGCTACAAGGAACTGAGCAACCATTACCAGCGCGTGGTCCTGCGTAACGCCCACACCTACCTGCGCCTGCTTGCCGCCGCCGGCGTGGATGCGAGCAGGCGACCGGTTAGGCACCGCATCGTGAAAATGTGGGAGTTTTTCGCCGGCGTGACGCGCCCGGACGGCCATGGGCCCCTCAACAATGCCTCCGATCTTGAAGATAACGCCGCCTTCCTGCGCGAAGTGGCGGATTTTTACGAGCGCCCGGACTGGCATTATATCGCCACTAACGGCGCGGAAGGGCGTCCCCCCGAAGGTACCCCGTCCCGCCATTTTCCGTGGGCGGGGCAGATTATTCTACGGGACAGCTGGCAAAGGAACGGCGACTGGATCTATTTCGATGCCGGTCCTTACGGGACCGCACACCAGCATGTGGACCGCCTTCATGTGAGCGCGGTGCTGGGCGGACGGCCCCTGTTGCTCGATTCCGGACGCTATCACTACCGGCCGGGAGCCTTGAAAAACTATTTCCGTGGCGCGGAAGGACATTCGACGCTCCTCCTCAACGGCGAAGCGGCGCTGCAGGCTCCGCGGAGAGTCTCGGAACCGCTACCGGTCTATTTTTCGGAAGACAAAACCGCCGTCTTGGCCGCCGCGGAAGCAGCCTTTGCCGCGGAAACCGGCTCCCTCCGCGCACCGCCCCGCTGGACTCGATCGCTCCTTTACGACAAGGCGGGCGTACTCGTAATTCTTGATCATGTGGAATTTTTCGGACTCGAGGAAGTGGCCTTCCGGTGGCAATTCGCTTCCGGTCTTGGCGAGACCGAAGCACGCCGCGTCCTGCGTCCGATGGCCATGGCCACGCGCCTGCGTCCGCAATTCCGTTCCGGTTCGATAGAGCCTCCCCGCGGCGGCTTTTTTAGCGCGCAGTACAATCGCAAAGAGAACGCGCCCATGGGCCTGTTCCACGGTTGGGTGCGGGGACCGGCAACTTTTGCCTGGGTGGTGCAGCATCCCGACGAGCCCCCTGTGCGCGTTAACCTGCGCCAGAATGGGCGGAAGATCGTTCTTGAGCTGCAAGGCGGCTTCGGAAAACGGCGCTACGTCGTCCAATTCAGGCCTGGAGACGTCGCATTGCGAGTCCTTGGAGACTGAATCCCGCGACAGGGAAAAGGGTTGATCCGGACGGCGTTCATTCTACTGCCACCCAGAGGTACCAGAGTTCGCGCGTGCCAAGGGCGATGGTGAGCGCCCAGGCAAGGCTGAGGAAAGTGCCGATGATCACGTACTCCGCCGCTTTGCGGTCCTCGGTATCGCGAATCTCCCCAAAGCGGAGAATGGATTTGGCCGTCAGAAGAAAGCCCACCGCCGCGAACTCCCCGAGAATAGTAAAGACAAAGACAAGAAAGCGTTCGAGAAAACCAATCGTTCGTCCTCCTTCCGGTAGCCCTTTACCGGAATCCACCATCGCGCGGGTGAAGGGAATGGTCGCTTTTCCGACCAGAATGGCCCCGAAAAACAGGGAAAGGACCAGTCCATTGAAGACGGTCACGGTAGCAAGGTAGGCAGCCAGGTTCTCCACCCCAACGAGAAGAGGCCACCATCCTCCCGCAAAGGCGTCGGGAATCAAGCGCGCGAGGGCGACAAGGGAAAGAAGATGCAATCCCTGGTCGAAGAGAAAGCCCCGTAGGTCATCCCCAAGCCCGCGACTTTTTAGAAGGTCGATCAGCAAGTGAAGGAGAAAAACCGCACCAAGTAAAAGCGGATGAACCGTCCCGCAGAAAAGGGCCGTAATCAGCATGACAATCCCAGCGTGCAGCACGAGAAATGGCAATTCGCGCTTTCGGCGCACGAGTCCATCTGTCTGCAACAGAAAATCGCCCGCGAGATGACCCGCGAGCAGCACTGTCAGCATTTCTATCACCTTATGAAAGCAAATGAATAAGGCAGCATTTTAAATTGCACCCATTTAAAGCTGCTTATGGGGATCAACATTCGTGCCAAGAAGTTCGGACCACGGCGACGCTTCAAAGGTTTCCAACACTTCGCGCAACACCGGCCAGTGAAGGCTTTGCAGGGATTTCGTCACCGTTTGCCGCGCCACCTTTGGCTCCAGTCGCGCCCGGATTTGCTCATGGGTCAGACCGTCCGGGTGAAGAGCATGGCTCAGGACTTCCGCTTGCCGCCGCGTAAAATTGCCCGCGAGGGCATCGCAGAAAACCGCCGCGAGCGGTAACCATTGGGAAAGCAGCCCGATCCGTGCGGAAACCTGCAAGGAGAGATATTCCCGGTTCTTCATCGTTTCCAGGCCGCGTCCAGACAGGGTAAAGGCTTCTCCGGTCGAAGAACCGAGCCCCCGGGCCGAGAGCTCTTCGGCTGAGCCGAGGCCAATGGAAATGCGGCTCCGGATCGGCCCCCTGGCCCGCAGCAGGGCGCTCAAAAAGAGGCTCACACGGAGGGCAAAAGACGGTTGTCCGAGGAGGAGTTGCCAGGAATCACCCTGGAAAAACTCCGGTTCCCTGTGCACGAGATCCTTTTCCCATTTCGCAACATCCCGCACACCATTAACGAGAAGTTTCCGGATTTTCTGCAGATCTTTCCCGGAAAGACGACTGGAAGCGACAAGATCCCCGGTCAGGACGGCGCAAGAATGGAGTGACTCTGGCATGGGCGGGATCACGTAGAAGCAAAGTCACCCCATTGTGGAAGCAAGGTATACGAAGTCCAGATTTACCTATCTACTATTCAAATGTCTTTCCCAACACATTGCGCCGATAAATCGGCGTCCTTTTTTGGACAAAAAAACACCTGCGTAGTTTTTTCGCAGGTGAAAGTGAGGCACAGGCAGCAGCGAGCATCCTGCTATGTGTCGCTCGATCAGAAGAAGCGGATCGTCTTCGACTGCATGCGGGCGTGCTCCTCGTCAGTGCAGGGAGCATTCGTGGGTACCTCCGCTGACTCCTCGCTGGCCTGGACAAGATTGTTGGAAAGGAGGTAATTTTCTACTTCTTCCCCACTCACGTCGGCGAGCATGACGCCATCAACTTCCACACAAGGGGACAGGGGTTGGCCCGACTTACGAACCATCTCCTCATAAATCGTTGGGTCGTTAATGATGTCTTTGTCTTCGTAAGGAAGTCTATACTTCTTAAGAATAGCGCGAACGCCACTGCTCCAGCCGCAGGTTGGTTTGAGATAAGCTACGATATCCATAAGATGGAAAGTTATCAGTAATCCCTGCTTGTCAAACGGCGCCGTCGCACGAATAGCAACATTGCGATCCCGAAGGCGAGCAGAAACATTGAATAGAAGATCCCCCGGCTGAATCCGAATATCAGTGAGGCATCGGGCTCGCGGTAGAGTTCTCCAACACAGCGCAGAAGGCTGTAGGCAATGAGGAATTCAGCCGTCAAGTGTCCCTGAGTCCGGGACGGCACAACTGAAGCCGAACCGCGTTTTCCAGTGCGGCAACCCCAGAAGCGGGCCTGCACATAAACGAAGAGCACCAGCCCCTCAAGGGCAGCCTCGTACAATTGAGAGGGATGCCGTGGCGGAATCAGATGCAGCGGCGTCCCGGGCGGGGCGCTCTTGGGAAAAACGACCGACCATGAAACCTCGCTGACTTTTCCCCAAAGCTGCCCATTGATAAAATTGGCTATCCTTCCAAAAAACAGCCCCGGCGGAACCACCGTCACGACGAGATCTCCGAGGGCAAAAGGGGAAAGGCCATGCCGCTGCGCAAACCACCAGACGGCCACGAATACGCCGGCAAACCCTCCATGGCTGGCCATTCCGCCTTCCCAGACCGCGAGCAGGACGAGAGGGTTGGCGAGAAGGTCTCCGGGTGCATAAAGAAGAAAGTAGCCCAGTCTTCCCCCGGCAATGACGCCGACCATGACGTAGAGAAAAAAGTTCTCCAGCAAAGCCGGGCTGAGAGGGGAAAGCCCGCGCCGCCGGTACCACCACAAGAGGCCCACGGCGGCGAGAAAACCGGCTACATAAGCAACGCCGTACCAGCGCACCGCCAGCGTTTCCGTGAGCTGAAATATGACCGGGTCCAGATCGTGCACCCAATGTCCGTCCACCGTCTCCATTGGTAAGGGGTTTTCGGGATCCGCTGGACAAGGTCAACGCTGGAGAAACGCTTCCGCTTTGACCCGGAGTCCGCCCCGGCCTTTTCTATTGGAATGTCCAATTCTCATGCCCGGTACCGCGTACTCGCCGACTATGAGGTTCTGGACTCACATCCGCTGCGGATTCCCGAGGGAGCGGAGGTCAAAGTCCTCCGGGAGGACGACCGCTGGCCCGGCTGGGTATGGGTTCGTTACGCCTCCGATCAGGGATGGATGCCTGCGGGCTTTCTCGGCCCGGAAGGCGGATTTCCCCTCCGCCGCTGCCAGCGCCCATTTGACGGGATTGAGTTGTCCGCTTGCCGCGGCGAGATACTCACTGCCATGGAAACGGAGTCGGGATGGATTTTTGCCCGCCGGGAAAACGGCGAAGAAGGATGGTTTCCGCTCTTTAACCTGAAGCCGGTCCTTCGTATTTAAAAATCAAGGTACTGTTGCCGGGAAGGTTCAGTTTAAGGGAATCTTCGAATTGGTCCCATGCAATAGGATCACTGTGGACCCCTCCAAAATTGCCGCCGCCGTAGCCGCCATAGCACTCGGCATCAGTATTGATAACTTCCTTCCAATAGCCGGCCTTCGGAACCCCGATGGTATATCCGCCGCGGCTGATGGGGGTGTAGTGACCTGTAACAAGAAACAGCTCCCCGGGATTCCGCCCTTTGCGGAGAAAGGCAATGACGCTGCTGTCGGCGTCGTTGGCGCTGACCCAATCGAATCCGTCCGCACAAGTGTCCCCGTAAACGAGGCCCGGCTCGCTCTGGTAAAGCCGGTTCAGATCGCGGACCAGATCGCGGATTCCGCTGTGGTCTACATACTGCAGCAAATGCCAGTCGAGACTGCGGTCATAGGACCATTCCGCCGACTGGCCGAATTCATTCCCCATAAAAAGGGTTTTTTTGCCGGGCCAACCCCACATGAGGGCGTAAAGGGCACGCAGGTTCCGGGCTTTTTCGGTAATGCTGTCGGCCGCCATTTTCATCAGCATGGAGGACTTTCCGTGCACCACTTCGTCATGGGAGAAACATTGCACGAAATTCTCCGAATACTGGTAGATCATCCCGAAGGTGAGGTTATTTTGATGAAACTTCCGGTAAATCGAATCTTTCTGGAAATACTGGAGGGTATCATGCATCCAGCCCATGTTCCATTTGTAGTCAAAGCCCATTCCTCCCTCCTCAATCGGCTTGGTCAGACCGGGGAAAGAAGTTGATTCCTCCGCGATCATAAGCGTCCCGGGGTAGTACTGATGAACGAGCTGATTGGTGGTGCGCAGAAAGGAGAGGGCTTCAATGTTCTCATTACCGCCATAGCGGTTGGGAATCCACTCCCCATCCTCCCGGGAATAGTCAAGATAGGCCATGGAGGCGACCGCGTCCACGCGGAGCCCGTCGATATGGTAGCGATCCATCCACGACAAGGCACTCGCGATGAGAAAGGCCTTCACTTCATGACGTCCGTAGTTGGGGATAAGGGTGCCCCAGTCATGATGATATCCCTGTCGCGGATCGGCATGCTCGTACAGAGCACTTCCGTCGAATTTGGGGAGGGCAAAGCTGTCGGTGGGAAAGTGGGCCGGGACCCAGTCGATGAGGACCCCGATACCGGCTTGGTGGAGCTGGTCGACAAGATACTGGAAGTCAGCCGGCTCGCCGTAGCGTTGTGTGGGCGCGAAATACCCCGTGACCTGATAGCCCCAGGAACCCGTGAAGGGATGCTCGGCCAGCGGCATAAACTCAACGTGAGTGTAGCCCATTTCCACAACGTAGGGAATCAGTTCTTTGGCCATCTCCCGATAAGTGAAGGGCCGTCCGCCGTCGTCCAACTTCCGCTTCCATGAACCAAAATGCACCTCGTAGGCGCTGACCGGAGCCTGCCTCCAATCCGTTTCCGCACGTTTGCGCAGGTAGTCGCCGTCCTTCCAATCGTAAGAATCGACGTTGCAGACAATACTGGCGTTGTGTGGCGGAGCTTCGAAAAACGTTCCGTAGGGATCTGTTTTCAGGTGGAGATGGTCTTCCTGGTCGAGAATCTCGTATTTGTACTTCATTCCCTCGGAAAGACCGGGAATAAATATCTCCCAGACCCCGGAGGAACCGAGAGCCCGCATGGGATGATAGCGCCCGTCCCAGCGGTTGAAATCGGCGACGACGCTAACCCGGCTGGCCGACGGGGCCCAGACCGCGAAACTGACCCCGCTGACCCCGTCAATTTTCCGCAGGTGGGCACCCAGTTTCCGGTAAACGCGGTGGTCATCGCCTTTGTTAAACAGATAAAGATCTTCGTCCGTGACGGTCGGCAGAAAGCGGTATGGGTCATAAAACTGATGAATTTCCCCGTTGGCCCGCTTTACCCGCAAACGATAAGGAAAGACCTCTTTCCGGCTCGTGATCTGGCCCTCGAAGAAACCATCGGAAGTCCGGCGCTCGAGGGCGAAACGTTCATCGCTTGCGACATCGACCACCTCGCAACTTTCAACGTTCTGAAGAAAGGCGCGCACCACGAGGCCCGTCTTGGAGGGATGCATGCCGAGGAGGCTGTGCGGGTGATAATGCCGGGCGTTTTGCAGCTCTTTGAGCCGGGATTTCGATATCTGCATGGGGACCAATCTCCTGTAATCGTTGTTGTCACATGTGTGCGGGCGGCAGAGCAAGCGATTTCCCCCCGGGGCCGGCTACGCGGAAAGAAAATAACGCTTGAGCCCCCAGCCAGCCCCATCCTCTATTAAGGCCACGTGAGCACTCGCCGCTTTCTACATTGCTTTTCGGCCTTTGTTTGTATGCTTCCGTTCCTCCTTACCGGTCAGGAACCGGAGCTGAGCGCGGACGAACCCATTGCCTTCCAATCGGAGAAAGGGCTCCTGATCGCGACCGGGAACGCCGTCTTCCGCGACCGAAACACCCTCGTGGAGGCGGAGGAAATCCGGTATCATCGTCCGACCGGCCGGGTTGAGGCGGAGGGCAATGTTCGGGTAACCCGCGAGGGTCTGCGGGTGCTCAGCGAACGCATCGTTTACGATACTGCCTCTCGCAGAGTGGAGTCAGGAGCCTTCCGGGCAGGATATCCTCCTCTCTTTTTCGAAGGAGCCTCGTTTGCAGGAACCCTCGAGGAACTCGATTTCAGCAAGGTCTCCGTTTATTTCCGCGAGCCCTCGCCGGACGCGCCCCGCCTGTTCATCCGCAAAGGCACCTGGTTTGTGGACGAGTCCATTACCGGTCGGGGGCTGAAGCTCAATCTTCTCGGCAATGTCGGGCTGCCCCTTCCCGGACTGGAGTTGGCCACCGAGGGAACGGCGGGCACTATCGAAGGCGGCATGGGCTACCGCGAACGGCTGGGAGCCTACGCCCGGGGCTCGGTCTTGTATCCCCTTGGGCAGGGGCTGGCGGTCGGCGGCAACCTCCACCTCTATTCCCGGCGGGGCATTCTGCTGGGACCGCGTCTCGCCCTCGGCGGCGGCGGCGACGAGGCCCTGCAATGGCAGCTGGACCTGGACGGCGGCTGGATCTCCGACCAGGGAGGAGAGACGGAACTCGGAAAGGATGTCCTTAACGAGCCCGTACCCGGGGACCGCGGCTACCTTCACGCCTCCGCACTTTTGTTTGCTCTCGAGGCCGGGAAAGGTTGGCAGGCGCGTGCGGAAACGGGGGTCCGGTCCGATTCGGAGGTGCTCCGCGACTTCCGGCCCGACCTCTATCAGGAAGAATATCAGCCCGAAACCTTCTTTGAGACCAGTTTCCAGAAAGGCCGCTTCCTGCTCAGCGCCCTCGCCCGCTGGCAATTGAACGAAGACCATACGCTGGTAGAACGCATCCCGGACCTTTCCCTTCAATGGCTCCCCGGAAGCTTCGGCCAGACCGACTGGAACTGGCAGGCGTCCCTCGACCTGCTCCGGTACCGGCTGCAGGAGGCCCCCGCCTTCCCGACGAGCATTCCCTTTCCCTCCCTTCCTCTCGGGTTCCCGTCGGCGACCTTTCCTTCCCCCTTCACCGAAGCAGGCAAGGAAGGCGATCTTTTCGATTCCCCGGTCTTCGACCGCTACAGCGGCCAGCTCACCTTGACCCGCGCCTACGCCCTGCCATGGGGCCTGCGGCTGAACCTTCGTGCCGGGGGGCTCTGGCGTCGCTTCCAAGGCGGGTCCAGACGCGGGCAGGCGGGATATGAGGAGGAAACCTGGACCGGCGAACTCGGGGCGGGCCTCTCCCAAACACTTGCCCGGACGTTCCGCTTTGCAGAGGCACCCTTCGAGCTTGAGCAAATCCGTCATGTCAGCCGCCTTTCCGCCCGGTACCGGTGGCACCCGCGAGCGGGCGGGCGCTCGCCAACCGAACCTTTGCCGGGATTCCGGCCCTATCTGCCCAAAGCGCCCGTGCTTGACCTTGCCGCCCTTGAGGATTTCGACGACCTACCCGAGCAAAGCGTTCTCCGGCTGGGGTGGGAGCACCGCCTCCTCGGTTCCTTTGCAGAGGGCAATCGGAGGGAACTGCTACGCCTGCGCCTGTTGCAGGATCTTCGCCTCGATGCGCCCGTCGGCGCAGATGAATGGGAAGCCGCCTACATCGAGGCCAATTTCCGACCGCTTCCGTTTCTGGAGTTGCGGTGGAACCAGAAAATCCGCCCGGAAGACGGCGAAACCGAAAGTAATCTTGTCGGCATCAGCCTGTTCAGCTCCGATCTCTGGTCGGTCGAATTCCTTGCCACCTACCTCGAGAACGCCATCGAAAATTATCATATCCGGGCTCGGCACCGCCTCACCCAGAATGTCGGTCTCGCAGGATACTGGGAATATGACGCACGTCTGAAAGCATGGACCGAGCAGCGCTACGGCCTGACGCGCCGCTTTGGGAACACCTGGCAGCTTGAAACGTATGTTTCTATTTCCGACGAAGACCGGCGCGAGGCGGATTTCAGCGTCGGCCTGCGCCTCACCCTCCTTTCTTTTTGATCCATGGCGAACCCGTCTTCTCAGGACCAGCCCCTGCTCGCCGGGTACGACCACACCGTCAGCCTCCCCGTTTTCGAAGGACCTCTCGATCTCCTCCTTTTTCTGATTCGCCGTCAGGAAATTGATATTTACGATATTCCCATCGAGCGGGTCACTCACCAGTACCTTCAAGTCCTGCGCACCATGGAACATCAACGGCTGGAAATCGCCGGCGATTTTTTCGTTATGGCCGCCACCCTCATGCACATCAAAAGCCGCCTTCTCCTGCCCAAGGATGAGCGGATCCACGAAGAGGCGGAAAGTGAGGAGGAGGTTGATCCGCGCTGGGAGCTGGTCCAGCAACTGATCCAGTATAGAAAGTACAAAGAAGCGGCCGAAGATCTGCAACGCTGCATCGACGAAGCCCAACAGGCATGGTTCCGTAAGGTCGAAAACACTTCCGTCCGTAACGAGGAAAGGCCCCTCCATCCGGTCGATGCCGTCCAGCTCTGGAACACCTTCAACCAAGTCCTGCGCCGGCTTTCCGAGAAGATCACCGTCGGCCAGATTCACGATGAAACGGTCACGGTAGCCGAGCGCATGGAATCCATCCTTCACATTTTTCAACAACGGTCCTCCTTCCGCTTTTCCGAGCTCCTGACGGACGGTGTCAGTGTTTCCTTCGTCATTGCCTCCTTTCTCGCTCTGCTTGAGCTGAACCGCCTTGACCGGATTTCCCTGCGGCAGGACGCCCTCTTCGCGGATATTCTTTGCGAAAGAAACGGGAATAATGGCGCTTGAAATTTCTCCGATCTGAACGAAGTTGGATTAATGAAGCAAAACGTCTCAGCCCAACTTCTTGGCGTCGGCCTTGATAACGAGGATGGCCACAAGCGCCTCACCCGCGCGGAAGAATTCGCTGTTGTGGGCGGTTCCGAAGAGACCCATGAGCGCATGACGGAAACCCTTCTCAAAACCATGCAGGACCTTAAAGGGAGAGGCAAACCATTAGCGGAAGCGGAGCCTAACGAACTTGCCGACCTCCTCCGCGAAAATTCCTCTTCCTGAAACCCGTTTAATATTACAACCTGAATCTATGTCTGAAACCATTACCAACCTCAGCGAGTCTTCCTTTGAAGACATTGTCTCTTCCGCAACGCAGCCCGTCATTGTTGATTTCTGGGCGCCTTGGTGCGGCCCGTGCCGAACCATAACGCCCATTCTTGAAGAATTAGCCAGCGAGATGGGTGACAATGTAAGGGTTACGAAAGTCAACGTTGACGAAAACCAAAGCCTCGCGCAGAAGTACAATGTTCGCGCTATTCCAACGATTCTTTTCTTTAAAGACGGAGAAATGAAAGATCAGGCGGTGGGACTCCTTCCCAAGGAGGAATTAAAGAAAAAGGCTGAAGCGCTCAGCTGAAGGTAAACCTTTCCCTCCCCCCCAAGGGCCGGATTCGCCGTTTCAGGCGGACCGGCCCTATTTTTATTCTTTCCCTTTGCCAACCGGTATGAATTTTTCCATCACCTGAGGTCAGCATGAAAACGGTCGCCATCCTCAATGGACCCAACCTGCACCGCCTCGGGAAACGGGAGGCGCAACATTACGGGACGCACAGTCTGGACGAAATTCTTGCCCGCCTTCAGGAGACAGCTTCGAAACGCGGGGTACACCTGCTTCACTTTCAGAGCAACCATGAGGGGGATCTGATCGAAAAGATCCACGCTTGGAGCGACGAAGGCATCGGCCATGGTATCCTGAATCCTGGAGGCCTGACCCATACCAGCGTCAGCCTGCGCGACGCCATCGCGGCCAGTTCGATCCGCTTCGTCGAGGTCCACCTGAGTCATATTCATCAGAGGGAAGAATTCCGGCATCGTTCCCTGACCGCGCCGGTTTGCCTCGGCCAGATCAGCGGTCTCGGCCCGGATGGTTATTTTCTCGCCCTTCAGTACTTGCTCGACACTGGAACAAAAACGAATCCGGGCTGAAACGGTTGCTTTGCGCACCGGCTCTCCGGCTTTTCTCAAAATCCTCCGCTGAAGCGGAAAGCAAGAAGGAACAACACAAGGGTAAAATTGGTCGCTACAGCGGCGGCAAGGTCATCCAGGACGACGCCGAGACCTCCGGGATATTGTTGCAGACGATTGATGCCAAACGGCTTGGTGATATCATAGAGGCGAAAAAGCACAAAGCCAAGGACCATGTAGAGCCAAACCATTCCGGTGGCGAGAATTGCATTGTTCAAACCCAGAAAACAAAGCGGCACGGCGACGACTTCATCAAGGACGATTTCGCCCGGGTCGCGTTTTCCCATTCGCCGCTCACCTTCCTCGCAAAAAGGCACGGCCAGCAACACCAGCATCATCATAAGAAGAAGCTGACCAAGCAAACCGACCGGAAAGAACAGCAACGTGTAGAGGGCGAGACCGCCGAGACTCCCAACGGTTCCCGGTGCTTTCCGGACGCTCCCCAACGGGCCACAGCGACAGACACTCAGCACGGTACGATCCGGGAGCATCCGGACAAAAAACAGCAAACGGTCAAGAAGGGGCTGCATTGCCTTGCCAGAGAAGAGGTCCGTATTTGCGGAAATAGTGGATACCGGAGGCCAGGGTCAACCAAGCAGCAAAAACGAAATAAAGGTAGCCGTTCAACCAGACGAAATCCCGGAAAAAGCGAAGATCCGAGCCCAGCCAGACGCTCCAGTCCCGCTCCACCATGGGAACGGCAAAAAGAACGCAAATCGCTGTTACCTGCCAGATCGTTTTCCGTTTGCCCGCCTTGTCGGCGGCAAGAACAATGTTACGGCGCGCCGCTACTACCCGCATGAGAGTGATTCCACCTTCCCGCATCGCCATGAGGCCGATTAAGATCCCCATTAACAGAGGGGGCGCGAGAATGCCGGCGACAACCAGAAGGATAAAGGCACCCAGCGTCATGATCTTGTCCACGAGGGCGTCCATAATTTTTCCGAAATCGGTAATGAACCCAAAACGACGTGCGATCCACCCGTCGAGAAAGTCGGAAAGAGAACCATAGAGAATGCACAGGAAAGCCAGTGTCGCCGCTCCCGTCCATTTCTCGAAAACAAGCCAGACCAGCGCAAGAAGCACCGCGATCCGCGTGAAGGTGATGAGATTGGGAAGCTGCCGCAGCATGAGAGTACCTATCCTTGGAATCGTACCCGCGCATTCCAAGGTAAATTCCGGTTCTTTTTGCTTAACCTTCCCGCCAGGCTGCCTGCATACTCTGTAACCATGGCGACTGCGATTTACCCCGGATCTTTTGATCCGGTGACCAATGGACACCTTGATATCCTGCAACGGGCCTGCAATCTCTTTGACAAGGTGGTCGTTGGGGTGGCCCCAAACGCGCGCAAGGAGCCGCTTTTCGATGCCGCCGAACGGCGCGATTTCATCGTTACCAACATCGGGGACCTGAATATCGAAGTCATTTGCTTCAACGGCCTTGTGGTCGATTTTGCCGCTGAAGTGGGCGCGGTTGCCCTCATCCGCGGCCTCCGTGCCGTTTCCGACTTTGAGTTCGAGTTCCAGATGACGCAAATGAACCGCGATCTCAATCCCAACATCGAGACCATTTTCCTCATGCCGGGAGCACGTTACTTTTTTACGAGTTCCACCTTGATGAAGCAGGTTTCTTATTTTGATCCGGAGAGAATCTCGAAATTCGTACCTCTCAACGTCGCCGCCGCCCTCAAGCGCAAATTCGGCCACGTTTAGCGAAGAGAGGCAGAACAAGGCCTGAAGACCTTGCTTCTTAGGAGACGCTCTTTGATTGATCGGCGGAGGCTTACCCCCGCGACCTCCGGCTTGACCCCCGCGTCGTTTCCTCCGAATTTGGCCGGCTTATGTCCGACTCCGTCGACTCCGCCAAGCAGCAACCCTCGAAACGACCGGTCGGGGTGATCTGGCTGACCGTCTTTATCGACCTGGTCGGCTTTTCCATCATTTTTCCGATTTTTCCGGCCATGCTGGAATGGTATCTTCCCCGAGCGGGCGAGGGCTCTTTTCTACACGCCTTGATTGGAGGGCTCGAATCCATCACTCCTGCCGGACACCGCGATTTTTACGTCGCCGTACTTTTCGGCGGCTTTCTGGGCTCCCTTTACAGCTTTCTGCAATTTCTCTCCGCCCCGCTTTGGGGACGGCTCAGTGACCAGCATGGACGTCGCAATATCCTGCTGGTCACAACGGGTGGCACCGCGCTTGCCTACCTCGTCTGGGTGTTTTCCGGTCAGTTCTGGGTTCTGCTACTCTCGCGGTTTCTCGCGGGAGTCATGGCGGGAAATATCGCAGTGGCCACAGCGGCGATTGCTGATTTGACCGATCGGGAAAACCGGTCCCGCGGAATGGCCCTTGTCGGAGTGGCTTTCGGCCTCGGTTTTATCCTCGGTCCTGTCCTGGGCGGATTGGGCAGCCTTTTTCACCTCGCGCAAAGCTACGGATCGGCGGCCTTTGCGCTCAATCCTTT
This sequence comes from uncultured Puniceicoccaceae bacterium, assembly GCA_964345345.1. GTDB lineage: Bacteria > Verrucomicrobiota > Verrucomicrobiia > Opitutales > Oceanipulchritudinaceae > Oceanipulchritudo. Next base: position 18,347 of record CAYFRH010000007.1, on the reverse strand, counting down.
CTCCTTTCCGGCTCTCCTCGCCCTCTTTCTGTCCCTGATCAATGTTGTCTGGATCTGGCGCGTATTCCCGGAAACCCTGCCGCCGGAAAAACGAAGCGTGGAAGCGGACAAGGAGAAACGCCCCCTATTGCGCTTCGGATCCCGAATACCGGACGTGCGCCGCGGCCTCCGGGTCTATTTCCTTTTCATTTTCGCATTTTCCGGCATGGAGTTCACGCTGACCTTTCTGGCCCTTGAGCGGCTTTCGTACGATTCCCACCAGATGCCGCTGCTCTTTCTTTTCGTCGGTGTCATCCTTGCCCTGACACAGGGCTTCCTGATCCGACGCTACGGGCATCGTTTCGGGGAGCGGAATTTTGCCACCCTTGGACTCTTAAGCTCTTTTCTGGGCCTCATTCTGCTGTCCTATGGCGAGGTTGCTCTCGTTTTTTACGGCGGCTTAGCCTTTCTCGGCTTTGGCGTCGGCTGTGTCAGTCCCTGCATGGCCAGCCTGGTTTCCCTGTACACCCCCTCCGAACGTCAAGGGGCGACACAGGGCGCCTTTCGTTCCACCGGAGCGCTCGGACGCGCCATCGGTCCGCTTTTCGGTGCCGGCATTTTCGGCTTGCTTGGTTCCGCATCAGCCTACCTTGCCGGAGCCGCCCTGATGGTCCTGGCCGGATTTTTCAGCCTCCTTTTGCCAAAGCCGAATCAATCCAATCCTTGACGGAGGAAAAATCCAAGGGGTCAGCCCTTGGATTTTGCATCCCCTGCGCTTGTAAAAACTTCCGGCTACCTATGTTCCGGCTTCAAATCCCGTTCCATGAGGGCGCGAATGGCCGAATCCGGGGTTTGCTTTTCGAAGAGGATGCGGTAAATCTGCTCAAGAATGGGGGCCTCGATCTCCTTTTCCCGGCAGAGGTGATGAAAGCAATGGCAGGTACGATATCCCTCCACGGTCAACCTCTTTTCCTCGATCAGCGAAGCGGCCGAGGCTCCGCAGGCAAAGGCCTCACCGAAAGTCCGGTTCCGGCTCTCCTTCCCATTGCAGGTTAAAAAAAGGTCTCCGAAGCCGGTAAGGCCGTAGAAAGAGGCGGCCTTGCCCCCGAGGGCCGTGCCCACCCGGACCATCTCGTGCAGGGCGCGCGTCAACAAAGCAGCCTTGCTGTTGTCGCGGAGACCGAGACCGTCGCACATTCCTGCTGCAATGGCATACACGTTCTTGAGGCATCCACCCAGTTCGACCCCTACCCTGTCGGTACTGGTATAAACGCGGAGGTTATCCGCGCTGATGGCCGTTTGCAGATACTCCGTCAGTTCGGCGGGCGCGTCGGAGGCAAGAACAAGCGCCGAAGGCTGGCCCTCCGCGACCTGACTCGCGAAAGTCGGTCCGCTGAGAACGGCATGCGGATAACCGGGCAACTCCTCCTCGAGGATTGATCCGGGAAGGGCGTTGGTTTTCTCCTCGAGTCCTTTACAAATGGTAACGAATCCCTTCAGGGCCGTGGCATCACCGATAACGGGAACCAGTTCGCGACATACGGAGCGAAGAAACTTTGAGGGACAAGCAAGGATCACCCAGTCCGCTTCCATGAGGGCGGGCCGGTATTCGAGACCAATCTGCAGGTCGGCGGGAAAGGAGTGACCGGGAAAGTAAAAGCGGTTTTCGCGCAGTTTTCCCATCTCCATGGCCTCCTCAAGGGTACGCGGCAGAAGGGTAACGGCATGCCCCTGCTGGCTGAGGTGGATGGCAAGGGCGGTTCCCCATGCCCCGGCGGGAAGAATACTGAAGTTCATGACGATTCTGCGGGAGGCGATAACGAATAACTATCCTGCATCGACAGTGCGGTGGCGGCGAATGAAATCCTTAATCGTCGCGGGGTCAGGCTCCAGCGGAAAGGAGCGGGATTCGCGCGCCTTCAATTCTTCGAGGGCCGGCGCGGTCGGATGGACGCCCGTCGTTTCCTCGATGACGGACGGAAACTTGGCCGGGTGAGCCGTGGCGAGGATCACCTTGGTCCCATCCTCGGGCAAGTTCTCGAAGGCGCAGGCCGTATGAGGGTCCGGAATGTACTTGAATTCCCTATACACATTTTTTATGTGATGGCGAATACGCTCGTCGTCCGCACGGCTGGCCGAAAAAAGATCCCGGTCGAAGTTATGGAAATGATAAGTCCCCGTCTCGCGGAAGGCGCTCATGATCGAACGTACCCTCTCCGAATCCTGTCCCTCGTGATAATAGAGAAAACGCTCGAAGTTGCTGGCCACCTGAATGTCCATGGACGGGGCGGAACTTGGGGAGACGTTGCCGAGCTCGTAATGTCCCGAAGAAAAGAGACGGTAAAGAATGTCGTTCTGATTGGTAGCGATCCGGAAATCCGCTACCGGCAGGCCCATCTTTTCGCACCACCAGCCAGCGAGAATGTTCCCGAAGTTCCCTGTCGGAACGACAAAGCGGAGCCGCCCGCGCGCAGCGGAGGGAAGCTGCCACCATGCGTACAGGTAGTAGACGCACTGCGCGAGAACGCGGGCGAGGTTGATGGAATTGACGGCGCTGAGGCCCGTCTCGGTGCGGAAATCACCATCGGCAAACACTTCCTTGAGGGCGGTCTGGGCATCATCGAAAGTACCGTCGATGGCGACAGCGAAGACATTGTCGGCGCCGGTACAGGTCATCTGCCGCTCCTGCAAGGGAGCAACCCCTTTGGCCGGATAGAGAATGAAGGTGTTGACGTTTTCGCGCCCGAGGAGCCCGTGAATAGCGGCCGCGCCGGTATCGCCGGAGGTCGCGCCGAGGACCGTAATGGGACGCCCGGTGCGGCGAATCTGGGCTTCATAGAGATTCCCGAGCAGTTGGAGGGCAAAATCCTTGAAAGCAAGGGTGGGTCCGTGGAACAGCTCGAGGACAAAGAGGTCCTCGCGCAGCTGGCGAAGAGGGGCGATCGCAGGGTCATCAAACTGCGTATACGCCCGGTCGATACAGTCATCGAGGACCGCCGGTTCAAGATCGGTCGCAAAAAGCCGGAAAAAGGCTTTGCAGAGGTCCGGATAGGAAGGCGCTTCCGCGCCCGCGAGCAAGGAATGAACCGATGGTAGATTCCCGGGAACATAAAGACCGCCGTCGGGCGCAAGCCCCATCTCCACCGCCTCGCTGAAAGTGAGGGAGCCGCCTTTTCCTCTGGTCGAGACGTATCGCATTGGACCGCAGCCGGAGTTATTCATCCCCCAGGCCGAAAGCTTCGTGCGTAACGCGTACGGCGTTGTCGGCCTTGTCCAGATCCACCGCCACGGAAATTTTGATCTCGCTGGTACTGATCAGCTGGATGTTGACGCCGTTTTCGGCAAGGGCGGTGAACATTTTCGAGGCCACCCCGGAATGGCTGCGCATCCCGATCCCGACCACGGAAACCTTAGCCATCCGGTCGGCGAGGGCCACGGTTCCGCGCCCGAGCTGTCGCAGGCATTCCTGCACGGCCTGTTCCGCCTTGTAGGCGTCGTCGGTTCCCACCGTAAAGGTCAGATTCGCCACCCCATCGCGCCCGATATTCTGCACGATCATATCCACATTCACGCGCGCCTCGGCAAGAACCTGAAAAATCCGTGCCGCCGCTCCGGGCTTGTCCGGCAGCTCACTGACGAGTACTTTCGTCTGGTTTTTATCGCAGGCCACGCCGCGCACGACGACGTCTTCAAGAGTGATGTCAGTTTTGACCATGGTTCCGGGATGATCGTTGTAGGAATTACGGACTTCAAAAGGGACCTTTTGTTTATTGGCAAATTCGACCGCCCGTGACTGCATCACTTTGGACCCGAGGCTGGCCATTTCGAGCATTTCCTCATAGGCGATTTCGGGAATTTTGCGGGCATCGGCAACGATCCTGGGATCCGCTGTATATACGCCGTCCACGTCAGTGAAAATCTGGCAGAGATCGGCGTTCAAGGCTGCCGCGAGTGCAATCGCGGAAAGATCCGAACCGCCGCGTCCGAGGGTGGTGATATGTCCTTCGGTATTCACTCCCTGGAATCCCGCGACAATGACCACTTTCCCTTCATCGAGTTGCTGCGGAATATCCCCGCCGCCGATTTCAACGAGGCGGGCCTTGGTGTGGACATCATCGGTGAGAATCCCCGCCTGAGCGCCGGTCCGGGAGATGGCCGGCTGGCCGAGGGCCTGCAAGGCGATGCTGGTGAGAGCGATGGTTTCCTGCTCCCCCACGGAGAGGAGCATATCCATTTCCCGCTCGTCCGGCTGCGGATGCAGGGCTCGGGCGTCCGCCACTAAGCGGTTGGTGACCCCGCCCCGGGCGGAGACAACCACCACTACCTGGTGACCTTCTTCCCTCGTCGCCTTGATGCGCCGGGCCACCGCCTTAATGCGGTCGAGGTCCTTAACCGAACTGCCCCCATACTTTTGTACAATCCGAGCCATGTCAGGTTACTTTCAGCCGAGATGCTGGGCGAAGTCGGCGATGCGCAGGAGGAAGGGCCGGTCGAGCAGGGCCGTGAGGGATTCAAGCTCCGCAAGGGCTCCAGCCATGGCCGCTTCCGAAGCCGAATGGGTGGTCAGGACAAGGTGAGCGGCTCCCTCTTTTCCGTTCGGACGCTGCAGCACGCTTTCGATACTGATGGCGTGCCGGGAGAGGACGGCAGCTACTTCGGCCAGAACGCCGGATTGGTCACGAACGGACATTCGCATGTAGAAAGACCGGGTGACCTCTTCCAGACCGGAAGTTCGCAATTCTTCCCGCTGTGGAGGTTCCTCCGGCAATATCCCGTTCGCCAGTGCGGTCCCGGCATCGACAATATCGCTGATGACGGCGCTCGCGGTCGCGTCTTGTCCGGCCCCGCGCCCGATATAGATGCTCTCTCCGACCACGTCACCGGTGACGGAGATGGCGTTGAAGACATCGTCGACATTCGCGAGCATCATTCCACGGGGGACCAACATCGGCTGCACGCTGCTGAAGACGCTCCCGCCTTCAAAGTCGCGCAGGATGACGGCCAGCAACTTGATTTTATATCCGAGACTCTGCGCCCACTGAATATCCTCGAGCTGGATGCCGCGAATGCCCTCCACGGGCATTTCGTGCAGTGGAATCCACTTCCCGTGGGCAAGATAGGTAACGATTGCCGTCTTGTGGGCCGCATCCACCCCGTCCAGATCGAGGGCCTCGTCGGCCTCTACATACCCGAGGCGGCGCGCGTCTCCAACGATCGCCTCGAACGGTTGGCCCTCGCGTTCCATGCGCGTGAGGATGTAGTTGCAGGTGCCGTTGAGAATGCCGTAGATAAGGGGAAAGCGGTTGACGACCAGTCCTTCGCGTAAGGCCTTGATAATGGGGATACCGCCGGCGACGCTGGCCTCAAAATAAATATGGGCTCCGTTGGCGCGGGCAAGGCGGAAGAGTTCTTCCCCATAATGGCAAAGAAGCGCTTTGTTCGCAGTTACGACGGTTTTCCCCCGCTCCAGGGCCGCCCGGGTCACGGCAAGGGCCTCCCCGGTCCCGCCCATCAGTTCGCAGAGCACGTCAACCTCCGGATCCTCGGCGAGGGAAAGAGCATTCGTGGTCAAGCATTCCTGTGGAATCGACGGGTGGCGGCGCTTGGAGGGATCGCGTACAGCAGCCTTGTAAAGGCGTACCGCAGGACCCATCCGCGCGCTCAGCTCCTCGGCGCGTTCGGACAAATGGCGCCAGACGCCCTGGCCAACGGTGCCGAGGCCGGCAAAGGCGAGGTTGAGGTGGCTGCGACGATTCATGGCCTCTTCTGTCCGGCGCGGGGTTCCGTGCCCTTAAACAAACGCCGGATGTTGGCGATGTGGCGCACGAAAATGAGAACGGCAAGAAAAAGGCACAATCCGATCATTAAATCGCTCCTGCCGCTGGCCCACGCCGTCAGTGGCAGGCTTGCTCCAAGGACGAGACTGGCAAGGGAAACATACTTGCCCGCATAAAAAACGAGGATCCAGAGGACGAGGCCGACCAGGAGCACAACCGGCAGGAGTACAAGAAGGCCTCCGATTGTGGTGGCCACCCCCTTTCCACCCCGGAACCGCAGAAAAAGCGAAAAGCTGTGCCCGAGAATCGCCCCCAGCAGTGCGGCAATAGCGAGCGCTTCTCCGGCACCCCCGGTGGCCTGCCCAATACCGATTCCGAGTAGGACCGCTACCGCGCCTTTGCAGGTATCGAGGAGAAAGCAGGCATAGCCGTAGGGCTTCCCGAGAGTGCGGAGAACGTTCGTCGCCCCTGGATTGCCGCTCCCCACTTTGAAGATATCCAGTCCCTTCATGCGGGCGATCAGGACCGCAAAGGAAACCGAACCGACAAAATAGCCGGCGATCACAGCAACCACAAGGAGCGGTTCGAGAGCCATGAATCAGGCGCCGCCGTTCAGATTGACAAGTTGAAGAACCTTGATGGCCGGATGCTGGCGGATTTCCTCAAGGGCCGCTTTCGACGGCTGGCTATCGATTCCGCAGACATTGAGGGCAAGGCCGCCGACGGTATTCCGGCCAAGGGACATACTCGCGATATTGAGGTCGTGCCGGGACAGTACCGTGCCGATCATGCCGACTATGCCGGGAACGTCCTCGTTTTCCACGACGAGAAGGAATCGCTCGTCGAGGGGAGATTCCAGGTTCCGCTCGTTGACGCGCGTGAGGCGCGGGTTCTGCGATTTTCCGAGCAACGTCCCTTCAAGAGACCATGCGTTACCTTTGGCATCGCTCGCCTCCGCACGAATCAGCTCGGTATAGTCCCGTTCGAGATTGTTCTGCACGATTTCACTGTGGATGCCGAGCCGGTCCATGACCCGGGGCGCGTTGACATCGTTCACGTCCGTAGTGATGCGACGGAGATAGCCCTTCTGGAAAGCCCGGTTCAGCGGCTTTACATCGAGATCGATCAGCTTGCCGGAGTAGGTCAGCCGGATATGGCTGATTTCTTCCGGAGTCATCTGCTGCAACACTGTGCCCATTTTGTAGGCGAGCCCAAGATAGGGGCGCAGCACCTGCAGTTGCTTCGGATCGATGGAAGGCGCGTTGACCGCGTTGCGCACCCAGCCGCCGCGAAGGGCCTCGATCACGCATTCCGCTACCTCAAGGCCGACGTTTTCCTGCGCTTCCTGTGTGGAAGCACCAAGGTGGGGCGTCATGACGAGGCGATCACATTCGCGCAGCCGGTGCTCCTGAGCCAACGGCTCCTCAACGAAGACATCGAGGCCGGCCGCCGCGACCTTGCCGCTTTTCATGGCTTCCGCGAGATCCTCTTCCTCGACCAAACCGCCCCGGGCACAATTGAGGATGCGGACGCCATCCTTCATCTTCGCAAAAGCATCCGCGTTGAGCATGTTGGTCGTCGCTTCGGTTTTCGGCATGTGCACGGTGATAAAGTCGGCCTCGGCGTAAAGCCGGTCCTGATCAACTTTTTCCACCTCCAACTGTTCAGCCCGGGCCGTCGTCAGGTAGGGATCAAAGGCTAACACACGCATACCAAAAGCCCTCGCCCGCTTGGCCACTTCCGAGCCAATTCGCCCGAGTCCGAGAATACCGATGCATTTTTCGTAGAGTTCGCTGCCCTGGAAGGCTTTTTTGTCCCACTTACCCTCTTTCATGGAGGAATGTGCCTGCGGGATCGGACGCGCCGAACAAAGCAAGTGCGTGAAGGTCAACTCGGCAGTGGCAATAGTATTACCACCGGGCGTGTTCATGACGATGACCCCCTTGTCGCTGGCAGCCTCGACGTCGATGTTGTCGACGCCGACCCCGGCGCGACCTACCGCACGCAAGTTGGAGGCGTTTTCGATTATGTCCCGGGTGATGGTACTGGCGCTGCGCACGATAATGGCGTCCGCGTCGGCGGCATGGGATTTCAGCTCCTCGGGCGAGGAACCATAGGCTTCCACGACGTCGACCCCTTCCTGCTCCCGCAGGTAGGCGACACCGCTTTCAGCGATTTTGTCAGCTATTAGGATTTTCATGAGAAATGGAGAAAACCGAAGACGCTACAGAGACCTTTGCCGGCATGGCAACACTTCATCCTGATCCGTTGATGGGTCCTTGCGGAATAATCCCGAACGGCTAGGTTTCCAGGGGATATGCAACATTTTGACCTTATTGTCGTCGGCGGGGGCTCAGCGGGTTATGCGGCGGCCCGCACCGCAAGAGAAACCCATGAACGCGTCGCGATTGTCGACAACTCCGCCGAACTGGGTGGGCTCTGCATTCTTCGCGGCTGTATGCCCTCCAAGACCTTGCTCTACTCCGCGGAAGTCCTGCACCTTGCGGGTAAGGGCGGCGCTTTTGGACTCGATATCCCGGAAGCCCGCGTCGATATGTCCGCGCTGCACCGGCGCAAGGTTGCCATGATCGACGATTTCAAAGGGGACCGTAAGGAACAGCTTCTCTCCGACCGCTTCACTCTGTTCCAGGAAAGCGGCCACTTTATCGACGAAAACACCCTGGAACTCGAATCCGGGGAAAAGGTAAAGGCGGAGGCTTTCGTCGTTGCAACGGGCTCCATTGTAAATTTTCCGGAAATTCCGGGTCTTTCGGATGAAGGAATCTGGACCAGTGACGATGTGCTCGACCTCGACTTCCTGCCGGACTCCGTTCTTGTCCTTGGCGGGGGCGTTGTCGCATGCGAATTGACCCAATTCCTCGCCCGCCTCGGAAGCAAAGTCACGCAGGTGCAGCGAAGCCCGCACATTCTCAAAGAAAACACGGAGCGTGCGGCGGAGACTCTCATGGAGGTTTTTCGCCGGGAGAACATCGGCCTTTTCACGGGAACGCGACTGCACAAAATCGAACGTGAGGGTAAAGGGTACTGCGTACACTTCGCCGATAACACGGGGGAACATGAAGTACGGGCCTCGCACGTGCTCAATGCCCTTGGCCGGTCACCGGCTATCGCCGGACTCAACCTTGAAGCCGCCGGCGTTCACCTTAATCCAAAAGGGCAGATCCAGACCAACGATTTTCAGCAAACGACAAATCCCCGGGTCTATGCCGCGGGGGATGTCTGCGGACCTTTTGAAATCGTCCATATCGCCGTTATGCAAGGGGAGATCGCGGCCCGGCACGCCCTTGGTCGCCGGACCGCCCCGCTCGACCTCGATTCCCGTACGTCCGTCGTCTTCACGGATCCGCAGATTTCTTCCGCCGGTCTTCCCATTGAGGAAGCCCGTGTGCGCGGGCTCGACCTTGTCGAGGCGCACTTTCCCTTCAACGACCACGGCAAGGCCCTGCTTATGGAGGCCACGGACGGGTACGTGCAGGCCTGGGCGGAACGCTCCTCCGGTCGCCTTCTGGGAGCGGAGTGCGTCGGCAAAGACGCCGGGGAGCTGATCCACGCCATGGCCGTGGCCATCTCCATGAAGGCTACGGTGCAGGACCTGCTCAAGGTCCATTGGTACCATCCGACCCTCTCTGAAATCTGGACGTATCCCCTCGAGGATATCGCCGAGGAAATCGGCTAGCCCCACGCTGGCCCCGCGACCGCATCAGGGTAGCCGTTTGCGTGTAGGGCTCAGTCTTCCCCCGGCGCCTCTCCGAAAAGGACCGAATACATAATCCTGTAAGGCGCGGTATTGTCGACGCTAACCCCGAGGAGATGACTTCCGTACCCGTGCGCCTTATTGACCGTACTTCCCGGATAGTCACCCTTCGTGGCCCATGCGATCCCGAATGGATAACGGTTGCCGTACTGGTCAGGTTTGGAAAGGAAAGCCCGACCGCCCGTGCCGTCCACTCCGTCGATCATGGCGCCACTGTCGGATTGGCGGGGTAATTCAACGTCCTCATTTACATTCCACGGGACCCAGATGGTGGGATTCCCGGCATCGCTGTCGGACCCGACAAGAAGAAGAATGTTTCGGTCCGGATGAGTTTCCTGAAGAGCCATTGCGTCCCCAATGCCCTGATCGGCCCGCCCAATGGCGTCCAACATGCCTTTGGCATTCATTTTATTGGAAAAATTGTCCGTCCCTTCCTCTTCGGCGACGAGAAAGAAGCGCTTCGCGGGATCGTGGCTGAGAATGCGCAGAGCGACTTTGTTCATCTCGTCGAAAGTCGGGGCCTCCGGGTCGTAAGTGGCAAGCCCCGCCTCCTCGAGGTCGGCCTCCGGTCGGTCGTTGTAGGTATTGGTGGCCGCGAAAATGCCGATCACCTTTTCGGTATCGGAAGAAAGATCCAGCAACTCCTTCCGGGTATAAATGACCTTGTAGCCCCTTTTTTTGGCCTCCTCCAGCAAGTTTCTCCCGTCTTCGCGAGTCCCGGCGACGCCGTGCACACCCACCTCCCCTTCCGGCAGAAGAAAAATTTCACCGCCGCAGAAGATCACTTCAGCTCCGCTCTCAAGCACATCAGCAGCGATGGATTCAACCATGCCCCGCTTGGGACTGCTGGCGAGAAAGACCCCGGTACCCGGTTCGCCAATGTGGCCACTGTTGACGATACCGCAACGAATCCCCGCCGCCATGGCTTCCTCCATAATGGACAGCGGTTTTCCGGAAACGGCTTCGAGAGGCTGTAGGCGGTCAAGTCCGTAGGAATCGAAATGCACTTTCTTTCCATAGGCATGAACGGTCGCCCCGGAATGGGAGGTTGAGGTCAGCAGGTTTTTCTGATGCGCGCGATAGGCACCCAGACGCTCCATACGATCCCAATTCAGCATCCCGTCAGGACCCGCGTAAAGATGGCGGGCCGCATTCCAGTGGCCAAGTCCCGTCCCATCGGGATGAATGAATATTACACTTCCTTTTTCCATCTCCTCCGCCGGGAGGAGCGTCGTAACGGAGATTACGAGACTGAAGATCAGCGGTTTTGCGAATTTCATAGAAGTTTAAGCTCACGCCAAGAGGCGGCTGTCGCCAATCGAAAAACTGCTGTCCTTCGAATTGTAACGATTGTCTCCGCACATTCACCCACTCAAACGGGAACGGGCGAAACTTCAATGCGCTCAGCAGGAAGCCCGGTAAGGACAATCGCGGCTTCCCGGTACCGTTCAAGTTGCCGCGAATATCGTGCCCGCAGCTGTTCCTCCGGGGCAGGAGCGGATTGGAGCTGGTCGGTTTTGAAATCGTAAATGCGAACCTTTTCCGGTTGGCCGTCCTCACTGCAAAGGACCACCGCACGATCGATAATGCCGGAACGCAGCCGGTTCTGGTCACGCAGGATAAACGGTTTTTCCCGCCAGAGCTGGTGGGCCTGCTGCGGTTTGGCAAAAACCTGCCGGGCCCATTTCGAAGCAAAAAAGGAGGCGAGACGTTGCCGCAGGCTTGGCTCCAGTGCCTCCCATCCGGGAATCTCCGCAGCTTGACCTTCCGGTCCGAGCCATTCAACCGCGGCAAGGAAGGCATGAACCTTCGTTCCGAAGCGTGCGCCACCGCGGGAAAGGAGTTCACGAGGCAACTCCCCATGGCCATGGGCTTCGGCGGAGGGCGAAGGCTCACTGCGCAAGGTCGCGTATCGGGGCGTGGGAGTACCGTCGAGGGGGCGCAAGCGGGGAACCGACAGAGGTTTGACCGGTGGCGCTTCCTCCCGCCGAAACCATTCCGGATCGCCAAATCCGGCCTTTAGCGCAAGGCCCGCCGGGAAACTGCCCTCCGGCCGCGGTCCGTCGAGTCCAAGCAACGCGTTGTACTTGACCACCTTGCCACCGGCGGCGAAATCCTTTGTCGTCGAGAGAATGTACAGTCCCTGCTTCGCTCTCGTCATGGCCACGTAGAGGTTACAGAGGGACTCGAACTGTTGCTCGGCCTCAAGTCGTTCCCGCGCGCCCCGCAGAACCGGGTCGCTGGCAAGAATTTCCTTCGCGGGGAGTTCGGCGATCCAACGGATCGAGCCATCGCTTGCGCGCTCCACGTGGAAGTCCCGGTTTTGGGAAGACATCAATTCCTGCTTGGCCATGTCGGCGACGACGACCACATCGAAGTCGAGACCCTTGGCCTTGTGTATGGTAAGGACCTGAATGCCCTCTCCTTCCCCGCTTTCATCAAGTTCCAACTGATTGAGGTAATCCCCGAAGCGCCGCGGAGAGCCACCGTGCCGCAGCTCCGTAAAGGCAATCGCGGCCTCGATCAGGTCGGTTGCCCGGCGTTGCAGGAAGGGGCATTCCGCGATCATTGCCGCCCACTCCTCCAGCAAACGGCGAACCGCCGCCGGAACGCCTCCGCCGCTCAGAAGAGCACGTACCTGCCGCAGAAGGGCGTGGAGGGTTTCCGGTTCCCCACCCGCCCCGGTCATTTGCATCCATGCCGGGAGAAAACGATTCTCAGGCTGCTCGATCCACCGGAAGAAGGCTTGTATCCACAGGCCCAGCACATTATCGTTTCCCGGAAATGCTTTTCCCTCCATGCGGGCATGAAATCCCGCTTCCCGCAAGGAAAGGGTCAATTCCCGAACCCGACGGTTTTTCCGGCAGAGAACGGCGCAGCGGAGTCCGCGTCCTTCCGGATCGAGCTGCCGGAGAAGATCCACAATTGCCGGTGCGCTATCCTCCGCATCCGTTGCGAAAATTCCCGCGAATCCATTCTTCCGGGCGACCGGGGCTGCCGGCTCATGATCTTCCCAGTTCGCATTCCAGCGCTCTTTCACTCCCGGCAGGAGCGGCAAACCGGGCAACGGTCCTTCCCTGCCGAAAACCGCGTTCACGCACTGCAGGACCGGCCAGGCGCTTCGATAACTCTGATGCAGAGGTTCAGCTTTAATGCCGCCGCCCCCCTCCCCGGGAAAGCTGTGCAGAACCTCGTCAAAAAGGCGGGCATCCCCGCCCCGCCAGCCATACAGCGACTGTTTGACGTCGCCTACATAGAAGAAGCTGCGCCGCTGCTCCGGATCCATCAGGGCCTCCGCAACAAGGGGCTCAAGGACACGCCATTGCAGGCGCGAGGTGTCCTGGAATTCATCAATGAGCCAGTGATCGACCCGTTGGTCGAGCCGGTAGGCGAAGTCCAGCCCCGCCACCGTTCCTTCTTCCGGGGCGAGCGCGCGCAGCAGCAAGACGGGAAGATCCTGAAAAACGAGCAAGCCACTGTCCCGGACGGACGCACCGTACTGTTCATCGTACAAAGCAAGAAGCGAACCGACGGCCCGCGTTTCAAACAGGCAGCGGACAAATTCCGCGCCAAGGACCGACTGCAGCAATCGAAGGACGGCCTTTCCAAGCTCCGGCGGGACTTCGTAGTCCTTATTGTGATACGCAAGCGGATACCGCTCCCTGCCGAGACGTGTCGGATCGACCAGCAACTGCTCGAGAATACTTCCTCCCGGCAGGCGCTTTCCCATCGTCCAGCTTTCGAGGTTGTCCACCATTTTGGCGAAATTGCCGTACAACCGTTTCCCCCAGAATTCCTCCATGCCCGCCAGTTCGCCCCGGACTTCATCCGCTGCCCTGTGCCGGTCGATCTCCTTTTCCGCAAGCCACCACGGTTTCCGATTACCGTAAATACTGCGTACCTCTCCCCACTTGGTCGCACCCCCGGCCTCCAGAAAGAGAGGATAACTGTTGTTGAGGGTTTCGGTCAGAACCCCGACGACATTCTTTTCCTCTCTTCCAAAAGTGCGCTCCTTAAAGATGCGGAGAAGCTGTTGCCGGCCCTCCTCATCGGTTCGATTCAGCAACCCGCGAAGCACCTCGCGGCGCGCCTCCGCGAGAGCGTAGTCCTGAAGAATGACATGGGGCTGGGTCAGGCCGAGTTCGAAGGGAAAAGCGGCGACAATGCGCGCGAAAAAGCTGTCGATGGTCAGCAGCTGCAGATCCCCGATCGAATGGACAAGGGTCTGCAGAAGTTGCCCGAAGAAATCCGGTTCAGCCTTGGGGGCTCCAATCTCCCCGGCCAGTTTCCCGGCCTCCTTTACACTGCCGCTTGCCGCCAACAGGCGGGCAAAAATCTTTTCAAGGAATTCGCCGGCAGCCATACGCGTGAAGGTCAGGGCGAGGATGGCGGACGGATCCGCGCCATTCGCCAAGAGGCGGAGATAGCGGGCAACGAGGGTATGCGTTTTTCCTGTCCCGGCCGAGGCCCGAATGGCTTTGTGTCCGATCCGGGTACTCATGCCTCGGCCCTTCCGTGCCGTTGCAGCCAATGTTCATCGAGATTTTCCTCGGGAACCGGTCCCATCCAGGGCTGCCAGTCCGAGGAGGTGAAATTCCGGGAAGGCGGCCAATACACACCGGCGCGGATCTCCCGCACGATGGCGGTGGCACATTGTACGGCTTCCTCCACCGGGGGAGGCGACTCCGACCATTCCGCGAGCCCCGTTCCCAGGACGGTCTTTGGCAAGCTGATATAGCCGATCCTCGGGCGCTCCCCGAAGGCCTGCTCGACCGCAGCAGCATAGAGGGGCAGCTGCAGGTCCTTCCATCGAAGCGGTTTGCCGCCGATTTTCACCTCCGTCTCCGCAAGGACAGGGGGCGACGAGGCCGCTGTCACCTTCCCGAGATGAGCGTCGAAGGGGGATTGCGGTTTATCGGAGGTCTTGTAATCCACGACCCGCAGCTCCTTGCTCTCCTCGTTGCGTTCGATCAGGTCGATGACGCCGGAAACGGATATCCCGTCGATGACAATCCACGACCGCCCGCTCTCCCGGTCGTGGATTTTCCATTCGGCCTCGACGGGCTTCCAGCCCTGCCGGCGTTCTTGCGCAAGTAGTGGGGCGACGGCGCGGAGCCGCTGTTCCATCGCTTCCCGCTGAATTCGTACAGCCAGCGGCGTCGAGGTTCCGAAACGGGCGCGGCATTCCGTTTGCAGCGTATCGAGAAGAAAGCTCTCCGTTTCCCCGTTTCCCGTCAATTCCCTCGCGGCAACGCTTGTATTGTAGTGGCTCATCACGACGTGCAAAAGCGAGCCGAACTGCATGGCGTCCAATTCCTCCTCGTGGTTTCGCGGAACCTCCCACCCCATGACCCGCTCGAGGTAAAACTGAAACGGGTCGATTAGCCACGCCTTGAAGGCGGTAACGGAAAGGCCCGGCATTTCCACCGGTTCCGGCAGGCGGAGCCGGTCCCCGAAACGGGAGGGAACGGCGGCTTGCTGCGGGGCTTCCTTTGTCAGGAGCGTCTTTACCCGAGCGGGAAGGGCCTCGGACTCCGCAAGAAAAAGGAAGCGGGACGGAACCTGCGGCGTTCCATCAAGGGCGCGGTCCGGTAACAGGATCTCCACTTTTCCCCGTTCCCGCCGCGTCTCTAGCACATATCGCAACCGGAAGGCATGAAAGGCCGTTTCGTCCTCCTGACCGTACAATCCAAGATGGCGGGTCAGTTGCGGAACAAGAAAGATATCCGTGCGGCTGCTTCCGGGAATTTCCGCGTCAGGCAGGCCGAAAAGGACGAGGTGCGGCGCCCGCTCAAAGGCAAATTCCAGCCAACCGCTGACCGGACGCTCACCGCCGCGCCGTTCCCGGTAAAAACGACGGCTCTCCATAGAATGAAGAAGCAGGTGCCACTGATCGCTTTCCGAAGCTTCTCCAACTGCCGCGGTTTCCCGAAGTTCCTCGAGCAGGTCATGCAGGATCCGAACCTGTTCGCGGATGGTTTCGTTGTCCGGCCCCTGCTCGTTCTCCGCGAGTCGGCGGATCACCGTCCAAAGCCGCTCAAAAAGACCGCCGACACCCTTCCGGAGCTCTCCGAAAAGATCGTTAAGGACAGCGAGGGTTTGACGCGCTTCCTGCAGGTTCTTGTCCACGCGCAGTTCCTTGTCCCACAAGGCGGAGAGGGAAGAGAGAAGACGTTCCCGTTGAAGCCGGCGAAAGGCGATCTCTGCTCTTTCAGGCGAAAGGCCATTGTCCCGCATCCACTTCCGCAATGGCGGAAAAAGGAGCAGGTCAAAAAGGGCATCAAGGCTGTCCGTATCGAGGAACTCCCGCACGGTTCCGACAAAAGCGCCCCAGTGGGTTTCCCTCATGGCCTGCCCTTCAGGATTATAAAAAGAAATTCCGGAAAGAGGTCCCTGCTCAATGAGGTATTGTGCGAGCCCGGGTTCCGTCGCCCCGACCAGAAGACGGTCCACGGATTCGCCATAGTCACGACAAAGTTGAAAGAGCGACGGGGCAAGGACACGGGCGTCTCCGCCCCGATGAAGGCGTCCCTTCAGGAGTTCCTCCGGTAGTGGGCGGCTGTTCCACGCCTCGGGCCGGGGACGGCCCCGATCATCAAAGGCCGCGGCTTCCTCCTCTGGAGCGGGAACGAGCAGCTTCACAGAAAGACCCTCTGCCTCAAAAGCCCTCAGAATGCCTTCCTGGCGTTGGGTCAGGTTCAAAACACCCGCCACCCAGATTTCCCGGACAGGCTCTTCCCGAAGATATCCGGGTACGTCCTCAAGAGCCTGCTCCTCCGGATCAATAAGGCCGCGCGTGTGCAGCCATTGCAACCAGAGCTCCTCCATTTCGGCAAGGGCCTGCCAACGGGAACGATCGTTTGCCGGACAGGAACGGGCGACCGAGGCGAAGTTGTGGCCGTCCTCGGCGAGGCGCTGCCGTAAGCGGAGCAGATTCTCCCCAAATCCGTAGGCCCAGGCCGCCGTACGGGGGCCTGACCCTGATATGAAGATCCGTTCGACCGGTTCGACGGGGGCTGCCGCAAGGACTTCCCGCCAACCCTGTAAACAGGTGGTCTCCGCTGCCGCGGTCTCCTGCCGCGTCAGCAACTGCTTCCGGAAACGGGCCGGCGTCGTCAGGCGTGGAGGATGAAAGGCTTCCACTTCCTCTTCCGCGCCGGTAAACAGCTCCTGCAGAACATGCCGTCCGGTCCGGGCACTCGGCAACCAGAGCAGATAATCGTCATAGCTTCCCGGTTCGAAAACCGTTTGCCGCAAGTGATCCGCCACCTCCTCCGGCAACGACCGATCCCAGCCAATATAAAAAAACTCCGCGGGCATGCCCGCGGAGTTATTCCAAACAGGATTCTGTCCGCAACGCCAAATCGGCCGCTCAGCTGCGGTTCCGACTTTTCCGGCGTATCAAAACGACCCCAAGGGCCATTATTCCGCCCAGCAGAGCGAAGGTTGAGGGTTCCGGAACCGCCGATTGGGTGGCAGTCCCATCCGGTTCAATGTAAAACCAGGGACCGAAATTGCCGTTGGCGTCGGTGGCGGAGTTGTCGTTTACAAACTGGTATAGAGGATTCCCGTCAATGAGCAGAACATCGCCGGTAGCAGCATCGCCGTCGTCGAAGGTGCTTACGGTGGCGGAAATGGCCGGATCAATGCTGAGACTCCCGGTCACAAAAACATACGGCCAGGCCATATTTGTATCCCAATCATGGGTGTTCGGCTGAGGATCCCCGAAGTCAGCATTGAGATAATAGAGAGTCCGCGTATCCGCAGTCGCGGGTCCGCCCCCCGTCCCGATCGCATCCGCCCCTGTAAACTGGAGGATTTCATTTCCCTCCGGCAGCTCAAAAACGGACAGCGTTTGTCCGGAGAGCGAGGAGCCGAGAAAGGCTCCGATGATCAGTAGCTTATTTATGTGTTTCATCGTAATTAGTTGAGAAAGCGGGCGGGTTGTTGTCAGCAGCCGTGGGGTAACAAACCTGTTACCCCGCATAGTTGTTCCGGATTGCCTAAGCCTAACGCCCCTTATTAATTTAAGAATTAACTTATATGATACTCCCGAAATGAAAGCAACAGGCCGCACCCGATTCCTTCCCTTTTTCCTCCTGTTATTCGTACTAATCACACTGCTCCGAGGACAGGCGGATGGCAGCGAAACCGCCACAATCGAAGGCGTCGTACCGCTTCCGGAAGCTCCCCCACCCCACGTTATCGCCCAACGGTACAAACTAATCGCGGAAGGGAATGTTCTCTCGCCTGTTCCGCCTGTCGGCATTATCTGGCTGGAGGGAAGGTTTCCTCCTCCTGAAGAATTGCCGGAAGTTGCCATTGTGCAGGAAAACCTGCAGTTCAAACCCGCCCTTCTTGTGGTCAGGCCGGGGACGACCCTTACGTTTCCCAACGAGGACGACGAGTATCATAACGTCTTTTCCTATTCGCCCGGAAATCGCTTTGATCTGGGACGCTACCTGCCGGAGGAGCGGCCGGTGCCATCGAAAACGCTGCTGAAACCGGGAACGGTCGTGATCCGCTGCGACATTCACGAACACATGCGGGCCGTTGTTCTGGTCGTGGATACCCCTCATCACATGATGACAAACCCCGACGGCACTTTCCGCATGACGAATCTTCCTCCCGGCGATTTTGTTCTCAAAGCGTGGGTGAACAACCGGACGACCCTCGAAGTGCCCGTTGAACTGCGGGCAAACAAAACCACCGTAGTCGATTTCGGCAAAGAATCCTGATTTCATCATGTTCGGAGGTTCATCCAGCGCCCCCGGTTTCCGGATCCGCCTCTTTTTATTCGTCGTTCTGGTGCTGGC
>CAYFRH010000006.1:0-54250 GCA_964345345.1 uncultured Puniceicoccaceae bacterium | reverse complement strand
GGGTCGCCCGGGCCTTTCAACTCGAGCGCCAGAAGCAACGACGCCGGGCAGGGGCGCACATCGACACCGACGAAGGCAACGCCTGCGGTCTCGGGCCGGAGACGCCCGTGGAGCTGCTTCCATGAATTTTCGGAAAACGAATCCTCAAACGACGAACAAGGTAAAGAACAATGAATGAATCACTCGGAATGGTCGAGACCAAGGGTTTTACCGGCGCAGTGGAAGCCAGTGACGCCTCGGTCAAAGCGGCCAGCGTGGACCTCGTGAAGACGGTGCAGATCGGCGGCGGCTTCATCACCGTTTTGGTGAAGGGGGACGTTGGCAGTGTGAAGGCGGCGGTCGAAGCGGGGGCGGAAGCCGCCGGAAAAGTCGGCGAACTCGTGGGCTCGCACGTGATCCCGCGCCCTCATCCGGATCTGCTCAAGCGCTTCGACGTTTGAGGTCCTCTCCAAACGCAAGACAACTTTAA
This sequence comes from uncultured Puniceicoccaceae bacterium, assembly GCA_964345345.1. Taxonomy (GTDB): domain Bacteria; phylum Verrucomicrobiota; class Verrucomicrobiia; order Opitutales; family Oceanipulchritudinaceae; genus Oceanipulchritudo. The sequence goes on along the minus strand of CAYFRH010000006.1, from coordinate 53,781 downwards.
CGAAAGTAAATACATGGCCTCACAAGCATTAGGTATGATTGAAACGAAGGGCTTGATTACCCTTCTGGAAGCGAGCGACGCCGCCCTGAAGGCGGCCGATGTCACGATGTCCGGCTGGGAGAAGGTCGGGAGCGGCCTTGTGACGGCCTTTTTCCGCGGCGATGTCGCGGCCGTGAAGGCGGCCGTGGAAGCCGGTGCGGAAGCGGCCAACTCCGTTGGCGAAGTGGTCAGCGTTCAGGTCATTCCCCGACCGCACGAAGACCTCGCCAAGCTCAGCAAGGCTCTGTAAACCAAGCCACCGGTCCGGCATGAAAGTCCTCGTTGCCAATCTGGGTTCGACCTCCTTCAAATACCGTCTCTTCGAAATGGACGGGGAGGAAGAGCGCTCCCTTGCCAAGGGCGGCTTCGAACGGGTGACGGATTTCGGGGATGCGATCGGGAAGGCTCTTCGCGAACTGGAGAAGGCAGGACATCTGGAGGGGCGGGACGACCTCGACGCCGTCGGATTTAAAACCGTCCTCGGAAAGGAGCTGTCAGGCTGCGTGGAGGCAGATGATAGGGTTCTGGAAGCGCTGCGCGGTCTGCAGAGCATCGCACCCGCTCACAATCCCGCCTACGCCGCCGGCATCGAGCAGTTCCGGCGGCTGACCGGGGCCCGGCTCGTCGCCCTTTTTGAGACGAGCTTTTATCAGTGGGTTCCGGAATCGGCGGGGCGCTACGCGGTTCCGGAAAGCTGGTACGAAGCCGGAATCCGGCGCTACGGCTTCCATGGGGCGAGCCACAAGTTCATCGCGGAACGGAGTGCCGTCCTTCTGGGACGTACTGACATTGCGAAACGCGTGCGCGGCCTTTACCGGGACGGACCGGGAGCGGAGCCGGAGGGCAAACCGCTACGGGTCATCTCCTGCCATCTCGGTGGCAGCAGCTCGGTCACGGGAATCCGCAACGGCGTCGCCGTGGAGACGAGTATGGGTCTTTCCCCGCAAAGCGGTCTTCCGCAAAACAACCGGGTGGGGGACCTTGATGCCATGGCCCTGCCGCTGGCGATGGAACAGCTCGGCCTCGATTTGCCGGAGGCGCTCCGACAGCTGACGAAGGAATCCGGGCTACTCGGACTCAGCGGGCTCAGTAACGACCTTCGCGACATCCATGAGGCCGCTGACGCTGGCAACGAACGTTGTCGGCTCGCCCTCGAATTTCTCATCGCTTCCATCCGCCACTGGATCGGCGCTCTTGCCTTCCGCATGGGCGGTCTCGAGGCGATTGTCTTCACCGCCGGCATCGGCGAAAACAGGGCGGACCTCCGCGAGGAGGTTTGCGCGGGACTGGAGGATTTCGGTATCCGTCTTGATCAGGAAGCGAACGCTGCCGCGAAAGAGGGCGAACGCGACCTCAGCGCCCGCGAAAGCGTCGTAAAGGTGCTGGTCGTGCCAACCAATGAAGAACTGGTGGTGGCCCGGGAAACGCAACGGTTTCTTGAAGCGGTTCCCGCCCGCTGAACCCCTCGAATTTTATCTACACGGAGAAATAAACAATGGCTAGCAAAGCAATCGGACTATTGGAAACAAAGGGCCTCGTCGGGCTCATACAAGGCACGGACGCCATGCTCAAGGCGGCTAACGTGGAACTGATCGGCCCGCTCAAGCAGGTCGGGAGCGCCCTTGTCACGGCAACGGTGACCGGCGATGTGGCGGCGGTGAAAGCAGCCGTGGAGGCGGGCGCGCAGGCGGCGGAAGCGGTCGGCGAAGTGGTCAGCGTCCAGGTGATTCCCCGCCCGGCCGACGATGTCTTCAGCGTTCTTCCGCAGGAAGCGCGCACGACGGGCAAGAAATAACCGGCGGCGGCGATGTTCCTTGCCAAGGTCATCGGCTCCGTCGTATCCACGAAAAAGGATCCGGCCATGACGGGGCGCAAGCTCCTCCTGCTTCGGCCCCTGCTCGTGGACGAGGCGAATCCGGGCGAACTTCGTTCGGGACAAAACACCATTGTCGCCGTCGATGCCCTTGGAGCGGGGCGCGATGAATACGTCCTGTTCTGCCAGGGCAGCAGTGCCCGCCAGGCTCAGGGGCTGAAAACCCTACCTGTCGACGCCGCCGTCATTGGAATCGTCGACCGTGTCGAGGTCCTCGGCCAGACCAGCTATTCGGCACAGGGGGACGGCAACGGGAAGGCGCGACCGTAATCCGCGCGAAGGTTAGACCTGAATTTTGAAAAAAATGGATTCTACGGAAATACGTTCAGTTGTGGAAGAAGTGATGGGCCGCCTGCGGGAGAGCAGGAACGGCGCGGTTTCGGGCCGGGCTGCGGCTCCGGCTGTGACCGGAGGGGGGCGCGACAGGGAGGGTGTGTTCGCCGAGGCGGAGAAGGCGGTGGCGGCAGCGCACGCCGCCCATTCGCAGCTTGCGCGCGAGGGGCTGGCCGGGCGCGAAAAGATCGTCCAGATAGTCAAGCGGCTGTGCTACGAGAAGGCGCAGGAATGGGGCAAACTGGAGTTTGCAGAAACGAGGATCGGACGTGTTGAGCACAAAGTGGCCAAGCTGGTGGGCATTCCCCAGATTCCCGGCACGGAATGGTTGAGTCCGCACGGCATGAGCGGCGACCACGGGATCACCATGGAGGAGAACTGCCCTTTCGGTGTCATCGGGGCCATTACGCCGGTGACGCATTCCATTCCGACCATCGCCGGAAACATTATTTCCATGGTCGCCGCCGGGAATACCGTCGTTTTCAACGCCCATCCCGGCGGAGCGAAGTGCGCCGCCGCGGCCATTCGCTCTTTCAATGAGGCGATCCGCCGTGAGGTCGGTATCGAGAATGTTGTGACGATTGTGGAGGAGCCGAGCCTCGAATCCTTCGAGATCATTTCGCATGACCCCCGCGTTCGCCTTCTCTGTGTCACTGGCGGCCCGGGCATAGTGGAAGCGGCCATGAAGTCCGGCAAACGGGCCATCTGCGCGGGGCCCGGAAATCCGCCCGTTGTGGTCGACGAGACCGCTGATTTGCGTAAGGCCGCCGAGGCGATTGTCGTCGGCGGGGGGTTTGATAATGACCTGCTTTGCATCGGGGAGAAGGAAGTTTTCGTCGTCAAATCGGTCTTCAAAGAGTTTCTCCGCGCTTTTGAGGAGGCGGGAGCCCGTCGCCTCGAGGAAAGTCAGCTCGAACGCCTGACTAAGGCGGCATTCACTTACCAGGAAGGGGACGGAGGCTGCTCGCACCCGGTCGTCAATCGCTCCTTTGTGGGGGCCGACGCCGCCGTACTCGCCCGCGAAGCCGGACTTGAGGTTCCCGCCGCCACGCCGGTCCTGTACGCGGAAACCGGTTCCGAACATGCCTTTGTTCTCGAAGAACAGATGATGCCCATGATTCCGGTCGTTCCAGTCGCGGACGTGGACGAAGGAATCCGCTCTGCCCGCAAGGCCGAGCACGGGTTCGGGCATTCCTCCATGATTCATTCCCTGAATGTCGCCAACATGTCGAAAATGGCCCGGGCTCTCGAAACGACCCTATTTGTAAAGAACGGTCCCTGTATTGCCGGGCTCGGTACGGGAGGCGAGGGCTATGCCAGCTTTTCCATTGCGACAACAACCGGCGAGGGCATCACCACGCCGGATACCTTCACCCGTCGGCGCCGCTGCGTCCTCGTCGACAATCTTTCGCTGCTCTGAGGAGAAAATCCGCATGCTGAAGGCACGCATCGAAGGCAACGCCACCAGTACGGTTCGTCACCCGAGCCTGCGCGGATGGCGCCTGCTTATCTGCCAGCCGCAGGATGAGGACAATCGTGCCATCGGCTTGCCGCTCCTTGCCCTCGACAATCTTGGAGCCGGCAGAGGGGAGTCCGTCCTTCTTACGAGCGACGGAAAAAGTGTGCGCGAGAAAATAGGTGATGCCCATTCGCCCGCCCGCTACATGACCCTTGCCATCCTTGACGAGACCGTGGACACGGAGGTGTCGGCATGAAGTTCGCCCGCGTTATCGGAAGAGTGACCCTAAGCGCCGCTGAGGAGTCGCTCTCGGGGGGTCGCTTTCTGGTCGCTTTGCCCTGTCGGCCGGACGAAGGGGAGCCCATCGCCAAAGAGCCACTGCCGAAGGGAAACAGTTTTGTCGTCTATGACCGCCTTGGGGCCAGCCCTCCCGACCTCATCGCTTACACCGACGGCGGAGAAGCCGCCGCACCCTTTGTCCAACCGACCCCATGCGACGCCTACAACGCCGCTATCCTTGATGAAGTAAACTGGGACCCGACCACAACCCCTTGAATTTAGCTGACCATGGCCAAACGCGTTTACACCGAAAAAGACCTCCGGGACTGGCTCGCCGCCGGTAAAGCCGTGCACGAACTTCCCGCGAACGCCCTCCTCACGCCCGGAGCAAGGGACTTTCAGAAATCTCTTGCCAATGACGAAACCGTGACAAAAGCCGCCGCTGCCACCTCCGGCGGGGAGCCGGGACTTCCGGACTACGTTTTTCGCTGGGAGGATCGCGAGGATCCTTCCGGAGCGGAGGCGATCCAGCGTTTCTTTCATTCCCCGGAAATCGAGCGGCTGAAGACGCGGATGTGCGATATCGGTCGGCGGATGTGGGAAAAAGACTACGTGGACGGGAATGGCGGCAATCTCGTCGTACGAGTGGGGCGTAATCTTTTTCTCACGACACAGACTCTCATTTCGAAGGGATTCATGACGCCGGAGACCATCTCCCTTGTCGATTTCGAGGGCCGGCAGCTGGCCGGTGCCTGGAAGCGGACGAGCGAGTGCATGACGCACCTCGCCATCTATCGTTATCAGCCGAAGGCCCGCGCGACCTGTCACGCGCATCCTCCGCACGCGACTGCTTTCGCGGTGGCCAACGTGCAACCGCCCACCTGCATGATTCCGGAAGCGGAGGTTTTCCTTGGCCAAGTGGGGATGGCCGCCTACCAGACGCCCGGTTCACCTGCGAATGCCGAGGAAGTCGGAAAAGTCGCGGAAAAGCACCACGCCATTCTCATGGTGAATCACGGGGTGATCTGCTGGGGGGACCATATCGAGGACGCCTACTGGAAGCTGGAAAACTGCGACGCCTACTGTCGTACCATCTGGGTGGCTTCCCATCTCGGCAACGGCCTTCAGACCATTACGCAGTCGCAGGCGCGCGAGTTGATTGAGCTGCGGAAGACTCTCGGAATGAGCGATGCCCGTGAACAATACAAAGAATGCGAACTTTGCGATAACAACGAATTTCAGCCGGGGGTGGTCTGCAAGGCGGGCCCCCCGTCCAAGCCTGTTCGGGAAGATGCCGGGAAGGGGGATTCGCACAAAGAAGCGGATGCCCTTGTTCGCCAGATCACGGATATGATCGTAGCCGAAATGGAAAAAGCCTGATTCGGCGGGAGTTGACACCAGTAACAGAGGAGAACTTTTCATGAAAGCAACCATCATCGGCGGCGGGGGGCGTGTGGGTTCCAACGCCGCTTTCGCCCTGCAGTGCGGCGGGATCGTCGCGGAAATCCAACTACTTGACGCCAACACGGAAATGGCGGAGGGCGAGGCCCTTGATCTGCTTCACGCGGGCTCCTCCATCGCGGATCAGCGCATCTATGCAGGGGATTATCAGCGGGCCAGGGACAGCGATCTCTTTGTTATCACGGCCGGTCTGCGCCGGAAGCCGGACGAATCCCGCCTCGACCTGATCAACCGGAACGTCTCCCTTTTTCGCCAGATCCTTGATGACATCCGCGCGGCCGGGCACAAAGAGAGCGCACGCTTTTTCATTGTCTCCAATCCGGTCGACATTCTGACAGAAATGGCCACGGAAGCTCTTGCGGTACCGGCGACGCAGGTCTTCGGGCTTGGTACAATGCTGGATACGGCCCGCTTCCGCTCCCTTGTGGCGGAGGAATTCGGTCTCGCGCCGACGCAAGTGAAAGCCCTGATTCTTGGTGAACACGGCGATTCCATGCTGCCGGTCTGGTCCTCGGCGACGGTGGGCGGACTTCCTCTCGCGGGGTTGCCCCGGATGAATCCGGCCTTGCAGAAGAAGCTTTTCGAGCGCACGAAGGGTAGTGGTGCCGAAGTAATCCGTCGCAAAGGCGGGGCCGGCTGGGCGGTCGGGGCAACGATCGCCGAAGTGGTCCACGCCGTGGCTCTTGATAAGCGCAAACTCCTGCCGGTTTCTTCTCACCAGACGGGGAAGGCCTACGGAATTCGCGGCATTTCCCTCAGCGTACCAACGGTCATCGGTCGCGCCGGGGTGCTCGAACATGTGGAAATCGACCTTTGGCCAAAAGAAAAGCAGGCCATGGCCGCTTCCGCCCGCGCGCTCAAGGAAACGCTTGCCAAGGTGCAGTAGATGCGCCTTTTCTGGCCGGTTTGTATGGAAAAGTCCGTCAGCAACAGCAAAACCGCTTCTCCCGGGGACGATCAGGAGCGGACTCTCGACCTCGAGATCAAGGATGCCCAGCTCATTTTCAATGCGGTCTGGGAAAAGCTTTGCGAAGATTACGGGGAAGCGGCCCTTGCCTTCCCGCGCGAGATTTTCTGGCTGAACGGCGCGCCCGGTGCGGGCAAGGGGACACAGACCCGCTTTATCATGGATTTCTGCGGCCTCACCGCCAAGCCCGTCGTTATTTCCGACCTGCTGCACAGCTCGGAAGCGCAACGCCTTAAGGATGCCGGTATGATGGTGGGCGACCGGGAAGTCACCTCCCTCCTCCTGCGGGAACTGTTAAAGCCCGAGAATGCCATGGGGGTGGTTGTTGACGGTTATCCCCGCACAAAGACGCAGGTGGAATGCCTGAAGCTCTTTTACCGGAAGTTGAACCAATTGCGGACCAAATATCTAAAAAGCCCGCACGAGGCGACCTTCCACAAGCCCATATTTCACATCATTGTTCTCTATGTGGACGAAGCGGTCGCCGTTCACCGCCAGTTGCACCGCGGACGCCTCGTGCAGGAGCATAACCGCCAGGTCGAATCGACCGGAACCGGAAATAAAAAAGAACTGCGCAAAACCGATCTGAGCGTGGAAGCGGCCCGCAACCGGTACCGCACCTTCAAGGAGATTACCTACGAGTCTCTTCGCTCCCTGCGTGAGATTTTCCACTACCATTTTATTAACGCGCAGCAATCGGTCGAGGATGTGCAGCGCAGTATCGTCGAGGAGTTGAAGTATCAGTCCTCCCTCGAACTGGATCAGAGGACCAACGACCTTGTCTCGCGCGTTCCCATCGCCTCGGATATCGTCGTGCACGCGCGCCAGCAGCTCGTCGAACGCCTCGAGACCTACACCGCTCAGCATTCGGAACTGTTTCAGCGCATAGTTGAAGTGATTGATGAGAAATTTATGCCCATCGTGCTGCGGCACGCCGTTTCCGGGCGTGCCTATATAAGCTCGGAGGATTCCGTTTTCGACAACCCGACCGCATTGGCCATCTTAATCGACGTCTTCTCCGAGCGCGGATATCGCGCCGCAGTCGATGTTCGGCAGGAAGAGGTTCCTAGCCAAGTCGATTTGCAGACGGGCGAGATCGGAACACGACGCAAGAAAGTCTTCCGTTTCAGCATTCATTTCCGAGGCTCGGTGATCCGCCGGGGTCACTGAGGTAAAGTTTTTTTTCTGTTTCAGGAATTTACCCCATTGCGATTTTGCAAATCGTTTGATAAGCTTGAATTATATTAATCTGCTTTGGTATTAGGAGTAGTTGAGAGTAAGAGTAGTTGTCAAAAGCCCGCAGCTCTATGGAGCCTGCGGGCTTTTGCTTATCAAGTAGCCTCGATCGGTTAGGTCGATGACTTGCCAATACCGCAGTGGGCATCCATTTTTGCCGTAATGAAAGACTCCCGATACAATGACCTTGCGAAAAACCTGGTTGGCTACTCCGTCTCCCTAAAACGGGGTGAGCGCGTTCTCATCGATGCGCAGAATGTCCCCGATGAAATGGTGGTGGCGCTTGTCCGCGAAGTTCGATCGCGCAAAGCGATCCCGCATGTCACGGTGCAACGCGCGCGAATTTCGCGGGAACTGCTCATGGAGGCCTCTGAGGAGCAATTCAGCTACCAGGCGAAGATCGAGCTGCAACGGATGAAGGGTATGGACGCCTATATCGCGTTACGGGGAGCGGATAATATTTTCGAATCCTCAGATGTTCCGGGTAAGCGTATGCAACTGGCCATGGGACAGATGCGCCCGGTGCAGAACTACCGAGTCAAGAACACAAAATGGGTGGTCCTGCGTTGGCCGACTCCGGCGATGGCCCAGCAATCGCTCAGTAGTACGGAGGCCTTCGAGGATTTCTATTTCCGGGTCTGCTGCATGGATTACCGTCGCATGCTGGCGGGCCAACGGGCTCTCAAGCGTCTCATGGACCGTACGGACAAGGTGCACATCAAGGGGCCGGGTACGGACCTTCGTTTTTCCATCAAAGGACTGGAAGCGGTCATTTGCTGCGGCGAACACAACATCCCCGACGGAGAGACCTTTACCGCGCCTGTCAGGGAAAGCGTCGAGGGTGAGCTGTCCTACAACGTGCCCACTGTGTATCAGGGCGTCAGCTACGATAATGTTCGTTTTGTCTTTGAAAAAGGAAAGATCGTCAAAGCGGGCTGCACCGGCGACAACCGGAGGTTGAAAGCGGTCCTCGACAGTGATCCGGGGGCGCGCTTCGTCGGAGAATTCGCGATCGGATTCAATCCCTACATTCTCGAGCCCATGCGGGATACGCTGTTCGACGAGAAAATCGCGGGAAGTTTTCACTTCACGCCCGGACAGGCCTATGAGGGAGTGGCCGACAACGGGAACCGTTCGCAGGTGCATTGGGATATCGTGAACATCCAGCGAAAGGAATACGGCGGCGGCGAGATCTGGTTCGATGGAAAACTGATCCGCAAGGATGGCCTTTTCGTTCCCAAAACGCTGCAGAAACTGAACCCGGATCATCTGACGGGGGAATGAGGGCAACGAATTTTCATCCTGATCCGCAATTGCGGGACTTTCTTCGGCGTCTTCCGAAGACGGAGACGCATTTGCACATTGAGGGAGCCCTCCCGTGGGAGTTGCTCCACGGCCTCGAACCCGGCCGTTTTTCCTCGCCTCCGGCGTCGTGGCGTAATGACTACCGATTCTCCGATTTCACCCGGTTCGAGACGGAGCTTCTGGATATGGCGATGGCCTGGTTCACTTCGCCGGAGCGGTATCACGAGGCCGCGCGCCTGATTCTCCGCCGCCTGCACGAGGAGGAGGGCGTGCGGTACGTGGAAACAAGTTTCGCCAGCGGAATGATGGAGCTTCTCGGACTGGAGGCGCGACCGGTGGCGGAGGCGATCAAACGCGCGGCCCCACCCTCGATGGAAGTGCGGGTGTACCTTGGCATTCACCATGACGGCTACACGGAGCGCAGCCGGCCTTTTATCGAGGCGAGCCTCGACTGGGAAGAGGTGGATGGGTTGGACCTGCACGGGACGGAAATGGCGCCGCTGGAGCCTTGGACGCCCGATCTATGGCACCGGGCGCGGGCCGCCGGGAAACGGACGAAAGCCCACGCCGGGGAGTTCGCAGGGCCGGCTTTTGTGGAGCACGTAATGGAGGAACTGGGCGTGCGCCGCCTCCAGCACGGGACGCGGGCGGTCGAATCGGCGGAGCTGGTGCGGCGCCTGCGCGACGAAGGGGCGGTCCTCGATATGTGCCCGATCAGCAATCTCAAACTTGGCGTGGTGCCGTCTCTTGCTGAACATCCGGTCCGTCGCTTCTTCGACGAAGGGGTGGCCGTTACGGTCAGTACCGACGACCCGCTTTCCTTCGGCAACACCCTCAGTGAGGAGTACATCGTCCTTCATCAGGAACTGGGCTTCAGCTATGCCGAACTCGGTAATGTGGCGGAAAACGGCTTCCGCAATGCCGATGCGGACGCCGCGTGGGTCAAAAGTTGTCTTGAGGAAATCACGACGAAGGTGAATGCAAGCACCGACGGAGAATCTCCGGCGGACTGAGCGGTGGTGGAGGAATACGAGTGGGTGGTGCCGGAAGGCACCCGTTCCGAAAGGGCGGACAAGCTGCTTGCGCGTGAACTGCCGGAGCGCAGCCGCACGCGCTGGCAAAAGCTTTTTGCGGAGGGGCACCTCTGGACGGAGGAGCGGGTTTTGTGCCAGCGGGACCGTCTGCGCGCCGGCGACGTCCTCTGGTATACCTTGCCCGACCCAGTTCCGTCGGAATTGCGCCCGGTGGCGATGAAATTGAAGGTTGTTTTCGAGGACGAAGAGCTTCTCGTTATCAACAAGGCTGCCGGCGTGGTCGTCCATCCGGGTGCGGGGACGGGGGAGGATACGCTGGTGCACGGACTCCTGCATCACTGCGGCGAAAGCTTACGGGGCATCGGCGGGACCGAGCGTCCCGGTATCGTGCACCGTCTTGACAAGGAAACGAGCGGTCTTCTCGCGGTGGCCAAGTCAGAGACCGCCTTCCGTGGACTGGCCGAACAGTTTATGGAACGGACGGTGCGGAAGCAGTACCTCGCCCTTGTCACGGGCATACCGGAAACGCCGGAGGGGGTCATTGAGGTCCCGATCGGGCGGCATCCGGCGCAGCGGACGCGCATGTGCTGCCGGGCGGATGGTAGAGCGGCAACGAGCAAATATCAGGTGGAGCAGGTGTGGGGTACGGATGCCGCGCGTGTGCAGGTCCGCATTCAAACCGGGCGCACGCATCAGATTCGGGTTCATCTAAAGGAGATTGGGCATCCTCTGCTTGGCGATCGGGTGTACGGTGGCAAAGTCGTCGGTCCCGGCGCGGCTCCGCGCGTCATGTTGCATGCGGCCCGGCTGGGCTTCCGCCACCCGGTGACCGGTGTGGAACTGGACTTGCGCAGCGAGCTTCCGGACGATTTCCGCAAAGTCGAAGCGCGCCTTGCTGCCGGGAAAAGCCGTTGACCGGAAGACCCCTTCACCCACACTACCGCGCATGCAAGCGGGAGAACTCTTTACCTGGCCGGAAGGCCTGCCTTTTGCCGACTGGTTTCCCATGCAGCTGCATCCGTGGGAATGGTTGCCGAAAATCCGGGAAGCGCTGGCGGCTTTTCCTTTTAACGAACATGCCGAAAGCGGTCCGGAAATCCCGCCCGGGGTGGAGGTGAAGGGCGATGTCTATCTGGATCCCTCCATCAAGCTTCCACACACCGCCACCCTGCATGGTCCGGCCTGGATCGGTCCGCAAGTGGAGATCCGGCCGGGGGCTTTTGTGCGCGGCAATGTCATCGTCGGTGCTGGCTCCGTTCTCGGGAACTCCTGCGAGTATAAAAACTGCCTTCTTATGGAGCATGTCGAGACGCCCCACTACAACTATGTCGGGGACAGCCTTCTCGGCAATCGCGCCCACCTCGGAGCCGGCGTCATTTGCGCGAACCTGCGTCTCGCCCGTGATGAAGTCGTGGTCCGGATAGAAGACGAACGTTTCCGCACGGGCCTGCGCAAGGTCGGGGCCTTTCTCGGCGACGGGGCGGAGGCCGGCTGCAACAGCGTCCTGCAACCGGGAACCATCCTCGGACGCCGGGCCGCGGTCATCAGCATGCCCTTCAGCGGCTACCTGCCTGCCGGCAAAATCGCGCTTGCCCAGGTTCCGTACCGCGTTCTGCACCGCCCTGAACAATGAGTGACCTTCCGTTAAAAAGTGTGGATGAAGAAGCCTGAGCGAAGCTTGGGCTCGAACCATGTACTCTTCGGCGGCATGATCTGGCCGGCGTCAGCGATATCCATCAACTGATCGACGGTGACCGGGTAAAGCGAAAACGCGACCCCGCTGGCGCCGGATTCCACTTTCTCCCGCAAATAGGATTCTCCCCGGATTCCGCCTACGAATTCAACGCGGTCGCTGGTGCGCGGGTCGTCGATTCCCAAAAGCGGGGCAAGGACATTTTCCTGCAGGAGGCTGACGTCGAGACGGCTCGCGGGGTCCGCGTCCTCCGGTATCGGAAGGTGCAGGCTGCGCCAGCAATCTCCGAGGTAGAAGCGGATCTCACCGGGCCGGGAGGTTTGGCCGTCCTGCTCCTCGTTCACGGGTCCGCGCTTTTGCAGTTGTTGCAGGAAACTGCCTTTCTCAAGCCCGTTGAGGTCATGGACGACCCGGTTGTAAGGCAGAATCTGGAGCTCTTCGGCGGGAAAGAGGACGGTCAGAAACCAGTTGTAGTCTTCTTCACCGGTGTGCTCGGGATTGGCCTCGCGGCGTTCGCGGGCGACGCGGGCGGCGGAAGCGGCCCGGTGGTGTCCGTCGGCGACATAACTTTGCGGCACTTCGGCAAAGGCGGAGCCGAGGGTGTCGCTTTCCTCGATTCGCCAGATGCGGTGCCGGATGCCGTCTTCGGTGGTCAGCTGATAAAGGGGATCACCTTTACCGGCGCGATCCATGAGCCCGGCAAGGCTTTCCGTTTGCCGATAAGTGAGAAAGACCGGGCCGGTGTTGGCGCTGAGCGCCGAGGTCAGGCGCGTGCGATCGTTTTCCTTTTCCACGCGCGTTTTTTCATGTTTCTTGATGCGGTCCTCATCATAGTCCTGCACGTGGGAAAGGGCGACGACTCCGCGTTGCCGGTGGCCGTTCATTTCCAACTCATAGAGGTAGGCACAGGGTTTGTCCTCCCGTTGCAGGTGGCCGTCCTGTTGCAACTGGCTTAGGTTCGCCGCCGCCTTCTTGTACACTTCGTCGGCGTAGGGATCCTGACCCTCCGGAAAGTCGATTTCCGGACGGACAACGTGCAGGAAACTGAGCGGATTGCCCTCCGCCATGGCCCGGGCTTCGGCCGTGTTGACGACATCGTAGGGGAGCGAGACCAGACGCTCCACCGAGGCGGCCGCCGGCCGCAGTCCTTGAAATGTTTGTATGCGCATAGGTTCCTCATGTCATGGCAAGGAACCCGGCGGGGCAAGCACGGATGCGGAGGTTGAGTCCTGATTCCGATTTCTTCCGCGATTGGATACCAGATTCAATTAGAGTTGCACACATCCAGCTGTTTTCTCTTGAAGCTATGGAGCACTCGGAGCTTTAGGCCCCGTCCCAGCCAGCGGTCTGGATGGGCCGGTCCCTGCCGTGCACCTGACCTTTATTATTGAAGGTGAATACTTTGGCCTCGTTTTCGTCGATGACGCCACCCAGCGGCGAATTCCGAAAGACAGTGCCTACCGGTATCGGGATGTCACTGCCACCAACGGAGGTTCCCTCGGCGAAGAAAGTTCGGGGGAATGGTGGGCCAGCTACGATTGACAGGGCAGAAGAGGAGTTGACTTTCTGCTCGTGCCATTTCCCGATGCACTCGTTGTATGAAAGAAGTAAAGATCGGCATCATTGGACTCGGTATGGGCCGAATCCATCTCGAGAGCTATTTGCAGGCACCGGGCGCAAAAATCGTCGGCTTGGCCGACCTCGATGAGGAACGGCTGCGCCAGAACAAGCCAAAAGCACCGGAGGCGCGGGCGTATACCCAGGCGGAGGAAATGCTCCGCGAGGAAAAGCCGGACCTTGTTTCCGTGGCTCTCCCGAATTTTCTGCATGAGAAAATGACCGTGGCCGCTCTCGAGGCGGGAGCACACGTCCTCTGCGAAAAGCCAATGAGCATGAATGTCGAGAGCGCCCTGCGCATGCGTGACAAAGCGGATGCCTGCGGAAAGAGTCTCTTCATCAATTTTTCCAAACGCTTCAGCCCCGTTGCGCAAACGGCCAAATCTCTCGTTGAAGACGGTGCCCTCGGCCCGGTCTATCACGCCTATTGCCAGTGGACGCGCCGTAACGGCATCCCCGGCTTTGGCGGCTGGTTCGGCCAAAAGGACAAATCCGGCGGGGGACCTCTTATCGATCTCGGTGTGCATGAGCTGGACCAGGTCCTGTGGCTGATGGGTAAAGCGAAACCGGCCACGGTAAGCGGAATGGCGCATTATCGGCGCGGTCTTGAGATGGCCCGGCAGCAAGGCAAAACCTTCGATGTGGAGGACTTTGCCACTGGCTTTATACGTACCGATAACGGCGCCTCTATCCTGTTCGAGGTCTCATGGGAAGGATATCAGGTGAGGAAAGAGCAGCATGCCCTCCGTCTTCACGGCGAAAAAGGGAGCCTTGAAACAGCACCCGGACCGCACGGCGATTATTCCCTCCATCTTTGTCATGACGTCGCCGGTCATGCCTTCAATAGTGTTCCCTTGCGTCAGGAGCCGACCCTTTCCTCCTACGAAACGCTCGTGCAATGCCTGCTCGAGGATCGGCCCTTTCCGGCCACAGCGGAGGATGGAATCCGCATCCAGATCATCCTCGACGCCCTCTACGAGAGCGCGACGTCCGGGCGCGAGGTTGAGGTTGCCACTTTCGCGGGCAAGGCCCTTTCCTATCTCTAAACCTGAAACTGGAAATTATCTTATGAAACGCGAAGAAGAAAATGCTCCTCTCGGCTACGGCGATACCCCCGTCCTCCCGGATTCCGGTTACCATGTTCATGACGGAACCCGGCCCCAGCCCAGAATCGTCCGGTTTCAAGGCACGCCTCCCGTTCCCGACGATGCCGTCGTGCTCTTTGACGGAACTTCCGTCGATGGCTGGGTAAGCAAAAAGACCGGGGAAGCCGCCGCATGGGAGGTCAAGGACGGCTGTCTCTGCGTAGTTCCCGGCAAAGGAGATATCCGGACAAAAGAGGAATTCGGTGACGCCCAGCTTCACCTCGAGTTCCGTTCTCCCGAAGTGGTGAAGGGAAAAGGCCAGGGCCGCGGCAACAGCGGCGTTTTTCTCATGGGTCGCTACGAGATCCAGGTATTGGATAATTATGACAATCCGACGTATCCCGACGGCACCGTCGGGGCGATTTACGGCCAGTACCCGCCGCTGGTGAACCCGATACATGCTTCTGGCGAATGGAACTGTTTCGACATCTTTTGGAAAGCCCCTGTTTTCGAATCGGAACAACTCGTCTCGCCGGCCGTGGTGACGGTGCTTCTCAACGGCGTTGTCCAGCACCACGGCCAGGCCCTGCAAGGACCGACGATGCACAAGGAGCTGGCCAAGTACGAAGCGCATCCTCCGGTCGGACCCCTTGCCCTGCAGGATCACGGCGACCTTGTTCGCTTCCGCAATATCTGGTATCGGCCGCTGTAGAGTCGGTCTCCAGGCCGACTCACGGAGCCTCGCGGAGCAACCTCCCCCGACTCGGCTTCGGGGTGGCGGCTACCTGCACTATCGATTTATCCCAACTTCACCCGCACGGTTACTTCGGTCTTTTCCGCGTTGTGCGGGATCAGCGTGTCGTCGAGAACTTTGCCGTCCACGGTTATACTTTCAGGGCGGGCCCCCTCGCGTCCGGAGCCGGTGTAGGTTATTTTGTAGCGGGTTCCGCGATACACGCGGCTGGCACGGAGGCGTTTCCAGCCCGCGGGCAGGAGGGGATCGACGCGCAGCCCGTCGTATTCGGCGCGTAAAACGAGAATCCGCTCCACGGCGGTCATGTAGATCCATGCCGCCAAACCGGTGCGCCAACCGGAAAGGTACAGGTTGCGCGGCTGCGCATCTCTGTTCGTCAAGGTGACGGTCCAGATCTTGGCGGGTTCCTCCGGATGGACGAAGACGCGTTATGATGCCTCGACTTTCCGCTGGCGGCTGTGCATGACCTGTTATCCGAGACCGATGTCGCAACGCCGGCCCGCCGGTTTGCGGGTGGATCCGGCGCCGGTGGGAGTCCAGTAGCGCCCGTTGTCGTTATCGCGTAGATACAAAAAACGCGGACCGCCGTTGCCATCGGGATCCTCGGTAATGTTGCAGTGAAGTCCCTCTCCGGTGGACTGGCGGAAACTGGCGCCGGTCCCGAAGTGGGTCAGGTTGACGAGGTATTCGTTATTGAAGAAATAATTGTGCCAGGGCCGCGGCGTGAACGGTTGCGTGACGCGGTATTCTCGTCCGTCGCCGGTGAATTTGCCAAAGCGGTCGGCGATGGAGGTTTGGGTAGCGGGCAAGGGAAAAGGATTAGGAATCCAGCTCCCGTGGCGGCAAGGGAAAATCATCCCCGGTGCGCTCGATCCATTCCTTGAGGGCGTCCCAGCAGCGCGCGCGCTGTTCCTGATAAGCGGAAATATGGACGAAGTTGGCCAGCTCGTGGACGTCCTCGCGCGGATAGGTCAGCATCCAGTCGTTGCCGGGTGTACAAACGTATTTCCAGCCGTCCCGCAACACCACTCCGCGCCATTCCTTGTTGGGGCAGAGGGTGTGATGTTTGCGGACCATCTGTTGAAGATAAGCGGAATCCGGCTCCGCACCGGCGTTTTCGCGCAAGCCCGAATAATCGTGTCCCTGCATCCAGTCCGGCGGGTTGATTCCGCAGAGCCCGAGACTGGTCGGGGCGATATCGACATGATTGACGGGGGCCTCGGAAGACTGGTTGAGAAAGGTTCCGCCGACGTCGGAAATGATGCAGGGAACGCGGATCGATTCTTCCCATGGAGCCGATTTTTCCCAGTGGCCATGACTCCCGAGCATGTCCCCGTGATCAGAGAAGAAGACGATCCACGTTTCCTCGTCGATCCCGAGTTGGCGCAGGGCGGCGAGGACACGGCCAACGTTCCAGTCGAGGTTCTCGACCATGGCACTGTAGCCGGCAATATCGAGGCGGGCCTGTTCCTCGAGCCAGGGGACCTGCGGAACATTGCGCCGAAGCTGGACTTCGGCAGGATTCTTCGGCGGTCCGTAAGCCGGATCGTGCGGAGGAACGTAAGGTGGATGCGGCGGTTGCACGGACAAGCTGGCAAAAAAGGGACGGTAGTCGCCGTCGCCGTCCGCCTGTACATGGGTTGTAAGGTGATCGATGAGAAGGTCGGTGAGAGCGTCGGTTTCGTAGCCTTGCAGGCGCACAGGCTCTTCGCAACCGCTTCCATGAACGTGGCTGTGGTGCTGGTTGTTGTTGTTTTCGTAGCCGAGCCAGTAATCAAAGCCTCCGCGGCGGTCCGGCGGGACAAGGTGGTCGCCGTTGTTGGAACCGTTGAGGTGCCACTTTCCTATCCATGCGGTATGGTAACCGGCGTCACGAAAGGCGTGGGCGACCGTCTTACGCGACGGATCGAGGGCGCAGGGCGTCTTGATGACGCCGTTCTGGTGCGGGTAGGAACTCGTCAGGAGGGCACCGCGAAAAGGGGAACACCACGGCGCTCCGGCCACCGCGCAGTCGTAGCGGCGGCCCTTGCGGGCGAGGTTGTCGAGGACGGGCGTCCGGACATTCGGATCCCCCCGGTAGCCGAGGCACTGTCCGCGATGCTGGTCCCCGAAGATCCAGAGAACGTTGCGCTTTCGTTCGGATTTCATGCTCCCCGGGATAGGGTGGGTTCTCCAAAACCGCAACCGGATTTCAGGAGGAAAAAAGGTTCGCCAACAAAGGGAAGACCTTTCCAGCCTGTTCGCATGACCCTGCCAACCCCCGCTTGGAACAACGATGAGCAATTGCACCTTGGCGTCAGCTGGTATCCCGAGCTGTGGCCGGAAGAGGAATGGACAAAGGATGTCGTCCGCATGCGCGAGGTCGGCTTTACGATGGTCCGGCTTTTCGAATTCGCATGGAAGCGCTTTGAACCGGCGGAAAACGAATTCGATTTCGACTGCGCCCGCGGCGGCGAGGGCGTCCTCTGTTGTCCGCGCGTCGACGCCGGGGGCCGGCCCTCCGCCCTTGGACTTGTCAATACGCGCAAAGAGGCGCCCAAAATCGCGATTAAGGGCGAAGGAACGGACCTGCTCTCCGGGGCACCCTGCTCTGGAGAAGTCCGGCTCGCCCCCTTGCAGGTGCGCTTGGTCCGGTACGCGTAGTTGGAGCGAAACGCTGCGGTGTACCTTAAGAAAAGGTATTGATGGGCACTTGCTCTTGCAAGGGTCCGCCCCCCCGACGCATATTTCAACTATGGCACAATGCGATCAATCCCCATCCAAAATCGCCGTCGCGGCCATTCAACTTAACTTGAGCGGCTGCCTTGAGGAGAACCTTGCCAAAGCGGAGGCGGCGGTCCGGGAGGCGGCGGAGAAAGGAGCGAAGCTGATCCTCCTTCCCGAGCTTTTTGAGGGCAGCTACTTCTGCCGGGAGGAAAAGACGCAATTTTTCGCGCGGGCGTATCCATTGCAGCAGCACATCGTCATCCGGAGGATGCAGGAACTGGCGGCGGAGCTCCGGGTCGTCCTTCCGGTCTCCTTTTTCGAACGCGACGGAAATGCCTACTACAACTCCCTCGCCATGGTGGAGCGGGACGGCTCGCTCCTTGGTGTGTATCGAAAAAGCCATATTCCGGACGGTCCCGGATACGAAGAAAAATACTACTTCCGTCCCGGCAATACCGGCTTCAAGGTCTGGGACACTTCTTGCGGACGCATCGGAGCCGGCATTTGCTGGGATCAGTGGTTTCCTGAATGCGCCCGGGCCATGGTTCTCGACGGGGCTGACCTGCTCCTGTACCCCACGGCTATAGGAAGCGAGCCGGAGGAGCCCGAACTGGACACGCGTCGCATGTGGCAGCGGGTCATGCAAGGGCACGCTGTCGCCAACGTGGTGCCCATTGTCGCGAGTAATCGTTACGGTGACGAAGGCGGACAGGTCTTCTACGGACACAGCTTCATCTGCGATGCCTATGGCGAAATTCTGCAAGAGGCCCCTTCGTCCGGGGATGCCGTTCTCACTGCCAGTTTCGGGGTGGAGAAAATCCGTCTCCAGCGCGCTTCCATGGGTTTTTTCCGGGACCGCCGACCGGAGCTCTATCAGCGGCTTGTGGAGCTATAGGAGGCGAGTCGCCTTCGGTTGGACTCTTTATCGCCGCGGAGGCTCGAAGCGCCCTCGCTGATGCGTTGCGGAAGGACCAGGCTCCCGGTTATCCGAAGCACTGGGATTCCTTGCCCGCACTCTTTCGGGCTTGGCTGATTTTCAGGCATCGGCCCTGAAAGGGCTGTCCATCAAGGGCCTGCCGCGCTTTCTCCATATCCTCCTCAGCCAATTGGACGAATCCAAATCCGCGGAACCGTCCTTTGCGCCAATCCAGAACAAAATGGACATCTTCCACTGGCGTAACGGTTTCAAAGTGTTCCCGCAGTTCCTGTTCCCTCGCACCGTAAGGGATATTTCCGACAATGAGGGAGAGGCTCATATTTATGCTTTCAAGAGTTAGGGTTTACAAAATGAATTATTAAAACAACGGCTTGAATTTGTATGGTTGAACAAATTGTAAATTCAAGCGTAAACCGGGTTTCCATCAAGAAGAAGTGATGGGCGGAGGCGATCTGTTGGATGGGCGGGAAGGCCTTGGCTTAAATTATTTTGCCTCCAATATGGACTGCATAGACGACGTTGCCTTACACGGAGCCGCAGAGCTCTCGGGGAATTAACTGATCCTTGCCTTATTCCGAAGGCTCCAGGGCGCTGTGTGAAAAAAAAGGACGATCTGCGCAATCCTGATTGGATTTGGTATTATTCACGGTAACAGCGGTTTGGGATTGTTTTCGTTGGCTGGCTGTCCGGCTCGATCTGTCTATTCGCGTGATGAAGGCGGCGCGAAGTTCCATGAATAGGTTGGCGTAGAATCCGGACATTAGGATTGCCGGATTAGGCTGGAAAGGAGTGGCCTCCAGAATAAGATAATCTTTATGAAAATTATTATCCAATGCGCATTAGCGGCAATTCTGGCCGTTTCCATCAAGGCCGCGGATCATTTTGAGGGGACCTTTGACATGGAGGTTTCCTCGGAGGGAACCAGTTTTGCTTCCTCGGTCGCGACCAAAGACGGCAACGTCCGCATGCAAATGCAGGATCAACCGATGCCGGGGGAAATCATCATGCGGGACGGTATGAAAAAGATTCTCGTAATCATGCCGTCGCGGAAGATGTACATGGAAATGCCTATTCCGGAGGAAAGGTCGGCCGGCGGAGCCTCCCAGGACGATAGTGAAACCGACTCAATCGAAGAAATGCCTATTAGGAAAACCGGGAAGACCAGAGAAATGCATGGCTATAAGGTGCACGAATTTGTTCTCGATCAGGAGGAGGGAAAAACGGAGGTCTGGGCCACTGAGGAAATCGGCTCAATGCCCCTCGTACAGAATCCGATGATGAATCGGTCCTCTTCGCCATTGCGCATGCTGACAGGATTAAGCGCCTTCTTCCCACTGGAAGCAACTGGCTACAAGAATGGCAGCAAGCGGTTCCACATGAAAGTCACAAATATTGAGAAGAAGGACCTTCCGGATTCCCTTTTCGAAGCACCCTCGGATTTTCGAAAAATGACCGTACCAAAAGGAATGGGCGGTTTTCTGAACCGCTGAAGATTTCTGTGCCTTTTCACCCGGTCAGGAATCCTGACAAGCCGAAGGAGTCTTTTTTAGAAAGAAGGCGGGCGATCCCAAGTGGCCAGGGCTGAAAATCCCGGCTGCAGGACGGACTCCCGGGAATTTCAGGGTTTATCTTGCATCCTGCGCAGGTTTTGGCACCAAAAGTGATCTGCGAACGCCATTCAAATAGCAAGCCTCGGTCTCTTCGGCTCTGGAAGTCTCGACCGCAAGGGGCTTGCGGCCCGACAGTACCTATGGACATTGAAAGTATACGCAGGAGTTATCGGTTTTACGCCCCCGTCTACAACTACATCTTCGGCCGGATCGTCGGCGAAGGTCGCCGGGAGGCGGTGAAGGCCCTTCCGGGGGAACCAGGTGACCGGATTCTGGAAATCGGCGTTGGCACGGGGCTTTCCCTGCCCCTTTACAGACCGGAGGTCGAGGTGGCCGGCATTGACGTTAGCCCGGAAATGCTGGCGATTGCGCGAAATAAGTATTTCCGCCCGGATTTTCCCCAGGCCCGCGAACTTCTGGAGATGGACGCGGAAAACCTCGAGTATCCCGACGATGCCTTCGCGGGCTCGGTCGCCATGCACGTTGCCTCAGTCGTTCCCAACCCTGCCGCGATGATGCGCGAAATGTTCCGCGTGACGCGCCCGGGCGGCCCCGTCATCGTGGTCAATCATTTCACCTCGAGCAAACCCCTCATGCGCAAGGTGGAACGCCGGTTGACCCCTTTCTCCAAAAGGCTCGGATTCCGGCCCGACTTTTCACTGGAGAATTTCGTGGAATGCGCCGGGGTGCGTCCGGACAACGTGCGCGGCGTGAATTTCCGTGGTTTCTGGAAGTTGCTTGAGTTCCGTTCCCCGGCATCGGACGAGCCCGCCCCTGGTCCCAATGGAGCATCCGCCGCCCGGCCGCGCCCGCTCGACGAGGCCGATGGTATCCCGGCCCTCAAGCCGACCCGGTAGGGGGCTTCCGTACGTGTCCCTGTAAGCCGTAAATACGGGCTCCCGCCCGTGTCCCGTCGCCCCGCGCCACATTACCGAATATCCGCCGTTTCCTTTAATAAGTCCGAAGCGAAACACCTTGAAGATGAAAACAGGACCACCCTCGCGGCGAATGCATAGTTTCCGGAAGCAGCGGTTTCAAAGCGAACAACCTCGAATTCTTTCAGGCAGCTGGTAGCGGGGCTTTTCTGCACAGGCCTCCCGCTGCTTAAAAGTGGCCTGCAAGAAAAATCCGTCGACCTTCCTCGGCGCTTTGTATGGCGGCGTGCACCATGGCGAGGCTCAGGATGTTGTCGGTGCAGATGGTTTGCGGTTTGGTGTCGTTGTGGAGGGCGTCGAGAAACTCCCGGATCAGCGCCGCGTGCCCTGTATGGGAGAAGGGAGAGGCGGGGGGTGCCTCTACCTTCCGCACCGGTCGAATGAATCCTTCGTTGCTCGCCGGGACTTGGGCGCGGATGTCCTCGTCGCCGTTCCATGTGGCTGAACCATTTGTGCCGAGAGTCCGCCATGCGCATTCCCAGGAGGTGTTCAGGCCCTCCGCGCACCAGCTGCCGCGATAGCTGAAGGTGACGCCGTTCGACATTTCGAATATTGCGGCTGCCGAGGCTCCATGCCGGAACCAGGAGCCCGGGGGATTCCAGTCGTGGGCGATAACCGACACCGGATCGGTGTCGCTGAGGAAGCGAGCCATGTCAAAACTGTGGATGGCCATGTCCAGAAGTAAGACGTGTTCCATTTCCGTCCGGAAGCCGCCGAAGTGCGGCCCGAGAAAAAAATCGGCATGGAAGGTATGCGGACAACCAATGGCACCATTCCGCAGGAAATCGCGGAAGCGGTGAATGGGAGGGGCGTAGCGCCGGTTCTGAATGACCGCGTAAAGCTTGTCCGCGCGGTGCGCTGCCTCGACCATGGTCCGGGCATCCCTCATGTTTTCGGCCATGGGTTTCTCGCCCAGGACGTGGCAGCCGTGCTCAAGAGCGGTAAGGGTGACCGCGCGGTGCGCCGCCGGAATGGTGCAGTCGAAGACGGCGTCCGGTTGCAGGCGTTCAAGCATCTCCGCCAGCACGGTGCCGGTCTCCGCCCCTCGCAACTCGTATTTTGTCCGAAGCCGTTCCGCCGTGTCCTGGTTCAGGTCCACAAGGCCGACAACCTGTGCGTCGGGAAATTCGGCCAGCGGTGTCAGCCAGGAGTTGGCAATGTTCCCGCAGCCGACGAGTACGATTTGAAGAGGGGATGGGAGGTTCATGGGCGGAAATAGTGGCATTGCCTACTTCGACGGCAATCCTCCTGTAGGGAAGCCCGCGACGGTGGCAGTCGTCTCGGAGGGTAGGTTGCTCATAAGCTTTCCACGGCGAAATTTTAGGCCGATTTCCATCACCCTGAAAAAACATCGACGAGGATGTTGGCGGGATAGCTTGGCTTGAACAATGGATGCAGAAAGGCGCGATCCAAAATTGCCCCTGCAAAAAAGCCTGTCCCATGCCAACATCCAAGGGCTGACCCTTTCTTCGCCCGTTGCCAATTTCAGCGCAAGCGCGTTACCTGCCCGTAATGAAAGGAAACGGCAAAGAAGCGGAAGCGACCCTCGGCTTTATCGGCACGGGGGTCATGGGACGGAGCATGGCGCTGCATCTGCTCAATGCGGGGCATGACCTTGTCATTACAACGCGGACGCGAAGCAAGGCCCTCGAGGTCGAGGAAGCCGGAGCCCGCTTTGTCGGGACGGCTGCGGAAGTGGCGAGGTCCGCCGAGGTGGTCATGACCATGGTTGGCTTTCCCGAGGACGTTGAGGAGGTTTATTTTGGGAAAGAGGGCCTTTTCTCTGCCCTCTGCCATGGGCATTTACTTGTCGACTTGACCACGTCCCGTCCGGATCTGGCAATGCGCATTGCGGAAAAGGCCGCCGAGCAAGGGGCGGCGGCTCTCGATGCTCCGGTTTCGGGTGGGGATGCCGGCGCGCGTGCCGGAACGCTGTCCATTATGGTCGGGGGAAGTGAGCAGGCCTTTCAACGCGCGCTTCCTTTCCTGCAGTGCTTCAGCACGACTCTCCTCCGGCAGGGCTCGGCGGGAAGCGGCCAGTATTGTAAAATGAGCAATCAGATCGCGATCGCGGCCGGAATGGTGGCGGTATGCGAATCCCTCGCTTATGCCGAAAAGGCCGGGCTCGATCCGAAAACCGTCTTGAAAAGCATATCCGGCGGTGCCGCTGGCAGCTGGTCCTTGAGCCACCTTGCCCCGCGTATGCTGGAGGGCGATTTTGCTCCCGGCTTTTATGTGAAGCACTTCCGCAAAGACCTTCGCATTGCCCTCGAATCGGCGCAACAAATGGACCTGGAGCTGCCGGGACTCCAGTTAGCCTCCCGGATGTATGAGCGCCTTGAAAAAGAAGGGCACGGGGACGAGGGAACGCAGGCCCTCTGGCGCCTGTTCATGCCAAGCTGAACAAGTCGCGGAAACGTCCCTCCCCTATGCCAAAATCCAAGGGCTGACCCCTTTGCGATTCCCTCAATGGATTTGCGCGAGGATCCGGTCGAGGGTCTCGGCGACGGCGACGGTTTCCGCGATCGGCATGACTTCGTTTTCCCTTCTTCCGGCGAGGAGGTCGTCGGTGACGGCGCGGATTTCCGGTGTAAAGCCATGCTTTGCCTGGAACGGAATTCGTTTCATGGTCTGTTCTCCATCTGGCTGATGCAGTTCCACCTCGGTCGCTCCGATGAATTGGGCGGGGATCACGATCCGGCCTGCGGTGCCGATCACTTCGACCCGGTTTTCGGAGGGACTGGAAACCGCGCAGCCGAGGATGGCCATACGGCCTTTCCGGTAGCGGAAGACCGCGTTGGTTTGCTCATCCACTCCGGTTTGGCCGATTTCGGCAAGGGCGGCGATCGTCTCGGGTTGTTCCTCCATGAGAAAACTCGCCAGCGAAACCGGATAAATCCCCGCATCGAGGAGGGCCCCGCCGGCAAGGTCCGGGTTGTAAAGCCGGTGGTCCGGGTCGAAGGGAAACCCGATCGCGAAGGTTGCCCGGAGGGTTTTGACCTCCCCGATCCGGCCCTCCCGGATCCACGTTTTCATCTGTTGGATGGCGGGCAGGAAACGCGTCCACATTCCCTCCATGAGAAAGCAGCCGGTCTCCTTCGCTTTGGCGGCCATGGAGCGGGCTTCCGCCGCCGTTGTGGCAAGGGGCTTTTCACAAAGGACCGCCTTGCCTGCTTCCATGGCCGCGAGACCATTCTCATGATGGAAGTTGTGCGTGGTCGCGACGTAAACGGCATCAAGGTCCTCCCGCTCGAGAAGGGCGGGATAGTTGTCGTAGGCATCGTAGATGGCGTGTTTCTGCGCGAAGTCCCGCGCTTTTCCCGGCGTATTTGAGGCGCATGCCACGAGTTCCGCCGTCTCCACCGGCTGGATACTGGTGGCGAATTTGTTTGCGATCCCGCCACATCCTAAAACTCCCCATTTTATTTTTCGCACCCAGCCTCTCTGTCGGAGGGGAACGAGAGAGGCAAAAGAAAAGGGGAGTGAGCCGCCGGTCTCGCTTTCCCACAATCCGATCGGGGCCTTTCGCCTGCATATCAATATCCAAGGGCTGACCCCGTTGTGGTCCCCCGTTATGGTTCCTGCGCTTTTAACAGCGGGCGGAGAAAAGGTGCGGTCGGGGAGCCGGGCACGGAAGTAAGATCCTCCGGAGTTCCCTGGAAGAGAATGCGACCTCCCTCGTCTCCGCCTTCGGGTCCGAGTTCGACGAGGTAATCAGCTTCGGCAAGGATATCGAGCTGGTGCTCGATAACAAGGACGGTGTGGCCCTGGTCGACAAGGCGGTGGAGAAGCTGGATTAGCCGCTCGCAGTCGGCCATGTGGAGGCCGATGGTCGGTTCTTCAAGAAGGTAAAGGTTGGGCTGAAAGGTGCCGCGGCCGCGGTCCTTGAAAGAAGGGAGCCCGCGGACCAGTTCACTGACGAGTTTCAGGCGCTGGGCCTCCCCGCCGGAGAGGGTGGGGGAACTCTGTCCAAGGGAGAGGTAGCCGAGGCCGGTCTCGACCATGAGATCGAGCATGGCCTTGAGTTGCGTATCGAAGGCGAAGAAGGTGGCGGCCTCCTCAAAAGACATCGCGAGGACATCGGCGATGGAGGCGCCGTTCCAGCGCACCTCGCTGATTTCGGGATCGTAGCGCCGACCTCCGCAAGCATCGCAGGGGACGTAGGTATCCGGCATGAAGCTCATCTCGAGTTTGACCCGGCCGGCCCCCTTGCATTCGGGGCAGCGTCCTTCCTTGGTGTTAAAGGAGAAAGTGCTCGCGGTATGGCCCTGCATGCGGGCTTCCGGCGTCTGCGCGAAAAGGGCACGGATGCGGTCGAAGACGCCGATGTAAGTGGCGGGCGTCGAGCGGGGAGTCTTGCCGATCGGGGACTGGTCGACTTCGATGACGCTTCGGAAATCGGCGCCACCGAGAAGGTCGGCGTAGCCATCGCTGACGAGGGAACCGTGCAGCCGATCGGCCTCTTCCCGGCGGGCCAGCTGTAAAGCGGGAAGAAGGAGATCGCGGCAAAGCGTGGATTTGCCGGCACCGGAGACGCCACAAATGCCGATGAGACGCCCTTTGGGCAATAGGAGGGAGTCCCCTTTCAGGTTCCGGAGGGAGGCTTTGGTGAGGGCCAGCCATGCCTTGAGGGCGCGTGGACTGCGGCGATTGAAAGGTTTCGGGAGCGCTCGCCGCTCGCCGCGAAGAGGGTGGGAAATCCCCTCCCGCAGGTAGCGTCCGGTGAGGCTCCCATTGTGGTGCCGCAGTTTTTCGACATTACCGGCGGCAAGAATCTCGCCGCCGTGTTTTCCGGCTCCCGGACCGAGGTCGAGAATGGTGTCGGCCTGCTCCATCGTGCGCAGGTCATGTTCGACAACCAACAGCGTGTTGCCTTTGGCCTTCAGGTCGGCGAGGGAATGGAGCAGGCGCTCGTTGTCGCGCTCGTGCAACCCGATGGAGGGCTCGTCGAGGACGTAAAGAGCCCCGGCAAGGTTGGAGCCCAGTTGCGCGGCGAGGCGGATGCGCTGGGCCTCGCCCCCGGAGAGGGTCTGCGTGGCGCGGTCGAGGGATAGGTAATTCAACCCGACGTTTCCGAGAAAGCGTAGCCGTTCACCGATTTCCGG
Source organism: uncultured Puniceicoccaceae bacterium (assembly GCA_964345345.1). GTDB lineage: Bacteria > Verrucomicrobiota > Verrucomicrobiia > Opitutales > Oceanipulchritudinaceae > Oceanipulchritudo. The sequence goes on along the minus strand of CAYFRH010000006.1, from coordinate 27,353 downwards.
AAGCAGCTCGCGCAGAATGGCTTCCCCGCGTGTGTCGAGGTCGAGTTCCCCGAGTATGGCGAGGACTTCATCCGCTGTGAGCCGGAGCAGGGACGGCAGGTTGTACCGGTCCCCTTTCTTTGTCGTGAGATAAACCGCGCGGCTGACGGCATTGAGACGCCCGCCGTGGCAGTCCGGGCAGGGCTGCGGTTCCTCGATACGCAGGGGAACGAAATCGTAAGCTTCATCCTCAGCCATAAAGGGAAGCAGCTGCCCGTATCCGTGGCAGGTCGGGCACCAGCCGCGGGGAGCGTTCCACGAAAAGTCTTTCGGATCGAGGTCGGGAAAGGATTCGCCGGTGACCGGATCGGATCGCCGGGTGGAGAACCAGACCGGCTGACCTCCGTCCCCGTTCCAGAGAGCAAAGACGCCCTTGCCCAGTTCAAGGGCTTCGTGGACCACTTGGGCCGGAGACGGTGCGTCTTTCCGAAGGGGGCTGCGGAGGCGAGTCGGCTTTTTCGGAGAAAGTTCCACTGAGGCGGTGACCAGTTCCACGTTGTGTTCGCGATAGCGGTCGAGACGCTCGAAACGTTCGAGGGGGACATAAGCGCCATCGATGCGAAGGGCCTCGAAGCCGTGCCCCGCGGCCCATTTTGCCACGGGCTCATGGTGGCCCTTTCGGCCGCGTATCAGCGGAGCCACGACATAAAAGACGGCCGTACCCTTTTTCGGCCGCCACCGTTTGAAAAACTGCTGCAAATGGCCCACGAGGGCCTCCGATGGCAGGGCGACGAGGGCTTCCCCGGTCACGGGGCTGTGCTGAGTTCCGGCGCGGGCGTAAAGAAGACGCAGGTATTGCGCTACTTCAGTGATAGTGGCCACGGTCGACTTGCGCGTGCCGTGGGTGACGCGCTGTTCGATGGCGATGGTCGGAGGAATGCCGGAAAGCCGGTCAATGTCCGGCCGCGGCAGTTGCTCGACGTATTGACGCGCCCATGACGACATCGACTCCATGAAGCGTCGCTGGCCCTCGGCGAAAATAATGTCGAAGGCGAGGGTGGATTTGCCGGAGCCGCTCACCCCGGTAAGCACGGTCATCTCGCCGTGTGCGAGTTGAACGGAGAGGTTTTTCAGGTTGTGGTCGCGGGCGCCGACGACGTCGAGACGGCCGTTGCGGGTGGCGCCGGTTTTTGCCGTCGCGCGCTTCCTGGGAAGGTAGAGCCCGCGCTCTTCCGCAGCGAGGAAAGGGGCGGTGGCGGTGTGCCGAGCCGCCATCTCCTCCGGAGTACCGGCAAAGACGAGCCGTCCTCCGGCCTCGCCCGCCTCCGGTCCAAGCTCGAGCAGCCAGTCCGCCGACTGCAGGACATCGGGATGATGTTCGATGACGACGAGGGAATGTCCGGCGTCGACGAGTTCGTGAAGGACGCCGAGGAGGCGCGTGATGTCGGAGCGGTGCAGCCCGGTGGTCGGTTCGTCGAGCAGCAGCAGGGAGGGCTGGCGGGCTTTGCCGAGGTGACCGAGGAAGCGGACGAGTTTGAGACGTTGCGATTCTCCTCCGGAAAGCGTGTTCAGAGGTTGTCCGAGCGGAAGGTACCCGAGGCCGATGGAGAGCAACGGTTGCAGTTTGCGCTGAATGGAGGCATGGGCGTCAAACAGCGGGCAGGCCTCCTCGACCGTAAGCCGCAGCAGGTCGTCGACGGCGAGGCCGTTCCATTTCACCTGCAGAACTTCCTCCCGGAACTGGCGTCCTTCGCAGAGCGGACAGGTAACGAAGACGTCGGCCATGAACTGCATTTCCACGCGCTCGTAGCCAAGGCCCTGGCAATGGGGGCAGCGCCCCTGGCCGCTGTTGAAGGAAAAATGGGAAACGGTGAATCCGGCGCGCCGGGCTTCGTCGGTCTGTGCGTACAGCTGTCGGATGCCGTCCCATGCTTCCGTAAAAAGGGCGGCATTGGAACGTGGGGTGCGGCTTACAGGCGACTGATCGATGAGGAGCACCTCCTCGAAGCCGTGGTCACAGGTGATCTCGCCAATGCGGGCGGGATCCTTGCAGGCTTTGCCGGAACGGGCGAGGTAGCCCTCGTAGAGTGCATTGTGGAGAAGGGTGGATTTTCCGGAGCCACTGACCCCGCTGAGGGCAACAAAGCGCTGAAGGGGAATTTCGATATCGAGGTCGTGCAGGTTGTGCTTGTGGATGCCGCGCAGGCGCAAATAGGTCGATTGTTCGTCGAGGGTGCGCCGCCGTTCCCGCTTGGGCGGACCGGCGCGTCCGGAAAGGTATTGGCCGGTCGGGGAGCTACTTTTTCTTTTCAGACCGGCGACCGTGCCCTGAAACAAAATCTTTCCGCCGTTCTTTCCCGGCCGCGGCCCGATTTCAATGATCTGGTCGGCGGCCGCCATGATGGCCTCGTCGTGCTCGACCACGACCACCGTGTTGCCCTGATCGGTGAGACGGCGGAGAATTCCGATGAGCCGGTCGATGTCCCGGCAGTGCAGGCCGATGGAGGGTTCGTCGAGGACGAAGAGGGTATCGACAAGGGCGGTACCGAGGCAGGACGTGAGATTGACGCGCTGGGTCTCCCCTCCGGAAAGGGAGCGCGAGGAGCGGTCGAGGGAGAGATACCCGAGGCCGACCTCGCAGAGGTAGCGCAGGCGCGTCACCATGGCTTCGTAGGCGAGGTCCGCTTGCCGGTCCTCGAGACGCGGGCTTTCCTTTTCCAGCAGGGCCAGCAATTCGGCCACCGGAAGCGTGTAAAGATCCGGCAGGCGGTGTTCTTTCCATTTCCAGCAGAGCGATTCCGCCTGCAGACGCGTGCCACCGCAGTCCGGACAGCTGGTATAGGCCCGGTAGCGGGAAAGAAATACACGAACGTGCATTTTATAGGTCGCTTCCTCCAGCGATTGGAAGAAGCGGCGTACGCCGTACCAGCGATGCTGCCAATCCCCGCGATCATCGACGTAGGCGGGGTCCCCGTCGAAAACAAAAGCCCTTTCCTTTTCCGTCAGCTCGCGGAAGGGGACCTGCGTACGCACGCGGTGCTTTTTGCAGGCCCGCAGCAAGTCGCGCTGGCATTCAGAATACACGGCTCCGCTGAAGGCCTTGATGGCACCGTCGGCAAGGGAGAGATTGTGGTCGGGGATGACGAGGTCATCGTCGATTTCAATGATGCGTCCGAAGCCGCGGCAACGCGGGCAGGCTCCGATGGGGGAATTGAAGGAAAAGAGGGCCGGACTGGCGGGGCGGAACCGGTGCTCGCTTCCGGGACGTTGCAGGCCTTCGCAGAACTGGTCGAGAAAGTGTCCGTCGCGGTCGCGGCAGAGAACAGTGCCCTCCCCGTAGTGCAGGGCGGTCTTTACCGAATCGAGGAAACGCCGGCGCTTCGTCGTGGCCATAGGCAGGCGGTCCTGGATCACTTCGACCCGTGTGGCTTCTCCGAGTTCCTCCGCAGTGATTTCCTCGATACGGACGATGCGACCGTCGAGGTAAAGCCTCGTGTAGCCCTGTCCCCGGATCGAGTCGAGGATGGTCACCGGTTGGAGGGACTTGGGCCGCTGCACCGCGAAAGTAAGGAGAATGTCCACCTCCGGGTAGCGGGTGCGAATCTTTTCCCAGATGGAGAGGGGCGTATCGGCGGTGATGACCTCGTCCGTCTCCGGATCATGCAGTTGCGCCACCTGTGCGAACCAGACTTTGCTGTAATCGGTCAGCTCCGTCATCGTCCCCACGGTGGATCGGGAAGTGCGCACGGTGTTGCCCTGCTCGATGGCGATGGAGGGGCGGATGTTCTCGATACTGTCGACGTCGGGCCGGTCCAGCAACTCAAGGAACTGGCGGGCGTACGGACTGAAGGTCTCAGCGTAGCGGCGGTTCCCTTCGGCATGAAGGGCGTCGAAGACGAGCGAGGATTTTCCCGCACCACTCAAGCCGGTGACGACGATCAGTTTTCCCAGTGGCAGGTCGAGATCGAGGTTCTTGAGATTGTTCTGCCGAACGCCGCGAAGGCGAATGGCTTGGGAAGAGGAAGCGGTCATGGCAGGGCCTCAGGTAAGGGCGTTTTTCCAGACGCCGAGATCAAACCCCGCGCAAGCGGTGTTTCCGGTGACGAGAAACGGGCGTTTGATGAGGTTTCCCTGCTTGCGGAGGAGAGCAAAGACTTCTTCCCGGCTCATTTGGTCGAGCTGGTCCCTGAGTCCCGCTTTGCGGTAATCGGGACTGGAGGTGTTCACGATTTTGCGGAGGTTGCCGCCCGCAGAAGCGAGGGCCCGTTCCAGTTCCTCCTCGTCAGGAGGCGTTTCTCGAATGGAGGCGGTTTCGTAGGGGATTTCATTGGCTTCTAACCATTGTCGTGCTTTCCGACAGGTGGAACAACGCTCATAGATGTAGACCTTCGCCATCGCCATAAAACGCATAAATTACCAGTGCGGTCTCTGCTGGCAACCTGTGGTCAGAGGAAAAGTTGACGTTTCCCCGAGGAGCGCGGCAGCGATAGCGGATTAATTTTTTTCTTCCGGGCAAACTTTGCGGCAGCACTGGCCCAATCTGCGCAAATTGACAGGGTTTGCTAATCACAAGACAAAAATCACTTTCGTCTTTATGAGAATTGATGCGGATTTCGCGGGTGGGCTGCCAACCACGAAAACACGTCTGCACATTTTGGTAAGCGCCAATTTATCCGACGATCAGCAATACGCCGGCAAGGATCCCGAGGGTGGGGAGGAGCTTGGAGCGGAAATTGCAGTCGCCGAAGAAGAGGAAGCCGCCGACAAAAGTGACGAGAACGCTGGCCCGGCGGAGGGCGGAGACAAGACTGACCATGGCTTCGGGATCATGCAGGGCCGAGAAATAAAGGTAGTCGGTCAGGAGCAGACTGAGGCCGATGGCGGGCATGGACCAGCGGAAGGTAAAGGCTCCCGTCGGCCACCATTGTCGATACCAGCCGTACAGGAAAGGCAGGAAAAACACGACAAGGTAGATGTGGAACCATGCCTGCACGGTGGACGGGGTAAAGCCGTGGAAGCCGAGAAGCCAGCGGTCGTACAGAGCGCTGGAGGCACCAAGGAGCGTCGCTGCAATGGTGTAAAAGACCCAGCGGTTTTTATGGAAATGCAGGCCTTCCTGCCGGCCGACGAGGGAAAAGGCATAGAAGGCGCCGATGGTCAGGAGAATCCCCGTCCATTGTTGCGGGGTAGGGCGCTCGGCAAAGAGGAGGATCGCCCCGCCAAGGGTCCACAGGGGACTGGTCGCGCGGATGGGCCCGGCCACGGAGACCGGGAGGTGCTTGAGCCCGAAGTAGGCGAAAATCCACGACGTTCCGACAAGACTGGATTTGGCGAGGAGGAGAAGATGGTCCACCGGGCCCAACGGTTGCGTTTGCAGCTGTGCGGGGAGCAGCGGTGCCGCGAGGAACAGGCCGACCCACACCACCGCCGCCGTCAGGCAGCTGAAAAAGAGAACCGGGAGAACGGCATTGCCGTTGACAGCGTGCTTCTTGCAAAGGTCGTAAATGCCGAGAAGGAGGGCGGAGGCGAGGCTCAGGAAAAGCCAGTCGGCAAGCAGGCTCACAGGGCAAGTTTACGGATGCGCCGGTAATGGCGCGGCTCTACCGGTTGCACGGAGAGGCGCATGCCGCGGCGAGCCACCATCATTTCGGCCAGTTCCGCATCCCCCTTGATTTCCTGCAGCGTGACCGGCCGTTGCAGCTCGTCGACGTAGCGAACATCGACGACAAGCCAGCGCGGTTTTTCTTTCGTCGCCTTGGGGTCGTGGTAGTTGCTGTCCGGATCGAACTGGGTCGGATCCGGATACGCCGCCTCCGAGGAAATTTCCGCGAGGCCGACGATGCCCGGCTCCTTACAATTGGAATGGTAAAAGAGAACGGGATCGCCCTTGCGCATCTTGTCGCGCATGAAATTCCGGGCCTGGTAATTCCGTACGCCCTCCCAGAGAGTGGTCTTGTTCGTTGCCTTCTTCAGGTCCTCGAAAGAATAGACCGAAGGCTCGGATTTCATCAGCCAGATTTGTTCATTCATGTGGAACAGTATCAGGATTCAAGGGATTGTAGCCAGGATTTGAGGACAGGTTCCAACTTGTCCGGCTGGCTTCCCCCTCCCATGGCAAAGTCCGGTTTGCCGCCGCCCTTGCCACCGAGTTCGGGGGTCAGTTGCCGAATGAGATCGCCCGCCTTGTAGCCTTTGCCAATAGCGGCCTCGGAGGCCATCGCGACAAGGGTGACTTTGCCGCCGAAAACACCCCCGACGACGAGGAGGCCGTTCTCCAGCTCCTGGAAAGCCTTGACGGCGAGAGAGCGCAGATCGTTCGGATTTTCCGCTTGCAACGGTTTGGCGAGGACCTGCAATCCGTCGACCGAGCGGACTTCCTCCTTCAGGCTGGCGGCCTTATCGGCGCGCTCGCGGGCCTTGAACTGTTTCAGTTCCTGTTCGGCGTCGGCCATGCGCTGTTGCAGCTCCAGAACGCGGCTCGGAAGTTCGCTCGGTTGCGCGGAAAAAGACCGGCCCAGTTGCTCGAGGATGGCGAAACGTTCCTCCACCAGCTCGTTGGCGGCCTCGCCGCAAACCGCCTCGATGCGGCGGGTACCGGCGGAGATGGCGGACTCGGCGACAATTTTGATAAAGCCGATTTCCCCTGTAGCGGAAACATGGGTACCGCCGCACAGTTCACGGCTCCAGCCCCCGATGTCGACGACCCGCACGATGTCGCCGTATTTTTCCCCGAAAAAGGCGATGATGTCGTCGGGCTTTTCGGAAAAGGGGATCTCGTACCACTGCACGGGATCGTTGGCGAGAATGCGCCCGCGGCAAAGGTCCTCGATTTCGCGGAGTTGTTGCGGGGAAATCTGTTCGAAGTGCGCGAAATCGAAGCGCAGGCGTTCCGGGCCGACATAGGAACCGGCCTGGTGGACGTGCGAACCGAGAACCTCGCGCAGGGCCCAGTGCAGGACGTGCGTGGCGCTGTGATGGCGCTGCACGGCTAAGCGGAAGGGGCGGTCAACTTCAGGATTGGCCGTTTTTCCGACCTTTTCCTCGCCCGGATTGCCTTCCACGGTATGGAGGACATGCCCGCCGCCGTCATTACTTGTCGTGAGGACCGGATACGTTTCCCCGCCGACGGCGATGCGCCCCCGGTCGCCGACCTGCCCGCCCATTTCCGCGTAGAAAGGCGTGCGGTCAAGCACCATGAGGCTGCGATTCGCTTCGCCGGCGGGCAGCACCTTCTGCACGGTCGCGGTGAGGCCCTCCAGGTTTTCTTTTTCGTAACCAAGAAATTCTGTGCCTGCGGTATCCCCGGCCTCCTCCTCGCCGGCCACGCGGACAACGCTCTTGCGCTGTGCGGCGCGGGCCCGCTCCCGTTGCTCTTCCATCTCGGCGGCAAAACCGGCGGTGTCGACCTCGAGGCCACGTTCGGCGGCGAGGATCTGGGTCAGATCGAGGGGAAAGCCGTGGGTATCGTAGAGGGTAAAGGCGTCCTCGCCGGAAATGCGGTCGGGTTGGCCGGCAAAGATCTTTTCCAGCATGTGCAGCCCTTTTTCGATCGTACGGCTGAAGGCGGCCTCCTCGCTGCCGATGACTTTGCGGATGACCTTTTCCTGCTGCCGCAATTCCGGGAATACCGGTCCAAGGACTTCGATGACGGGATCGACGAGTTTGGCGAAGAATCCGTCTTCCAGCTGGAGGCGTCGTCCGTAGAGAACGGCGCGGCGGAGTATGCGGCGCAGGACATAATTGCGTCCCTCGTTGCCGGGAAGAATGCCGTCGGCAATGCTGCAACTGAGCGTGCGGATATGGTCGGCGAGAACGCGGAAGGCGATGTCCCGGCGCTCTTCCTCGCGCGGATGCTGCGGATCGCCGGGAAGGGTGGCCCCGTATTGGAGGCCGGAAAGTTCGGTAATCTTTGCGAAGATGGGCTGAAAAAGATCGCAGTTGTAGTTACTCGGCGGCTGCGAAAAATCGGTGAATCCTTTCGTGGTCGCGAGGGTCCCGGCCACGCGTTCGAAGCCCATGCCGGTGTCGACGTGCTTGTTCCGGAGAGGTGTGTAGCCGCCGTTTTCGTCCGCGTTGAACTGGATAAAGACGAGGTTCCAGATTTCAATACAGTACGGGGAATCCTCGTTGACAAGGCGGCCTTCGGTATCGCCCTCCGGCGTGAGGTCGAGGTGAATTTCCGAGCAGGGTCCGCAGGGACCAGTTTCGCCCATCATCCAGAAGTTGTCCTTCTTGCCGCTGCGGAGAATCCGTTTTTCCGCATCGAGACCGGCGGCGCCAAGGACCCGGTACCACTGGTCGTAGGCCTCCTCGTCGAATTCCGCCGGCTCGCCGGCTCCGGGCTGATAAACGGTGACGTAGAGTCGCTCCTTGGGAAACCCCCAGACCTCCGTAAGGAGTTCCCATGCCCACTCGATGGCTTCCTTCTTGAAATAGTCCCCGAATGACCAGTTCCCAAGCATTTCGAAGAAGGTTTGGTGGTAGGTATCGAGGCCAACATCATCGAGGTCGTTGTGTTTGCCGCCCGCGCGAATGCACTTCTGGGTATCGGCGACGCGCGGATGCGGGCTTTCCCGCTCGCCGAGAAAGTAGGGGACAAACGGATTCATGCCCGCGTTGGTAAAGAGGAGGTTCGGCGCCGTGGGCAAGAGCGGGGCCGAGGGCTCGATGTGGTGGCCTTTGGAACGGAAGAAATCGAGGAATGACTGGCGGATCTCTGCGGAGGTCATCATATCGGTAAAAAGCGGAGGAGGAAGTTCAGGAGCGGGCAAGGCGGTCGAGAATGGCTTTGCCCATGCCCGCGGTGGAGACGGGCTCTATTCCGAAAGCAATATCGCCGGTGCGGTAGCCTTCGCGGACGGCTTCCCGGACGGCGGCCTCCATGCGGTCGGCGACGGCACCGAGTCCGAAGGAAAAACGCAACAGCATGGCGGCACTAAGGATTTGCGCGCATGGGTTGGCGATGCCTTGGCCGGCGATATCGGGAGCGGACCCTCCCGCCGGTTCGTAAAGTCCGAAGCGGTGACCGGCGGCATTGCGGCCAAGGCCAAGGCTGGCCGAGCAAAGCATGCCGAGGCTGCCGCAGACGATGCCCATCTCATCGGAAAGAATGTCGCCGAACATATTTTCGGTAAGCAGAACGTCGAACTGGTTGGGTTGGCGCGCCATCTGCATGGCTGCGTTGTCCACGTACAGATGGGAAAGCTCGATCTGCGGATAATGCCGGGAGAAATAGGCGCTCACCGTTTCCCGCCAGAGCACGGAAGTGGTGAGCACGTTCGCCTTGTCGACGGAGCAGACGCGCCCGTCCCGTTCGAGGGCGGCCTTGGCGGCGACGTCGGCGATGCGTTCGATTTCGCTGCGCTTGTAGACCATGGTGTCGAGGGCCTCTTCGTCCCCGTCCGGCAGGGAGCGGCGGGCTTTCGGCTCGCCGAAGTAAATGCCGCCGGGGAGTTCGCGTACGCAGACAAGGGCGATGCCATCCGGGATTAAATCCGGGCGCAGGGGCGAAGCCGGCACCAGTTCCGGGTACAACAATCCGGGACGCAGGTTGGCGAAAAGGCGGAAGTGCCGGCGCAGGGGTAGGAGGGCCGCGCGCTCGGGCTGCTTTTCCGGCGGCAGGCTTTCCCACTTTGGACCTCCCACGCTGCCGAAAAGAATGGCGGAGGCGTTTTCGCAGGCGGCAAGGGTCGAGGCGGGGAGGGCTTCGCCAGTGGCATCGATGGCGGCACCGCCGACGAGGGCTTCCTCTGTGTCGAGCTGAATCTGCTCGGCGGCGAGGGCGGTCCGAAGCACCTCCAGGGCGACTTCCATGACCTCGGGTCCAATTCCGTCTCCGGGTAGAACGGCGATTTGCAGGCTTGTAGACATAGCGATGAGAAAAGGGCGGAGGGAAAAGTCGTCCCCGGCAAATGGCAAATTCTTTTGCAGGGATGGACGGGGGCGGTCGTTCCAGGGAATGGAGCGTTGGATGGAAGAGTTTGCGCATGGGCTTACCGGCCTTTTCGCTCCCCTTGGATGTTCGAACGTCAACGTGAATGGTGGGAGGAAACTTCCGGGGTGGGTATGGTGGTGGCGGCCTTGCTCGCGGCCCTTGTCGTCGGTGTGCTTTTCGGCGTGGCCTACATCAGCGAAAACTGGCAATCGATTGAACCCGCTGCGCCGCTTGCGCCATTGCAGGAGTCCCGCGCGCCGGAAGAGCCGTCCGGGGAAGTGGAATTCGCTTCCTTTGCCGGGCTCGGCCCGAAAGCGAAGATTATTCTTGAAAACCATTTTTCCAGCCTCGGGGGACGGGCTTCCATCAGTCGCATCCGCAGTCTTTGGATCAAAGGGACCATTGCAATGGGCCGCGAATTCAGGCGCGACCTTCTCGTCATGAAGAAAGGCGGCGATCACCTGCGCATTTCCCTTTCCGCGCCGAACGCACCGTGGTCATGGCGCTTTTGCCGGGCGATGCCTGGCAGGCCGTTTTCCGGGACGGGCGCGTGCTGGACGTCAGGGATCTCGAGCCCGATCAGCGACGTGAGCTGGAGAACAGCCTTGACCTTGTAACCGAGTTGCTCATGGCCCCGGAGCGGGCCTGGTCGTTGCGCTACCTTGGCAATCGCGATTTCAACTACCAATTGTGCCATGCCTTTGAGGTGAAGCACAGCGACGGGCGCACGGTCCGCTTTTTCATCGATCCGGAGACCCACTACGACATCGGGCGCGAGGAGGTGGATTGGAATGAAGAGGGCGAAGTTGTCGTGACGCGCCGCTACCAATCGGATTTTGAGGAAGTAGGTGGATTCACGTTCCCGAGAACGGTAACATTCCGCGAAAATGGCGAGCTGGTCCAGCAGATCAAGGTCGAGAGCGTCGCGATTAACCCGGGAATTCTCGAGACGGCCTTCACAAGACCGATACCTTCCGGGCGGGAGGGTTGAACCTTTCTTTATACCTCGATCGTCGTCAGGGGCGGGGGATCGTGAACGGCCGTCTCGCCGAGGGGGCCGGTAAGTTCCCTTTGGAACCATGTGCGGGCTTCCGGATCGCCATGACTGAGAACGACGGCCCGCGGCCCGCAGGCGAGGGCGTAATCGCGAATCTCCTCGCGGTCGGCATGGGAACTCAGGTCAAAGCGCTCAATGGCGGCGCGGAGAGGAACCTCCTGTTTGCCGGCTTCGAAGAGGAAGGTGGATTCGGGCTCGGCGGCGAGAAGCTTCCCGCCCGGGGTGTCCGGGTCGCAATACCCGACAAAGCAGACAGTGTTCCGGGACGAGCGTAGGAGAACGGTCGCCGCTTTATAGGAGGGCGTGTTTTCAATCAGCATCCCGCTGCTGAGCAGGTAGATGGCCGGGCCTTCGCTGCCGGGACGATGATCCGGGGGAAGTTTGCGCGCTCCGGTATCGCGCAGGAAGCGCCGACGCACGCGGAGGGAGCGGTTGTCTTTGGCGATCTGCTCAAATCCATTGAGGAGGTCAAGGCCGAGCCCGCTGACATAGACGGGGCAGTCCGGGACCATACGCCCGGCAAAGGCGTGCCGCAGGAGGGTCAGCAATTCCTGCATACGTCCGAGGGCGAAAACGGGAATCAGGACTGAGCCGCCGCCTTCCAGGGTCCGGCGCAGGCATTGCAGGAGCCGACGGCCTTCGCTTTCACGATCCGTTCTCGGTTCGCGGGTGGTTGTGCCCCGCGTGGTTTCGAGAATAAGGGTGTCCACTTTTCCCGACGGAAAACGGGCTCCGTCCAGCATGGGCGTATCCGCGAAGCTGACATCACCGGTATGGAAAATCCGGCGCTGCCGGTGTTCGAGGAGAAGGCCGACCGCCCCGGGAATGTGGCCGGCGGAAAAGAGGGTAAAATTGAAACGCTCCCCGGAGGCAGTTTCGAAGAGGCGGGCGTTGCCCGGTACTACCGGAACGACTTGCCGCGCACACTGGGTGATATCGGCAAAACCGTAAAGCGGCATGGCTCCCGGCAGACCCTCGGCACGCTGCCGCTCCATGACTTGGCAGGAGTTCTGCAGCAACCGCTTGTAGAGGTGTTGCGAATCGCGGCTGAGAACGATCGGCGTATCCGGATGCTCCCGCGCCAGAACGGGTAATGCCCCGAGGTGGTCGAGGTGACAGTGGGTCACGAAAATGAGGTCAATGGCAAGGTCGCGGATGCGCTCGAGACGGGGAAGGGCGTCGTGCCCGGTCATTTTTGGGTGCAGTCCGGCATCGATGATAAGGTTCGCCTTCCCGAGCTGAAGAAGAAGGCAGTTGGCGCCGATACCTCCGGCGGCATTAAGATCGGTTAAACGCACAACAAATGAGGAAATACAGTCATCAAATTGCGGACATTGTGGAGGTGGGCGTCCACGTCAATCCCCGGGCTCGGGTTCTTCTGGGGGTTTTACCCGGAATTGCTCTTGCGAAGAGCCTGCGGATGCTTCTCGCTGACCGGGGTGAACAAAACAGCCCTGATTTCGGTTTACGACAAAAAAGGGATCGTGGATTTCGCCCGTGTGCTGATCGAACAGCACGCATATCGGATCCTTTCCACGGGAGGGACCGCTCGCGTTCTCCGCGAGGCGGGACTTGCCGTTACGGATGTGGCGGAATACACCGGCTTTCCGGAAATGATGGAGGGTCGCGTAAAAACGCTCCACCCGCGTATTCACGGAGGCCTGCTCTGCCGGCGCGATCGCGAAGATCATCGTGCGCAGGCAAAAGAAGCCGGCATCGACCTGATCGATCTCGTCGTCGTCAATTTGTATCCATTTGAGGATACGATTGCCGCCCCGGGGGTCACGCGCGAGGAGGCCATTGAGCAGATCGATATCGGCGGCCCGAGCATGCTGCGCAGTGCCGCCAAAAACCACGCGGCCGTTACGGTGGTGACCGATCCGGACGACTACGCCGAGGTCCTCGTGGCCCTCGCAGAGGAAGAAACCCTTGCTCCTTTGCGTCGCCGGCTGGCCGCGAAAACATTTGCCCGCACAAGCGCGTACGACCAGGTCATTGCGGCATGGCTGGAAGAAAGTGAGGCCCGGGAAGGGGAGGAGCCGGACCTTGCCGCCTTAGGTGGGTTCCCCGGCCGTTATCAGCTCGACGGAACCAAGGCGATGGACCTCCGCTACGGCGAGAACCCGCACCAGAAGGCGGCCCTCTACGGTCGCTTTTTCGATATTTATGAGCAGCTTCAGGGCAAAGAGCTCAGTTTTAACAACATCATCGATATTTCCGCCGCCACCTGGTTGATCGGCGAATTCGAAAAGCCTACCGTGGCGATCCTTAAACATACCAATCCTTGCGGAGTGGCGACGGCGGACGACCTCGTCACGGCATGGGATCGCGCCTTTGCGACCGACCGGCAGGCACCCTTCGGAGGTATCATTATCGTTAATCAGACCGTGGATGCCGCGCTGGCCGACCGGATCCGGGAGATTTTCTGCGAAGTCATTATTGCGCCCCACTTTAGCAGGGAGGCGCGGGAGCGCTTCGCAAAGCGGAAGAACCTTCGTCTCATGATCAACCGGGCCGGCGTCAGGACGGAATCCCTGCAGGATCTGCGCTCGGCGGTAGGCGGCTTCCTCGTGCAGGACCGCGATCAGAAACGGATTAAGCCGGCGGAATGCAACGTGGTGACGGAACGCCAACCGACGGAGGAGGAGTGGAAAGCCCTTCTTTTCGGGTGGAAAGTCGTCAAGCATGTGAAATCAAATGCGATCGTTTATGCGGGCTCCGAGCACACCCTTGGAATCGGCGCCGGGCAAATGTCGCGCGTCGACGCCTCCCGCATCGCGGTGTGGAAAGCGGGCGAGGCAGGGCTTGATCTCACCGGCTCTATCATTGCCTCGGATGCCTTTTTTCCGTTTCCGGACGGGCTGGAGGCGGCGGCTGAAGCCGGAGCCACGGCTGCTATACAACCCGGCGGCTCCATGCGCGATGAGGCGGTTATTGAGGCCGCGAACCAGCGTGGCCTCGCCATGATCTTTACCGGAATCCGCCATTTTCGCCATTGAATGAAAGACGACAAAGTAGGCCCAGACGTCACGCGGTTGCCGGAGGACTCGGAGCTGACCGGGTTGATCCTCCACAGCTCGCCCCACAACATCTATGTGGTCGACGCAGAGATGCGCCTTGTTTTCGCGAATGAAAACTGCCTCCGCTTTATCCGGGAAAGCAAAGGGGTGCAGCTCACCCGGGGAATGCCTGTTTTGGAAATACTGGAACCGGAACACCGTGAAGTCTGGAGAAAGCGGTTTTCGGATGTTCTCGCCGGACAGTGCGGCCGCGTGGAGGAAACTTTTTTTATCGAAGGCAAGGCCCGCTCGTTTGATATCAATTACCAGCCCCTGAACCGGGGCGGGTCGGATTGGGATCAGGTCGTCGTCTTCTTCGAGGAAACTACCGCCCGCGTGCAGCGCGAATGGAAACAGAAACAACTGGAAGGCGAACTTCGGGAGACCATTGCGACCCGGGAAACGCTCCTTTCCATGATCGGTCACGATCTTCGCTCCCCGGTTTTTCAGCTCAACGGACTCCTTTTTCTGATCCAACAAGCCGCCGGAGAGCGGGACGAGGCGCGATTGCAAATGCAGGCGGAGGATCTCGAGGAGAGGATTATGCACCTTACGCATACCCTCGACAACCTGCTGAGCTGGTCGAATGTCCGCCGCAAGGATTTTACCCCACAGGTAAGAAAGTTCCCCATTCGTCCGGTGATCGAACACGCGATTGGCCTCCTTAAGCCTGCCGCTCTGCGCAAAGGACTCATGATTCAGACCGACGGCCTCAACGGGGTGGATCTGGTGAGCGATCGCGAATTGGTAGCGTTTATTACACGCAATCTGCTCAATAACGCCATCAAGTTCTCCCGACAGTCAGGCCGCATCGAAATTACGGTGGAGAAGGATACAGCCGATTTTGTTGAATTCAGTGTCAAGGATTACGGTGTCGGCATGGAGCCGAACCGCATCGTTTCCATGAAAGAGGGCAATCAGTTCATTTCCGAGGCCGGGACTTGGGGAGAACGCGGGACCGGGCTCGGCCTGCGCCTTTGCTATTCCTTCGTCGAACGCCTTAATGGCACGATCTTGATCGATTCGGATAAGGGCTCTACCAGCAGTACGAAGGTAACCGTCCGGCTACCCAAATTAGAATAAAAGAAGGGGGTCAGCCCTTGGATTTTGGTTTGTAGACCAAAATCCAAGGGCTGACCCCCTCGGGTAAAACCAAAAAAGGTCAGTTGGGAACGCTCTTGGCCTCGATATTCTCCTGGTAGAATTCCTGAAGAACTTCCATCCGCTTGGCTTCCCGGTGTTCTTCATCGATTTCTTCCTGACTGCGCTGCCGTTCCTTCGCGAGTAAGGCCTTGCGCATGCGGGTGAGGGCCATGTTCTGGAGCTGACGGACTCGTTCGCGGGTAACTCCGAACTGTTCCCCGACTTCCTCGAGAGTGCGCGCCTTTTCCCCGCCCAAACCAAAGCGAAGGCGGATGATCTCGGCCTCGCGGGCGTCAAGTTCGTCAATGAGGTGATTGAGGTCATTGAGAACGTTTTTGCTTTGCAGGGTGTCCACCGGATCGACGGAATTTTCATCGCCGATGAGGGAACCGAACTCTGTTCCTTCGTCATCTCCAACTGGCGCATCAAGGCTGGCAGGACGGACACTTACTGACTTCAGGTGTGCGATCTTGTTGACCGGCATTTCCATTACGGCAGCAATTTCCTCGTTCGTCGGCTCCCGCTCGAGTTCTTCCTCAAGCTCTGCCGAGATCCGGCGCATGCGCGCGATCTTGTCGACGAGGTGGACAGGAAGGCGTATAGTTTTGCTTTGGTTGGCAAGAGATCTCTTAATCGACTGCTTAATCCACCATGCTGCGTAGGTCGAAAGCTTGCCGCCCTTTTCCGGATCGAAACGCTCCACCGCCTTAATCAGGCCGATATTGCCCTCGCTGATCAGGTCGAGCAGAGGCAACCCGAAATTGGCGTAGTCGTGTGCGATTTTGACGACTAACCGTAAATTGGCCTTGATCATTTTTTCCCGCGCAGAGCGGTCGCCTTGCTGGATTAAGGAAGCCAGCTCGACTTCTTCGGCAGGCTTCAGTAACGGCGTCTTTCCGATTTCCTGAAGGTACAGCTTGATGGTCGAGCGATCGGAAGAGGGAAGGTCGCGTACGTCCTGTACTTCAGGATCGGCCGCATCAGAGTTTCGGCCGACTTTCACGTCGTGTGCCTGGAGTTTTTTATCGAGAAGATTCATACTTTTGCTTTCTTTAATGATTGGAAACTATCTTTGTTTTAAGATTTGCTGGAAGGTCGTAAACAGGCATTCGGACAACGGTATGGATTCATTTTAAATGGTGAGCCGATTGCCTGAATGGTTATTCCCTAAGATTACCGTGTGCATGTTAAATGAGACTAAGATTCAATAAAATCGTTCAAGAAGGAGGCAAGAAAAAAGGTAGGGTGCAGGGGGGGATTGCCATGGCGAGGGATCGCGTTTGAGGCTTGGGGAAGATGGAGCGAGGAGCGACAGAGGAACCGGTGCTGGTGGTCCCCTTACGCGGAGTGGGGCGGGAACTGGCGTACCGGGCTGGTCCGGCGGGCGGGCTGGTGGAGCCGGGAAGTCTGGTGCGGATTCCGTTGGGACGGCGGGTTGACCTCGGCGTGGTGGTTACCGTGGGGGAGGACGGCGGTTATGAGGGCGGGGAGTTAAAGCAGTTGCAGGGATTGGTGCAGCCCTTTCCGGTTTTGCGGGAGGAAGGGTTGCGGCTGGCGCGCTGGATGGCGGAGTACTACAGCTGCGGGCGGGAACAAGTGCTGGAAGTGATGATTCCGCGCGCGGTGCGGCAGGGCATGCAGGCCAAGCGGGAAAGGGTGCTGCGGTTGGGCAAGAAGCCGGCGGCGCAGGAGCTGGCTTCGCTGCGAAAACGAGCGCCGCAGCAGGGGCGGGTCATGGCTTTTCTGGCCGGTCAGGCGGCGTTGGACCGCTGGTCGCGGGTGTTGCTGCGGAAGCGGCTGGAAATCAGTCCGGCGGTGCTGGACGGCCTTGTCGAGAAGGGCTGGTTGCGGGAGGAGGAGGATCTTTCCGAGCGCCTTGCCTACGACGACGAGTTGGCGGGCGCGGAGCGGGTGACGGGAGAAAAGGAATTCGAGTTGACGGAGGAACAGGCGGCGGCGGCGGAGAATCTCGAAGAGGCGGTGGGGCGGAAGGCCTTCACCGTACGCCTGTTGCACGGCGTGACGGGTTCCGGAAAAACGGAAGTGTACACGCGGGTGATGGAGCAGGTCCTGCGCGAGGGCGGCGGGGTGATATTCCTCGTTCCGGAAGTGGCCCTGACGCCGCAGACGGTGGGCCGCTTGCGCGCGCGCTTCGAAGTGCTGGGGGAGAAGGTGGTGGTCTGGCACAGTCATTTATCCGACGG
This sequence comes from uncultured Puniceicoccaceae bacterium, assembly GCA_964345345.1. Taxonomy (GTDB): domain Bacteria; phylum Verrucomicrobiota; class Verrucomicrobiia; order Opitutales; family Oceanipulchritudinaceae; genus Oceanipulchritudo. The sequence goes on along the minus strand of CAYFRH010000006.1, from coordinate 9,977 downwards.
CCAGCGGGCGGACGCGTGGCGGGCCCTTGCGACGGGGGAATCCCGCATTGTCGTCGGGGCGCGTTCGGCGGTGTTCGCGCCGGTGGCGGACCTGCGCCTGATCGTCGTCGACGAGGAACACGAGCCCGCGTACAAGCAGGAAGAGGTCCCGCGGTACCACGGTCGCGACGTGGCTGTCTACCGGGCGATGCTGAACGGGGCGCTGTGCCTGCTCGGGAGCGCGACGCCTTCGCTGGAGAGCCTCCATAATGTGGCCACGGGCAAGTACGGGATGCTGCCGCTGCGCAAGCGCGTGGACGACCGCCAGCTGCCGCTTATGCACGTGGTGGACATGCGGCGGGAGAAAGGCGGGCGCGTCTTTTCGCAGCTCCTCGCGGACAAGATGCGGGACCGCTTCGAACGGCGCGAGCAGACGATTCTTTTCCTGAACCGGCGCGGTCACGATTCTTCGCTGCATTGCCCGGATTGCGGGTACGTGGCCATGTGCGACCACTGCGACATCACGCTGACGCACCACCTCCACGACAAGCGCCTGCGCTGCCACATGTGCGGGGACGAGGCGGCGGTGCCGCGGAAGTGCCCGAACTGCGGGTCACCAAAAATCCACTACAAAGGCAGCGGGACACAGAAGGTGGAGGCGCAAGCGGCGCGGATCCTGCCGGGGGCGAAGGTGGTGCGCATTGACGCCGACACGATGCGCCGCCGCCATGCCTTTCGCGAGCACCTGAGCGCCTTCCGGCAGGGAAAAATCGACGTCCTCGTCGGGACGCAGATGATCGGCAAGGGTCTTGACTTCCCCAATGTCACGCTGGTCGGCCTCATGGACGCCGACCTTTCTTTGCACCTGCCGGATTTTCGCGCTTCGGAACGGAGCTTTCAACTCCTCGTGCAGGTGTCCGGACGTTCGGGGCGCGGCGACCGCAGCGGCGAAGTGGTCGTGCAGAGCTACCTCCCTTCCTCCCCGCCGATCCAGTTTGCCCGCCAGCAGGATTTCGAGGGCTTCACCCATGACGAACTCGAGCACCGGCGGGAGTTCGGTTATCCGCCCTACAGACACCTGCTGCACCACCTCTTCCGGGGAAAAAGCCTCGAGAAGGTGCGCTTCTATGCCGAACAATGGCGCAAACAGGTGGAGCCGGGCCTGAAAGAACTGGACGTGGAAATTAAAGGGCCGGCCCCTTGCCCGGTGGAGCGGATTCAGGACTATTTCCGCTACCAGTTGTGGTACTTCTGCGGAAAGGTGACACCGGTGGTGCATTTTCTCAGCGAGCAGCGGCGTTCCTTTCAATGGGACAAGGACGTCATTGAAGTCCTCGATGTCGACGCCGTAAATTTGCTCTGATGGAGGAGGAAATCGACATCTTTCCCGTGGCGGCGGACGGACGCGTGACCGGGTTCCTGCGCAAGCTGGAGCTGTGGTCATTGGATCCGGTCCTTGTCGCGCTGGCATGGTGGCTGGTCCTGCCAAAGCCGGCGGAGCACGTTCTTGCCTCCCTGGAGATCCTCCTCGCGGCGGTGTGGCTGACTTACGTGGCGGACCGGCTTCTGGACGCCCGTCCCGGTCGTGAAATGCCCGCTACACGGCGTCACCGCTACTACCGCCGCCATTTCCGGACCTTTGCCATTCTCTGGGGGATCGCTTTTGCCGTGACCATAACGTGGGCGCATGCGCGGTTGCCGGGCGAGCTTCTCGCCGACGGCTGGCGCCTTGTCGCGGTGATCCTCGGTTACCTTCTGCTCGTGCAACGGCTGCCGGCGGGCTTCCTCCGGACGTTGTTGAAACGGATCGGCGTAGCCGTCATTTTCACGGCGGGAGTTGCCTTGATGAGCGGTGCCCTTGCCACGCCTTCAGGCCGCTACGGCCTCCTCGCCCTCGGCCTTGGCGCCCTCGGGAATCTGATCGTCATTTCCCGGGCGGAGGTAACCGACCCGGAGAACCAGTACCTTCTTGGCCGGGCATGGCAGGTCGTTCTCCTCGTCCTCCTGCTGACGGGCATCGGCCTCTTTCCGTTTTCGCCGGCGGCCGGGGCGTCGGTCCTTGTCGGCCTTTTTGGCTTGGCATGGATGGTTGGGACCGGGCAACGCGAATTCGGCCTGCCTGCGCGCCTGCTTGCCGACGGGGCCCTTGTCGACATGGCCATCACCTTCGCCCTCGTGCGCTGGTTGCTGGGGTAGGTTTTCCTTGCCTCCTCCACCTGCCGTTCCCTCAATATCCACTCTTTCAAGTGGAGAGATGACAGAGTGGCCGATTGTGCCTGACTCGAAATCAGGTGGACCCGCAAGGGTCCCGGGGGTTCGAATCCCTCTCTCTCCGCCATGCTTTATGGGCTCATTCTCGGAAAGCCTTCGGCCCCTTGGTCCTGCCGGTTGGGGTTCCCCGTCAAAGGCTACTCCAAACCCTTGAATCCACTTTACAAGAGCGAACAATTACCCTGGCAGATAGGGAGATCCAGTGACCTAAAATTCAAGCTGTCCGGCTTTGAGGATAAGTCGGTTTCCGATGTCAATCAGGAGGACCCATAATACTCTTGGTAAAGTCGGCGTGAGGCTTCCCTGCTTCTGCCGCAGAGGGCGGCCAGTCGGAAAGTGATCACTGCCCGAAAAACCAGCAAAAGTCGGTCACGGCGGCGCCCCGGTACCCATCTGGCGGTGCCGGTTTCCGTCTCCAAGCCGAGGTAGCGGGTTTCTCCCGACCGGCGGAGGCGGCGGCTCAGCTCAACGTCCTCCATCAGCGGATAGGCCGATAGGCCGCTCCAGACTCCTTCTTGATTTCTTCGAAAGAATTGCCCCTGGTCGCCCCAATAGGATTCTCCCTGAACGGCCCGGCCTTCGTTCATAAACTCGACGACCGTGAGGAGTGGCCCACCGGGGGTAAATCTCTGCCCGCAGGCGCCGCCCGCACATTCCCGGTCGAGTGAGCGAATCGTTTCGATGGCTTCCGGGTGGATCATGCAATCCGCGTGAAGGATGAGTACCCATTCGGTATTCAGTTGGCGGATCCCCGCCTCAATCTGGGAACCTCGCCCCGTTGTCGCCTCGGCTATCTCGACCCCGCGAGAGCGCGCCAAATCCACCGTCTGGTCGTGGGAGCCCCCATCGACGACCAGGCACTGATCGGGAAGAGACGAGCCGTCTTCGATTGAGAGAAGACATTTTTCCAACACATCTCCTGCATTCAGTGTGGGGATAACGACTCCCACGGTTCCGCTCCCTTGGCCAGTTTCTGCAGCTCTTCGATTTTGAAGCGTGCGCCACCCTTCTCCGATTCCGAGAAGCAAAAATGGCAGCCAGACCACCGGCTCGACCCAACCGGGCAACCTCCAAATCCCTTCGGTCGTCTGGTTGTGCCAGACAAAGAAGTAGAAGGCTTGGGCACCGCAGAGCCAGAGCCAGGCCAAGGACGGGCGGAGCGCGAGAAAGGGAGCGAGCCAGGCAAGATACCAGAAATGAAGGATCGGACTGCAAACAATGAGCGCGGCAATAGAGCGCCGCGCCTGCGTTGCCGGTGATCCGCCACGGAGGAGAATCCAGATGAGGGCGCCGCAAAAAACCGCCGTTCCGGTCGGGGCCGCAGCGGCAAGGGGGAGGCCAAGCGAACGGAAGATAAAGGGGATTAAACCGAAAAACGCGCTTGTTCCTCCAAATGCAAATACCGCCGACAACCACGCGGGAACCGCCACGACGAAGGGAAGCCATGTCAGCGCAATCAAAAGACCTGCGGAAAGCAAGCCTCGCCATACCCGCCGAACCAGCCAGAGCGGAACAAGGATAACACTCACCAATTTGACCTGAATCGAGAGGGCGAGGAGGAGCCATGACAGGCGGGCACGACCGGTTTCGAGGGCAAGCACCGCTCCGACCAGCGGAAGTACGAAGAGCGAGTCGTAATGCGCCTCGGCCGCAAACGAGACGAGGACGACCGGGTTGAGTGCGTAAAAAAGGGAATAGGATGGAGGCAATCTCCGCCGACGAAGAAGGAGGAGGACGAGGGCAAAGATGCCAAGATCACAGGCAAGGAAAAGCCCTTTTTCCAGCCACAGCGGCGGGATCAGCTCTTCAACCGAAGCCATTCCGGCAAAGAACAACTGGGCAACAGGAGGATAGACCGTTCCACGTTCACGATGATTCATTTTCCCCCAATCCTCATCGCGGTAGTCTTTGAGGGACGGATCATCGGCGGCGGCTCGATACGGATTCTCCCCCGCCAGAACCAATCGGCCTTCCCATCGATAGCGATGGATATCATCCGACTCCGGAGCCGGAAGCAAGAGGATGCGGGGGAGAACGGCCACTCCCATGAGGAACCAAAAACTGAACCGATGCCCCCAACGGATTCCGGTGGGGAAGAAGCCCGTCACCATGGCCAACCCGCAGCCCATGAGGGCAAATCCTCCCACCCTGAGCAAGCCCGCATCCGAAATTGTCTCAGCAGTGGCGAAAGGCAAAGTACCGAGCGCAATTGTCAGCAGCCCGGCGGAGAAGAGCATCCAACGTATCGCCTTTCCGCTCATCCGGAAGCGTCAGAGGGTCTCGCAACCATGGTCCCCGGCGTTGACCGGGGAAGGGTCTCCCGGATTTCCTGGAGCGACCGGATTCCGACGAAGCCATAACCGATTGCATAGAGAAAGAGGAACGGCGTGATGCCCCATGCGCCCATCCAGCAGTAGAGCCCAAAGGAGAGGGCACAGTAGCCTGCGAGAAACAATTCGATCCCGGTCACCCATGAAGCCTTTACGCGATAGTGTACGGCGTTACGGCTTCCCTTTTTCGGCGTTCGGACAAATCCGCTTCGAACCCCGATGATCCCCTCAATTACTGCCCGGGCATTGGAAACCGATATCCCCAGACCCACGGCGGTGAGGACCGGCAATAGGAGAATCCGCCGACGCCAATCCCGAGGATGCAGAAATCGCTGACTGAACAGGTAGAGAGTGTTGGGCCCGAGAGCGGCGACGAAGATTCCAAGGACGGCGAAGATACGCACCGGTAGACCGACTCGCTCGGGCAGGATAAACAGAACAGGCAGGCTCAGGATAGCGACGAGAACAATTGCCGGATGAATGACGTAGTGAGTCAGGTGGAAAAAGGCCTGGAGGCGCGCGATAAAAGGTCGCCCCGAACGCCAGACGCGGGGATAGAGTTTACGTGCGGTTTGGATGGAACCCTTGGCCCAGCGGAACTGCTGGCTCTTGAAAGCGGTAAAGCTCGAGGGCAGTTCAGCTGGAACCGCTGCTTCGCCCGCAAAGGTAAGCCGCCATCCGGCCAACTGCGCACGATAGCTCAAATCCATATCCTCGGTTAAGGTGTCTCCTTCCCAATTGCCGGCGTCGAAGATCGCCTTCTTGCGCCAGATGCCCGCCGTCCCGTTAAAGTTAAGGAAGAGGCGATTGGACGCCCGGGCGGCCTGCTCAATGGAAAAGTGTCCGTCAATTCCGAGAACCTGGGCCCGGCAGAGAAGATTATCGGTCGGATTGAGGTGATCCCAACGCCCCTGAACAAGACCGAGTCCGGCATCCTCGACCAGAAGCGGAAGGGTCTTGCGAAGAAAATCTCTTCGGGGAACGAAATCTCCGTCGAAGATCGCCACGAACTCGCCCTCCGCGGAATCGAGGCCCCTGCGCAAAGCGCCGGCTTTGAACCCGCTTCGATCCACCCGATGAAGCACTTCGATCCAGTGACCGCGGTCGCGAAGCCCGGCAGCTATTTTATCCACAAGCGCGACCGTCTCATCGGTTGAATCGTCGAGCACCTGGATCTGGTGCCGCTCTTTTGGATAATCCATTCCCGCAACGGCCTCAATCACCCGTTCGGCGACGTTGTACTCGTTGAAGAGCGGGATTTGGGTCGTGACGAGGGGAAGGGATCCGGGATCTTTCCAGAGTTTTGCTTCGAGAATCCGCGCACGCCTGTCTTGTTCCCGGAGCATGCGCCGCCCGCGCAGAAAAAAACCGAGGTGCCAATAGCAGTTCACACCGTAGGTAAACAGAACCAGCCCGCTAAGAATATAGGGCAGTAGAAGGACCCAATCTGAAAAAATCATCTTATTTGCTTCATTTCCGCAGGTGCCTGCGGCGCGTTCAGGTATTCCAGCCAATCCTCGGCAACGTCGATATCGACTTTTTCTTTCAAAAAAGAAATATGCCGACCGGCCGAACGGGCCCGATCCAGCGAAACTTCCAAGGTGTTCGAGGCGCTCCATGGGATCTCCGCAAACACTTCGGGATAATAGCCCTTCATCCCGAGGAGATAATATCCACCGTCGCGGGCGGGACCGAAGACAAGATCGTTTTTTCCGTTCAACATGCGTTCTGCCTCCATCAGTTCGGTCAACCCGAGTCCGGGACAATCGGCTCCAATGCAGAGAACGGATGATTCCCCCTCCTCAAATGCACTTTGAACCGCGTTTGCCATCCGATCACCCAAATCTCCTCCGACTTGTGCCCGGTAGGAAAAACGGCCGCCTAACCAGTCCCTCATTTCCTGCCCGGCATCAGGTGGATCGAAGCAAATTTCCGCAGGCCATCCGGAAGGAAGTGCCCGCACCTGTTGTTCGGCCAGCGCCCGATAGATCCGCAATGCCCGCTCATTCCCGAAAACCTTGGCTAGGCGCGTTTTTACCCCCCCTCTACGGGGAGCCTTGAGAAAGAGGATGATGCGTGGCGGATGATTCGCCCATTCTTCATTTTGCCCATGTTGTACCGTCATTCGAATCGATACACAAATTGCTCAAAGGGCAGGTCATGCCAATTTGATGCCAATACCTGAATTAAACCGGCAAAGGCCTCGCGGGAACGTTCCAGGTTAACCGTCAGTTCATCTACCGGAGTAGGTTTATCCGCAACCCCGTTGGCAAAATCAACGCCGAATCCGGCAAGGGCAAAAGGCAGTTCGCACTCATTGGCGAGGACCGCTTCGGGGCCGCAGGTCTGGGAGAGGAAATCGACTCCGGCCGTACGCAGAGCCCGAATTTCCGCGGCCGAGTTAAAGCGGGGCCCGTTCACATGCGCATAGCAACCGCTCTCGCAGGCGCCCAACGCCTTCAAGAAATGATTGCGCACTTCCGCCGAAAGTCCGGCATGGAAAAATGTGGAAGCCAAGAGATGCCCCCGGCCCGGTTCGCCGGGTTGGTCGAACATGCTGCAGGCCGTTCCGTCTCCAAGTCGGTTTTCCGGAAACCAAAGGTCATCAGCGACAAAAGCGGTTCCCGGTCTCCATTCGGGACAGACCACCCCGCAAACCGAGCATGAAACGATCGCCGTCGCCCCGCATTTTTTGAGTGCGGCAATGTTGGCCCGATAGGGAATCTGATGGGGGAGGAACCGGTGTCCATCTCCATGTCGTGGAAGAACGAGCACGGAGTCACCGTTCAGTTTGCCGGTAAGGACTCGCGCCGAACCAAAGCGGGTTTCGACCTCCTGCGGCGAGAGCCCGGGGAGATCGTAAAAACCGGACCCGGTGATAAATGCGATCATTGGGCCGCACCTTTCTCCTTATCTGCCTTCTCTTCCGCCATACGAACCGGGCTCGCCTCGAGAATATCGTAGACCGGCTTCATCTCGCGGTCATACCGACCGAAGGTCAGCACTCCGGTCGGACACGACTGCACGCAGGCGGAACAGCGCACGCATTCCGGATCCTCCATGGGAATTCCCTTATTCGCAAAATTCATGATATCAATCCCCTGGTGACAGACCGAGGTGCAGACATTGCAGGAGATGCATTTTTTCTTGTCAGCGAAAATGCGAAACCGGGAAAAGCGGGCGTAAATGTGCATCAAGGCCGCCAGCGGACAGGCGAACCGGCACCACATCCGCCCGCTGAACCAGAAATAAAGGCCGTAGCCAAGGACCCCGGCGAGGAACAGGTCGACAAACCATGCATAGTTGAGCAGAGGAATGCCGGTAAACCCTTCGGAAAAGAGCTTTGCCGACCACGAGTCCGGCCCCGCGACCCAGCCGATGATGCGCAGCACCATCAGAACCACTGCAAAAAGGAGAATTCCCTGACCCAGCATGTTGAGCCGGTTCCATCCCGGCCCGTGTGGCATCTTGTGGCGGTGGCGGTCACCAAGGGTTTCAGCCAGTGCGCCGCAGGAACAGATCCACCCGCAGTAGGCTCCCTTTCCCCACCGGTAAATGATCAGAGGGATGATGACAAAGGTCTGGATAACGCCGACGATAAGCCACCCCCAGAGCGGCTCTGCGGTGAACCAGTTCCACACCATAAGCGGCCAGGCAAGGATGAATCCGTAGGCGCGCCAGTACTCCCGTCCGTTCGGATCATAGTTGACCTCGGGAAAGAAGGCGTCTGCCAACCATTGCCCCGCTCCGGACGACCACCAGCCGTTGTGCCCGAGCCACGGCAGGAAAAGCTCCGGCAGGAGAAAAAGCGGCAGCACCTGAATGGCCATCAGGGTGGACGTCTGAACCTTGATGTAGGGGGTTTTTCGATACCGAATACGGCGAACTCCGAAAATGACGACAATGAGGGAATAGGCCAAGGTGTAGTAGAAGGACGGCGTCGAGGCCGAGAGCGCCAACGTGCCCAAGATTGTTGAGGGATCGCCAAACCACGAACCGAAGGCTCCGCCCAAATCGCGCAGCCAGGCTGAGGCGTTCGAGGCACTGGGGGAAAGCCATCCGGGCAGGGCACCCAAAAGGGGAATTTCCTTCGAACCCTTCCAATGGTAGAGCCAGAAACAAAAAAGCACGAATGCACTCATCCCGAGCCAGAACTTCGGGCCACGGTCACCAAGAACCTTGATGCCGGAACGGCGGAAAAAATTGAGGGGTGCTTCCCGTCCGATCATCGAGAAAACGACATCATTGGGAACCTTCTCTTCTTCCGCATTTTCCTTGTCGCGAAGGATAACCGACTCATCGCGGATCTCGACTGGTTCGGTGTCCAACTTCAACCTGAGGTGCCCTGCCGGTTTTGCCCCGCGCATCCAGCTGGCGGCTGAAGTGGTGACCCGCTCGGAGGAAGGATGGCCCACACCAATCTCCGCCTCCGGGTCGTCTGCGAGTGCCTGCAACTTCTCCACATTATCCGATTTCGGGCGCGACAGCTCGCCTTTGCGATAACTGAGCGTTACCTCTGCTCCGCAAACGGTCAGGGCGATGGCCGCCTCGGCCGCACTGTCTCCCCCTCCGATCACCATGACCCGCTGATCGCGGTAATCCTTCGGGTCGTGCAGTCGATTGAGAACCTTCTCTTTTTCTTCACCTGGCACGGCGAGTTTTCGATGATCGCCACTTCGGCCGATGGCGACCAGCACCCGGCGGGCGCGAATGGGGTCACCTCGGTCCGGCTTCAGTTCGAAGACGCCTCCTTTCCGCTGTACGAAATCGATCCGAAGCGATTCGGGCTCAATATCGGCTTCACGGCGCTGTTTCTCCAACTCGTCGACGAGGGCCTCTTTGACCTCGGCCTGGAAGTGCATCCCACCGGTCGGCTCCATCTCTGTGGGATAGGTGAAGATTGGCTTGCCCTTGGGAAAATTGCGGATTGTCGAAAACGCCTCCCGGGCCTCGAAAAGCCGGAAAGTGAGCCCGGCTCTCTGCGCCTCAAGAGCAGCGGCAAGCCCGGAAACTCCTCCGCCGATAATGGCAAGATCGCAGACCCCATCCTCGGAATTTCGCGACGCGTCGAAGTCCGGCTCGCTGAGAAAGGCCCGTACCGCTCGTGCTCCCGTGTCCGCGCTGAACTTCAGAAGCGGAACCCCGGTCAGGTCGCCGCAGACGCGGATTCCCGGAATGTTGGTTGCGCCATCCTCTCCAATGACCGGGAGTTTTTCGATTTTACCAGCGGGCCAGCGGGTATGCAGCCATTGCGTGTATTTGGAAATTAAATTCAAAAGATTCGTCCCAACAGTTTTGCCGTTCATATTATTTTGAGGAACAATTATTCCACAAGGGAACCACTGCAGGAAGATCCCGCTCCGGCCGTGCAGCCAAAACAGTGATCTCCGGTAGCTA
>CAYFRH010000005.1:0-54476 GCA_964345345.1 uncultured Puniceicoccaceae bacterium | reverse complement strand
GGGGCATCCTGATCGCACAGGAGACGGCTGATGGCATTCTTCTCCGCCCTGGCAAGGTCCTGCCGGCGGAGATTTACAGCGATGAAGAGGTAGCGGATTACAAGCGCGCCGACGAGGAGTTGCGGGCGATCCTGCCCAAGTTACAGAAGCCGGCCCGCAGCCCACGCAAAGGGTGAAAGTGTTTCTCGATGCCAATATCCTTTTTTCTGCGGCCAATCCACAGTGGCTCACCCGACAGTTGTTAGAAGCTCTTGAGCAATCCGGCGCGGAGCTGATTGCTTCGGCTTACGTTTGGCACGAGACTGAACGCAATGTTGGCAGCCATTTCCCCGAACACTTGGAAGAGCTGGAGAAACTGGAGTCGAGATTCGCATGGGTTGAGGAGCCGGCCGTGTCGGAAAATTTCTTTAAGATCCTTCCGCATAAAGATCGTCCGGTCCTTGCGGCAGCGATCAGGGGAAAATGCAGCCATTTGCTAACCGGAAACTATAAGCATTTCGGCGAATTAATGGGTCGGGAAGTTTCCGGGGTGAAAATTGTCAGCCAACGATTATTAGCCGAAGAATTGATCCAGAATTAAACCGTCCGTCCCCGCATCGCATTCTTTCTTGTTAATCGTTTTACACCGCTAAGGCTTGGCGATCCTTTGATGCCCAACAGCGAGAATTTCCGAACGCGGACATGCCCGAAAAGGCACCCGACAAGCTTGTAAGAACATTGGCATCCCGTTCAGTTAAAGCTGCAACCTCTCTGACTCCAAGTCACCTCCGGCGTTGACGTTTCTTTTCGGGACCGGCGATATTCCCTGCATGGAGCGGGAACTGGCGGCGATTTACGATGAACTGAAACAGCGGTTTCGAGCCGGGGAATCCTCCGTGTTTCTGAGCGGGGAATCTATGGCGTATCTGCAGGAACACGCTCGCGATCTCGGGGCGAAAAAGCCGGCAAAACCAAAGGCGGTGCCAAAGGAGGCAACTCCTCCGGCAAAGCCCACGCCGGTAAATAAGGAGGCAACTCCTCCGGTAAAGCCGCCGTCCGCCAAAAAAGGCCGGCCCGCCAAAAAGGGCCAGCCCGCTGTCAAAGCGAAGGATGCGGTACCGGAGGTGCCCGCCGCTCCGGAAGTGACGCTGGCTGGCGAAACCCGGAAGGAGCAGTGGGACCGTCTTCGGGAGCGCGTGTTGGCGGATCCGTGGTGCCGTTCGCAGGTAAAACCGGACAAGCAGGTCGTCTTCGGCATTGGCTCGCTCGAGGCGGACATCTTTTTCTGCGGCGAGGCCCCGGGTGCCGATGAAGAGGTGCAGGGAGAGCCCTTTGTCGGGAAGGCCGGCCAGCTGCTAACAAAGATCATTCGGGCGATGGGTCTGGAACGGGACCGCGTCTATATTGGGAATATTATGAACTACCGTCCGCCCATGCCGGGGCCCGTGGGTAATCGTCCACCCGAGCAGGCGGAAATGGCCTACTGTCTGCCCTATTTGCGCGCCCAACTCTCCATTGTGCAGCCGAAGGTCGTCGTCGCCCTCGGCAAGACCGCTGTTGATGGTTTTCTGGGTCGGGATCCGAAACGACGAATGACCCGGATACGCGGCCAATGGCAGGAGTTCGAGGGAATCCCTCTCATGCCGACTTTCCACCCCAGCTACCTGCTACGCAATACCAGCCTCGAGACCAAGCGCCAGGTCTGGGAAGATATGCTCGCGGTGATGGATAAAGTAGGAATGACGATCTCGGAAAAGCAGCGCGCCTTTTTTCAGAAAGGCTGAGCACTGGCGTTTTCGTCCGCTCAGTCTTCCTTCATTTGGTTGACGAGAGCGTTGACCGTGCCTTTCGCGTCGCCGTACAGCATGCGGGTCTTTTCCAGGAAATAGAGCTGGTTGACGAGGCCGCTGAAGCCGGCCCCTTTGCCGCGTTTCAAGGCAAAGACGGTTCGTGCTTCATGCGCGTTAATAATCGGCATCCCGTAAATGGGACTGTTTTCGTCGTCCGCGGCGGCCGGATTGACGACATCGTTCGCCCCGATGACGATGGCAACATCGGTGCCAGGAAGATGCGGGTTGATGTCGTCCATCTCCACGAGTTGCTCGTAAGGCACATCGGCTTCAGCCAGAAGGACATTCATATGGCCCGGCATCCGCCCGGCCACGGGGTGAATTGCATAACTGACTTCCGCCCCGTTGGCCTCCAGCAGTTCGCCCAGTTCTTTGACGGCATGCTGCGCCTGCGCCACCGCCATACCGTAACCCGGTACAATGACCACCGAAGAGGCCGCCTCGAGGACATAATAGGCGTCTTCGATGGAGGCTGCCTTCATTTCCCCCTGCACCTCGGTGCCCGTCTTTTGCCCGGCCGCGCCGAAACCGCTGAAGAGGACATTCCCAAGGTCGCGGTTCATCGCCTTGCACATGATGATGGTCAGGATCAGACCGCTGCAGCCGACTAAGCAACCGGCGACAATGAGGACATTATTCAGAATAACAAACCCGGCCGCTGCCGCCGCCAGTCCCGAAAAGCTGTTCAGGAGAGCGATTACCACCGGCATGTCTCCGCCCCCGATGGGCAGGACGCCGAGGATACCCAGAACAAGGGCCAGGAAGACCAGTCCCAAAAAGAGTCCAAAGCGGGCTCCCTCGCCTATTCCCGCGACCGGGGCAAGGACGAAGAGGACGGCGCAGACAATCACGCCAAGAAAAACAAGCGCATTGATGACGCGCTGCTGTGGAATGACGATGGCCCGGCTGCCCAGCTTGCCGGACAATTTTCCCCACGCTTGAATGCTTCCCGTGAAGGTGACTCCGCCGATGAAGACGGCGAGGGCGATCACCGTGGCCGTGAAGGCGGGGGGCGCGACTGCCGCGTGGGCTTCCGCAATCCCGCTTCCGGCCCGAATCTTTTCGAATTCAGCCCAACCGACGAGCAGGCTGGCCATGCCGCCGAAACCGTTAAACAGCGCGACCATTTCCGGCATGGCCGTCATTCGCACCATGCGCGCCGCCACCGCGCCGATGAGGCCGCCGACGACAAGGCCGGTGATGATCCAGCGGTAGTCCAGTCCCCGGTCCATCAGGGTAACCACGATCGCCAATAACATGCCGACTGCGGAGAGGGTGTTGCCTTTGCGGGCCGTTTTCGCCGACCCAAGCATTTTGATGCCGAGGACAAATAGGATCGCAGCGGCAATGTAAGCGAGATTGATAACGGAGGGGCTCATTTGGAATCAGCCTTGTTTTTAAACATTGCGAGCATGCGGTCGGTAACGAGGTAGCCGCCGACGACGTTGATCGTGGCAAAGATGAGGGCGGCCATGCCAAGCACCAGCGAAAGCGGGCCGGTCCCCGCCTTGAGGGTTAGAATCGCGCCGACGACAGTAATCCCGCTGATGGCGTTGGCCCCGGACATCAGCGGCGTGTGCAACTGGGAGGGGACCTTCTTGATGAGTTCATATCCGAGAAAGGCCGCAAGGACGAAAATAAATAGCAGCTGGATCAAGTTCATAGGTGGAAGTCTTTTTTTGAAAATCAGTCTTGGGCGCGGAAGCGTTCGTGCACGATTGCTCCCTCATGGGTGAGGAGGCATCCCTTCAGGATTTCATCCTCCGTACGGTAGGCAAAAGCCTTGGCATCCGCGTCCCAGAAATGTTCGAGAAAACTCGTGACATTGGAGGCGTAAACCTGGGTCGAGTGACAGGGAACGCAGGCTTCGAGGCGGGCCGTTCCGACAATGCGAACGCCGTTTTCGGTGACGACTTCCTCGTCCTTGACGGTCCCTTCCACGTTGCCGCCCGTTTCTGCGGCAAGGTCCACGACGAGGCTCCCGCGCTTCATCCCCGCAACCATCCCTTCCGTGACGAGGGTCGGGGCCGGTCGCCCGAAAAGTTTCGCCGTGGTAATGACGACATCGCTTTGGGCGCAGATTTTCGCCATGCCTTCGCGCTGCTTTTCAATCTGTTCCGGCGTCAGCTCCTTTGCGTATCCCTGCTCGGTCTGGCCGGTTTCGCCAATATCGATCTTCACGAATTTCGCCCCAAGGGAGCGTACTTGTTCTTCCACGACAGGCCGTGTGTCGAAGGCTTCCACCCGGGCACCGAGACGCTTCGCGGTGGCAATCGCCTGGAGCCCGGCCACCCCGACGCCAATAATGAAAAAACGGGCCGGGGCGATTGTGCCCGCCGGTGTCATCATCATGGGAAGAATGCGGTTGAGCCGCTCCGCCGCGCGAATGACGGCATAGTAGCCCGCGAGGTTGGCCTGTGAACTGAGCGCGTCCATCTTCTGAGCGAGGGTTGTCCGCGGCATCATTTCCATGGAAACGGCGTTGACCCCGGCGGCGGAAAATTTCTGGAGAAGCTCCGTTCGGTTGAACGGGTCGAGGTAGCCGATATGAAGGGCTCCCTTTTTCATTTTCTCCACCTCTTCTTCCGGGGGAGGATTGAGCCGCAAAACAATGTCCGCTTCCCCGAGGAGTTTTTTCCGGTCTTCCACGACGGAGGCGCCGGCTTCTTCGTACGCGGCGTCCTCGTGGTCGCTGGCCAAGCCGGTACCGGTTTCCACGGTCACCTCGAGACCGAGATCGGTCAGTTTGCGTACGGAAAGTGGGTCGACGGCGGAACGGCTTTCCCAACTGGGTTCTCTCGGACAAAAAACGAGCATTGCAGCCATCATTAGAGGTCGCTTCCTCGATTCTTCAAGCAGCTTTTGCAGGTCTTTCCGACTGCGAACTTGCCCCTCTGGCCGGAATCGCCTTGGGTTTGGTGGTTTGCATGGTCCGCTTTCTCCTCATCTTTTTTTTCGTTTTTCTATCCGTTGGGTTCAAGCCCGCCCGTATGTCTGCTCAGTTGGAGGTTGGCCCGCCGACGGAAACCCCGTTGCTGGAAGGGGAGAAGAGCGGGACCGACCGCCTCGACAATCTGCGCGAACACTGGCTTCTGCTCGGTTTGCGGGGAGCGCGGGAACAAGGCTTTCTTTCCATCGCCGCAACCTACGCGGGGCAGCTTGTCGAACTTTCCCGCAAGGAATCCGTCCGCGAGGAGGCTTTTAACACAAGAGTGCAGTTTGACCTGCTCCGCGGACGTCCGGAAGAAGCTTCCAGCGTTATCGAAAAGATGCGGATGGACGGGCTTGAGCCCGACCCGCTTTTGGAGGCCTTTCTTGCTTTTGAAAGCGGTCGTCTGGAAGAGAGCCGCCGAGCGCTCGCGGTTTTTGATCCCGAGGAGCTGCGCGAGGGGTGGATCCCGATCCTCCGCGCCCTTGTTGCCGCTGCCCAAGGAGATCCTTCTTTGGCAAACCGGTTCTTTACGAAAGCGCTGGAAGCCGCCTCGTCTCCGGCTCTACGAAGCTATTTTGAACTTCTGCGCATGCGGGTGGAACTTACCCGGACCGAAGAGGCCAGTGAGGATACCATCAGCGCTCTTCGCGACACCTATCGCTCCATGAAAGGCGAGCGAGCCGGATTTGAAGCGGCCCGTCTTCTCGCCATCGCTTTGTATCGAAACGGACAGCAGGATGCGGCAATACAAGTGCTCGTGGATAACCTGTCCGCAGCAGGGCTTCGGGAATTCGGGTTGCGCGGGGATTTTTTATTCCTTCTTGGAAGGTATGCCGGCCCGGAGAGCAACCGCGGGCGCCTCGCCCTCCGTGAGCTGGTCAGTGACGGTCGGGACGTCCGGCAACAACGCCTTGCCCTCACCATGCTGGTGCGGTCCCTGCCGGAAGCAGAGAAGAACGGATTTCTCGCCATTCTTGAGGACTGGCTGTCGCAAAGTCCTCCCCATCCCCTTCAGGATCAGATGCTGGCCTATGACGCCTACCTTCGTTTGCGTTCCGGACGGCCCTCCGCGGCTGCCGAGAGTGCGCGCCTTCTTCTCGAACGCTTTCCCGAATCTTCCATGGCGAAAGAGGCCCTCCGGCTTTTGGCCTTCATTTCCTATCAGGAGCAGCCTCCCCGGTACCGCACGGCGGCCGATTACCTCGGTCGTCTTCAGGAACGATTGGAGGAACCGATTGAGCGCCAGCGCACGGGAGCCCTTATCGGCGATTGTTTTTTTCTCAACGGCGACTACGCAAGTGCCGCCGAGGCCTATGCCGCAGTCTACCCTGCAGCACCTCCGGAGCTTGCCGAAAGCCTTTTTTTTCAACGGATTGTAACGCACTTGCGGGCGCGGAAGCTTGAAGAGGCGGCCAGCCTGATGGACCGGCTCCGTTCCGATCCGCGGTTAAGGGGGGAGGTGGTCTGGAAGGCGGAATGGAATCTTCTCGAAACGCTGCGCAGGGAAAATGCCGAAGCCGCCTTTAGCCGGCTCGAGGAATTGCTGCGGGGAAAGGAGAATCCCTTTGCGGAGATTTCCCCGGAATTGCGCCTGCGGCTTCGTTGGCTCCGGGCCCGTTTATTCCTCGGGGAGAGCGATCCGCAGCTGGCCCTGGAACAAATCCGGGAGCTTGAAGATGATCTCACGAAGTCTCCTTTTACCGAATTGGACGGGGAGTTGCTCCTTGCGGTTCGCCGCTATCTCCTGCTCATGCGGGGAGAGGCCCATTTCCGGGCCGAAAATCCCGCGGAAGGCCGTCGTTCCTTTACTGAATTAAGGACCGAATTCCCGGGAAGTGGACCGGCGGTCCTGTCCTATCTGGTCGAATCCCGGAGCGCTTCCAACGAAGACAATCTTGTCAATGCCCAGCAAAGCCTGATCGATCTCGTGGACCGTTTTCCCGAGAGCCGGTACGCCCCCATCGCCCTCTGGGAGGCCGCTCTCAAGGCCGAACAGCGGGGGCTCGCAACGTCCCTGCAGGAAGCGGTAAATCTTCTCGAACGGCTGGTCACCACTTACCCGGAGCACGAATTGGTGTTTCTCGCACGCCTGAAGCAGGGAGACCTCGCGCGCCGTCTGAACGATTTTCCCACGGCCTTGATCCTTTATGAAAATCTTCTGCAGGAGTTTTCCGACCATCCGGACCGATACCGCGCGGAACTCAGCCTCGGGGATTGTCTACTCGCCCTCGGAGGAGAGGATCCCGCCCGATACGACGAGGCGGCCCTTCTCTACGAACGGAATACTCTCCTTCCCACAGTACCCCTTCCGGCCCGTATCGAGGCCGGGTACAAATGGGCCCGAAGCCTTCGCCAGCAAGGAGACAGGAAGGAGGCTAAAGCCGTTCTTTTCCTCCTGCTTGAGCGGTTTGTCGAAAACGCTCCTTCCCGCGACACCCTCCTTCTTGCCGAGAACGGTCGATACTGGATGGCAAGAGCCCTCCTCGACCTGGCTGGTGCCCTCTCCGAAGGCGATCGGCCCGGCAAAGCTACGGCGATCTACGAGAAAGTCATCGCCCTGAAGCTGCCGGGGTCCGCGCTCGCCCGCGCCCGCACAGCCGAACTTGATCTAACCTCCAACTCCTCCGCTCAACCATGAACGCGCTCGATCTCCGGCTTTTCGAACAGGGCGGCCCCATGCTCTGGGTTCTTCTCGCGGTCAGTTTCTTCGGATTCGTCCTTTTTGTGGAACGGACATTGTTTCTCCACCGTGGCCAGATCCGTACCGAGGCTTTCCTCGAAGGCATCCGCAACCTCGTCAGGAAAGGACGCCGTATGGAAGCCCTGACGCTTTGCGAGGATATGCCAGGTCCGGTTCCCGGAATCATCAAAGCAATCCTGCTTCAGGCCGGCCAATCGGAACAACGCATGCGCCGGGCCGCCGAAGAGGCCGCCCTTGTGGAAATTCCCATTCTCGAGCGGCGGATCGGTGCCATGGCCGCCATCGCTCGCATCTCTCCGCTTCTCGGTCTCCTCGGCACGCTGCTTGCCATGCTCGAAGCCTTTTTCGGGGTAGCGGCGGAGGGAGCCGTCGGCTTTCCGAATTTTGCTCTATTTCTTGAGGGTCTCGGGCAGGCCCTTCTCAGCACCGTCTTTGGCCTTACGATCGCAGTTATGGCCCACATCGCCCACCACTTTCTCCATGGCCGGGTCCGGGCTCTCGTGCATGACATGGAGTACAGCGGCCATTCCCTGATTCAATTCCTCCAGCAGTCTGCGGTGGAAGGCGGGGAAGGCGAGGGTATGCAACCAGCGGGAATTTCGGAAGGAGGTTCCCAATGACCAGTCTGACGGCGCCTCTGAATTTTCGTGCCCTCCTGCGGTCTGCGCCTTCAGGCTTCTTTGATAGCGTCCCGTTCTTCGACGCCGTACTGATCGCTCTATTTCTAACCCTCAATGTTTCCACTTTTGTCCTTGCGCCCGGAAGCAGGATCGACCTTCCCCGCTCCGGAAGTCTGCAGCCGCTGCCCGGAAGAGGAGTGGCCGTGCTCACTGTCGAAAGGAACGGGCTCCTCTTTTTCGCCGGGAAAAAAGTTACCGTGTCCGGTCTTGAAGACCACTTTGGCAGGTTCGTGCTCGAGAAACAGACCTCCGCTTTAGCGGCCGCCAAGGAGTCACTTACCCTTCTTGTAAAGGCGGATAAAACCATCCCCGCTGCCGATCTTTTCATGATTATGGACAAAGCGCGCCAAGCCGGATTTGCCCACGTCCATCTTTCCGCCGAACCAGTTGACCGGTATGAAAAGGGATCTTCTTCCCGGCAAGGAGGGCGAGGACCGTGAATGGGCTGCGCCTCCTTGCCTTTTGTGCCGTTCTCGGTGGTCTCGGAATCCATGTTTTGCTTCTTTTTGCTCCTTGGCGGGAGAGGCCGATGTCCCGCGAGTCCGCAAAAGCCCTTGAGATTCGCTACTTTCCGGAAAACAGTCCCGGATCGGATCCAGCCCTGCGCCAGCATGCGGTTCTTTTCGACAGCGCACCCCTGTTCATGCCTACGCGGTGGAACAGCGCCAACCGCTTTACTTCTGTTCCCACCCTCCGCGAAGCGACCGATTTCTTCACCCTCTATCCGGCTCGTGTGCGGCTTTCTCCGGAAGCTCCCACCGTTTTCGATACGGAAGCCTCCCTCCCGAGTACACCCCCCGGTTTTACCGAACTGAATATCCTCCCTCCCTGGTTGCTGGCCCAGTATGGTCAAAAGCCTCTTCGCGGGGTGGACGTTGCCGGAGGGCAGGGAACGGTGCGGCTGCAACGGCTCTCCGGAAGTGGTGATTCTTCCGCTTACGAGCTTCTTCTGCCGGAGGATATCCTTGCCCTCGCACCCACCGAACTCTGGCAAACTGCCACTTTTTATCTGCAGCTTCATCACGGGCTCGCCTCCGGTCGGGCCATCCTTGGCCAAAGTTCCGGCTTTCCGGCCTGGGACCAAACCCTCGCCGCTTATTTTTCCAGCGCCCGCTTCGCCCGCCGCATGCCGAACGGGTATTTTCAAATTCGCGTTTATCCTTGATGACAGGCGACTTTCCACTCCCCCTTCGCCCTTTCCCAATTTTCCGGAAAAAGGTCTTGACCCTCCAGTTGGCCAAGAGCAAATTCCGCAACTTTACGTCAATCTGAATTCCCTTGGGCCCTTGTAGCTCAGTCGGTAGAGCGCATCCTTGGTAAGGATGAGGTCGGCGGTTCAAGTCCGCTCGAGGGCTCCATTTCCGGTATCCGTAACCATCCATCAACCAATAACGACAATATACGCCGCTTCCTGCGACGCTCCAACCATCACACAAATTAGCGACCATGGCTAAAGAAACATTCGAACGATCCAAGCCACACGTCAACGTGGGGACCATTGGCCACATTGACCACGGCAAAACCACCCTTACGACGGCGATTCTCAAGGTCCAGTCCGACAAGGGCCTGGCTCAGTTCAAGTCCTATCAGGATATCGCCAAGGGCGGAACCGTACGTGACGAGACGAAAACGGTGACCATTGCCGTGGCGCACGTGGAGTACGAGTCCGATAATCGTCACTATGCCCACGTCGATTGCCCCGGGCACGCTGACTTTGTAAAGAATATGATTACGGGCGCGGCCCAGATGGATGGTTCCATCCTCGTCGTCAGCGCCGCGGATGGCCCCATGCCACAAACCCGGGAGCACATCCTTTTGGCACGTCAGGTCGGTGTGCCGAAGATCGTGGTTTTCCTCAATAAGGTCGATCTCCTCGATGATGAGGAACTCCTTGAGCTTGTTGACATTGAAGTGCGCGACCTCCTCAGCAAGTACGACTACGACGGGGACAACGCCCAAGTTGTTCGGGGTTCCTCCCTCGCCGCCATGGAAGGAAAGCCCGAAGGTCTGGAAGCGATCGGGAACCTTCTGGAGGCTCTCGACAGTGAAATTCCGGAACCCGAGCGGGAGACCGACAAGCCCTTCCTCATGAGTGTGGAAGACGTTTTCTCCATCACCGGTCGCGGAACTGTGGCCACGGGTCGTATCGAACGCGGCATTATTAAAGTCGGCGATGACGTGGAGATTGTCGGCCTCACCAACACCCGGAAGTCCGTTGTGACTGGGGTGGAAATGTTCCGCAAACTTCTGAATGAGGGGCAAGCGGGGGACAATGTGGGCGTTCTTCTGCGCGGGGTTGCCAAAGACGAAGTGGAGCGCGGCCACGTACTCGCCAAACCCGGTTCAATTACGCCGCATACCAAGGCAAAAGCCGAAATTTATGTCCTTACCAAGGAAGAAGGAGGACGCCATACGCCGTTCTTCACTGGCTATCGGCCCCAGTTTTATTTCCGGACCACCGACGTCACCGGAATTCTCAACCTCGATGAAGGTGTGGAAATGGTAATGCCGGGTGACAATCTTGCCGTCGAGATCTCTTTGCAGAAACCGATCGCAATGGAGCCCGGGCAACGCTTCGCTATTCGCGAAGGGGGACGGACAATTGGGGCCGGTCGCGTTACCGAGATCATCGAGTAGCCGGATTTTTCCTTATTTCACGGTTGCCGGGTTTCTTCTGGAGAGGAATCCCGGCATCCGTACTTCTAACAATTTCCCGCACAGGGCAGTAGCTCAATTGGTAGAGTAGTGGTCTCCAAAACCATTGGCTGGGGGTTCGAGCCCCTCCTGCCCTGCCAATTTCCCGGTTTTCTTTACAGGCATTCAACCCCGCCACACCATGGCTAATCCCTTCCGCAAAGCACGTCTCTTCCTCGGGGAAACCTCGCAGGAGTTGAAAAAGGCCGTCTGGCCAACAAAAACCGAACTCCGGGACAGCACCGTCGTCGTCTTTATCGCCACGCTTCTTCTGGGCGCGTTCATCTCCCTCGCCGACTTCAGCGTCTACAATTGGGTGCAGTTGCTGACGAACTTCGTCCGTGGATAATATCCGGCAGTCTCAGCATATTATGGAAGAAGGAGCTCCAGTACAAAATCCCCTCCGGAAGGGTCAGTGGTTTGTCGTGCAGACCCTTTCCAACAAGGAACCGGGAGCAAAACGTTACCTTGATCGGTATATCCCGGAAAACGAATTGGAAGATTACATTTTCGAAGTACTCGTGCCCGAGCAGACGGTATCCGAGGTGCGGCATGGAAAAAAGACGCAGCGTAAACGAAAACTGTATCCGGGGTACATCTTCATTAATTGCCGCCTCTACGATGACGACAACCAGATTATTCAGAAAGTCTGGTACTTCGTAAACGGAGCGGACGGCGTTATCGGCTTTGCCGGGGGCAAGACGCCCGCGCCGCTGAAGGAAGCCGAAATCACTCGTATTCTTGACCAGGTCGCCGAGGCTGAAGGTCGGGAAGTCCCGAAGGTTTCCTACGAGGTCGGCGAGGAAGTGAAAATTACCGATGGTCCCTTCCTTAATTTGAACGGACGTATTGACGAAATCGATACAGAACGTGGAAAATTGAAAATATCCGTATCCATTTTCGGCCGTTTCACCCCGGTCGAACTCGAATACTGGCAAGTAGAAAGAATCACTGACGAATCCTGAGGAGGTTCATCCGCGACCGCACCGAGACGCCTCTTATCGCGTGAATCCGGAGCCCTCCGCCCAACATCATGGCTAAGAAAATCACTGGAACCATTAAACTGCAGCTGCCGGCGGGGTCCGCCAATCCCGCGCCTCCCGTCGGTCCGGCCCTCGGTGCGGCCGGAGTCAACATTATGGCCTTCTGCAAGGACTTTAACGCCCGGACGAAGGAGCAGGCGGGAACCATCCTGCCGACGGTTATCACCGTTTACGCCGACCGTTCATTCAGCTTCATCACCAAGTCGCCCCCCGCACCGGTGCTTCTGAAGAAAGCCGCCGGCATTGCGAAAGGGTCCGGCGTTCCGAATAAGGAGAAAGTTGGCAAAGTGACGCGGAAACAAGTCCAGGAAATCGTCGAAACCAAGAAAAACGACCTGAATGCGGTCTCCGAGGAGGCCGCCCGGAAGATCATCGAAGGAACGGCCCGATCCATGGGCATCGAAATCTCCGGCTAAACCCTTTTCCTCTAACCCGACGTATGCACCTCCAAGGAGGGAGTTGAAACAGGATGGCAAAACAAAGCAAAAAACAGCGCTCCGCGCACGAACTCTACGATCACGCAAACACGTACCCCCTTGGGGATGCGCTCGGTATCCTCGGGAAGTTTCCCAAGGCAGGTTTCGATGAAACCGTCGAGCTGTCCTTCCACCTTGGAGTCGATCCCCGTCAAAGCGCACAAATGGTCCGTGGCGTGGTTGAATTGCCCAAAGGCAGCGGAAAAACCGTACGCGTGGTCGCCTTCACTGATAAACCCGACGAAGCCCGGGAGGCCGGGGCTGACGAAGCCGGGATGGAGGATTTGATCACCCGCGTCCAGGAAGGATGGACAGAATTCGATGTGGCGGTGGCCACGCCCGCCGCCATGAAGGAAGTGCGGAAAGTAGCCCGGATCCTCGGGCCGCGGGGTCTTATGCCGAACCCCAAATCCGGTACGGTTTCCGACGACCTCACAGCTGCGATCCAATCGGTGAAGAGCGGGGGTCGCGTTGAGTTCAAAATGGACAAGACCGCCAATATCGGTGTCATTGTGGGCAAGCGCAGCTTTTCGCCGGCGGATCTGGAAGAGAACATCAAGGCCGTTTTCGACGCCCTTTCCAAGGCTCGTCCGGAAAACCTGAAAGGCCACCGTTACGTTCGTTCCGCCGCCATTTCGGGCACCATGACTCCCGGGGTGCGGCTCGAGTCGTCCGCCTTTGCTCATCTTTAAATTCCGGAGGAACCATACATGCAGACTGAAAAGCAATTGCTCGTCGACGAAGTCGGCACTCACCTTGATAAATCGGATTACGTTTTTCTCGCCGACTTCCAGCGAGTCACCGTTGTGGAGACCGAAGAGTTGCGGGCTACTCTCGCGCAGCTCGGAGCAGAATTCCACGTGGTAAAAAACCGTATTTTGGAGCGCGCGGCCAATTCCCGCGAATTGGACCTTCCGGCGGAGCTGTTCGCCGGGCCGACCGCGATCATCATCGGCGGAGACAATCCTCCCGGCGTGGCCAAAGCCCTGGAAAAATTCTTCAAAGACAAGAAGAAACTGGAAGTAAAGGGCGGGGCCCTTGAAAAGAGCCCCCTAAGCGTTGAACAGGTTTCCGACCTCGCCAAGCTTCCTTCTGAGGAGGTACTCAAGGCCCAGTTCCTCGGCCTTCTCAATCAGCCCGCCACGCAGATGGTCCGCATCGTCCAAGCGGTCCCGCAGGGGCTTCTGAATGTTCTTCAGGCCCGTTCCGAACAATCCTCCTGACCCTTATTCAAATTTACTTTACCTGAACGATACAACTAGGGAGAGCGTCTCCTTAAACGTCGAACGCACAAGGGGTGCCAGTAGCGCTAGTTGTCTCAGCAAGGAGAAAACACCCATGGCAGATATCACCAAAGACGACGTCATCGAATGGCTCAGCAGCCAGTCCGTTCTTGAAATCGCGGGCCTGGTCAAAGACCTCGAGGAAAAATGGGGCGTCAGCGCCGCCGCTCCGGTGGCCGCCGCCGCACCCGCTGGGGGCGGAGAAGCCGCCGCCGAAGAGGAGGAAAAGACTGAGTTCGATGCTGTTCTCAAAAGCTTCGGCAGCAATAAAATCGCGGTCATCAAGGAAGTCCGCGGCATTACCGGTCTTGGCCTCAAGGAGGCCAAGGAGCTTGTCGAAGGCGTTCCCAAGCCCATCAAGGAAGCAACTTCCAAGGAAGATGCCGACGAGATCAAAAAGAAGCTCGAGGCCGCCGGTGCCGAAGTCGAAATCAAGTAGCTCTGATTCGCTTGACCAACAACCTTTCCAGGTAAACCGGCTTTCCTCTTTGCAGGAAGCCGGATTTACTTGTTTATTTCCTTCCGTCCTTTCTCTCCACGTCCTTCCCCGTCATGTCCAGCCCGAACACCATCATGTCCGAACGTATTAATTTTGGTAAGCTCAAGGAAGTCATTGGTCCGCCAAACCTGATTCAGATCCAGTACAACTCTTTCCGCGAGTTCCTGCAGGCGGACGTTGCTCCCCAACAGCGCGAACACGTAGGTCTGGAAGCGGTTCTCCGGGAAGTATTTCCTATTGAAAGCTACGATGGACGCTGTCACCTCGAGTACGTCTCCTATAATCTTGCCGGTCCGAAAATGACCGAAATGGAGGCCATCCGGGAGGGTGTTACGTACTCCATTTCCCTGTACGTGAAGCTCCGCCTCCGGGAAGAGGATTCAATCAAGGACGAGGAAATTTTCATGGGGGAAATGCCCATGATCACCGAACGCGGCTCCTTCATCATTAACGGAGCGGAGCGTGTGGTCGTCAGTCAACTTCATCGTTCGCCGGGCATTGCCTTCGAAACAAGCCCGCACACCAGTGGAAAAACCTTGCATAGTTTCCGCATCATCCCCGACCGGGGGACCTGGCTGGAAACGCAGTTTGACCAGAACGACCTTCTTTACGTTTACCTCGATCGCCGTCGTCGCCGCCGCAAGTTCCTGATCACAACTCTCTTGCGGGCCATGGGTTTTGGAAGCGACTACGAAATCCTGAATTTCTTTTACAAAATCGAGGACCTTGCCATCTCCGAAGCTCTGCAGATGGAGAGCGTAAGCCGGCTGGTACTCGTTGAGGACCTTGTCGACGCTGACCAGGGAGCGGTCCTTGCCCGTTCCTTTGAACCGTTGACCAAGACCATTGTCCGCAGCATCGAGGCAGCCGGAATCGACACGGTGCGCGTGATCGATACTTCCGTCGACGACGGGGCGATCATCCGGTGTCTCAAAAAAGACCCCACCCGGAACGAGGATGAAGCCCTCAAGGATATCTACAAGCGGTTGCGCCCCGGCGAGCCGCCGACAACGGCGAATGCGAAGGCTCTTCTGAAGCGACTGTTCCAGGACCCGAAACGGTATGATCTTGGCAGGGTGGGCCGTTACAAAATCAACCAGAAGCTGGCCCTCGAAACAGACCTCGAAAACCGGACTGTCCTTGTTGAGGACATCGTCGAAGCCACCAAGTACCTCGTCCGCCTCAAGCGGGGAGATGGAGTGGTGGACGACATTGATCACCTCGGTAGTCGCCGGGTACGTACGGTCGGGGAACTCCTCATGAACCAGTGCCGGATCGGTCTCGCCCGCACCGAGCGTCTCGTCAAGGAGCGCATGACCTTGTACGACCAGAGTGTCGATTCCGTCACGCCGCAAAAGCTGATCAATCCGAAGGCTTTGAGCACGGTTATCCGCGACTTTTTTGCGCGCAGTCAGCTAAGCCAGTTCATGGACCAGATCAATCCCCTCGCGGAGGTTACGCACAAACGCCGCCTCTCCGCTCTTGGCCCCGGCGGCTTAAACCGGGACCGGGCAGGTTTTGAAGTGCGCGATGTCCACCCTTCGCACTATGGCCGCATCTGTCCGGTGGAAACTCCCGAAGGCCCCAATATCGGCCTCATCAATAGCCTTTCCACCTATGCGCGCGTCAATGAGTTCGGGTTTATCGAGACTCCCTATCGGTTAGTTGAAAATGGCATCGTGCAGGACGAAGTAATTTATTTCAACGCGGATCAGGAAGAAGGAAAAATCATTGCGCAGGCAAATTCCAGCGTGGGGGAAGACGGCAGCCTTGAAGGCCGTGTGACCGCGCGGAAAGCGGATGACTTCCTCGAGGTGGACCCCACCGAGGTCCACCTCATGGACGTATCCCCGAAACAGGTCATTTCCGTGGCGGCGGGCCTGATTCCATTCCTCGAGCACGACGACGCCAATCGCGCACTCATGGGTTCGAACATGATGCGCCAGGGCGTCCCTCTCCTCAAAACGGAAGCGCCTTTTGTCGGCACTGGCATCGAGGATCGGGTGGCCCGGGATTCCAAAACGGTCACGGTCGCCGATGAGGACGGGATCGTCGCCAGTGTGGACGCACGGCGCATTATTATCACGCCCGACGGAGAGGTCTCCTCGAAAATCCTGAAAAATCCGAAGAGTGATCCCAAAAACGGCATTCAAGTTTATCTTCTGCGGAAATTTCTTAGATCCAACGCCGGCACTTGCTTCAACCAGAAGCCCGTCGTCCGTGCCGGGCAGAAAATTAAGGCGGGTGACCTTCTTGCCGATGGGGCCGCCACCGAAAAAGGGGAGTTGGCGTTGGGGCGCAATGTCCTTGTCGCCTACATGCCGTGGAACGGATACAACTTCGAGGATGCCATCCTCATCAGCGAACGCCTCCTCAAGGACGATGTTTTCACTTCCATTCACGTGGAGGAATTCGAGGTCACGGCCCGGGATACCAAACTTGGCCCCGAGGAAATTACCCGCGACATTCCCAACGTTGGGGAAGAGGGTCTTAAAAACCTCAATCACGACGGGGTAATCCGCATCGGCGCGGAGGTTAATCCCGGCGATATTCTCGTCGGAAAAATCACTCCGAAGAGTGAAACCGAGCTCGCTCCCGAGGAGAAGTTGCTTCGGGCTATTTTCGGAGAGAAAGCGGCCGATGTGAAGGATACTTCGTTGCTCGTTCCCTCCGGGAGCAGCGGCATTGTTATGGACGTGAAGGTTTCCAGCCGGGTGGAAGGGGAGTCCGAAAAGCTCTCCGCCTCGGACCGGCGCCGGCAAATCAAAAAGATCAACGAGGAATTCCGCACGCAGATGGATCGCCTGCGCGAGTCCCTCACGGAAAGTCTCTCCAATATTCTGCTCGGGGAGAAGATCCCTCTCGACGTCGTCAACGGGGACACCGGGGAAGTGATCATTCCCGCCAATCGCAAGATCACGAAGACACTGCTGCGCCGGCTGGCTTCGGTCTACAAATCGATCGAGATCGATCCCTCTCCGGTCCGCATCAAAATCATGGAGATCATCGATAGCTTCAAAAGCAAGTTTGAGGAGCTGGAGACCGATCAGGAGCGCCGGATCGAAGGCGTCGAATCTGGGGAAGATGTGGATCAGGGCGTCGTTAAAAATGTCAAAGTCTATGTTGGTACGAAGCGAAAGGTTCAGGTCGGGGACAAAATGGCCGGTCGCCATGGAAACAAAGGTGTGGTCGCGAAGACGGTTCCGGAGGAGGACATGCCCTACCTTGCAGATGGCACCACCGTCGATCTCTGCCTCAATCCGCTTGGGGTTCCGAGCCGCATGAACGTGGGTCAGGTGCTGGAGTGTCACCTTGGCTACGCCTGTCAGCGCCTCGGGCTGAAGATGGCCACGCCGGTCTTCGACGGGATCCACGAAGACCAGATCAAACACTACCTCGAGGAAGCGAAGTTGCCGTTGAGCGGGAAGAATTATCTCTACGATGGCCGCACCGGCGAGCGTCTCGATCAGGAAGTGGTTGTCGGCTACACCTACATGCTGAAGCTGAATCACCTCGTCGCCGACAAGATTCACGCCCGTGCGGTTGGTCCCTACAGTCTGATTACGCAACAGCCTCTCGGGGGCAAAGCCCAGTACGGGGGCCAGCGTTTCGGGGAAATGGAGGTTTGGGCCCTGGAGGCTTATGGCGCCGCCTACACGCTCCAGGAGCTGCTTACCGTCAAGTCCGACGATGTGGGCGGACGTACGAAAATCTACGAGTCTCTGGTCAAAGGCGAGAACAGCCTGCAGGCGGGTACGCCGCAGTCCTTTAATGTTCTCATGAAGGAGATCCAGAGCCTCTGTCTTGATATTAAAATGGGTGAGGAAAATCCCCTTGCCTCTGCATTCGCCAACTAACGCGCAACCGAAGAAGCTGATTCCACCATGACCGACGAACTTCAGACCCGTGAAGCCCGAGACCTCCTCGGCTTCGATAGTGAACAGGGATTCGAGCAGGTTTCCATATCCATCGCCTCCCCGGACTCGATCCGGAACTGGTCGCGCGGAGAAGTGAAAAACCCGGAGACCATCAATTACCGGACCTTCAAACCGGAACCCGGCGGACTTTTCTGCCAGCGCATTTTCGGCCCCGTGCGCGATTATGAGTGCGCCTGCGGCAAGTATAAGCGCATCAAGTACAAGGGCGTCATCTGCGATCGTTGCGGCGTCGAGGTCACGGTCAGCCGTGTCCGCCGGGAACGGATGGGACATATCGAGCTCGCCGTTCCGGCCACGCACATCTGGTTCCTGAAGAGCATGCCCAGCCGCCTCGGCCTCCTTCTCGACATGACCGCCCGCAATCTTGAGCGCGTCATCTATTACGAGAATTATATTGTGGTGGATCCCGGAAAAACCCCGCTGGAGGAACGGCAATTGCTCACGGAACAGGAGTATGTGGCCGCCATGGACGAATACGGCGAAGACTCCTTTGAGGCCGAAATGGGGGCCGGGGCGATCCGCCGCATTCTTGAGAACATGGACTTGCCCAGCGTCGTGGATGAACTCTACGAGCAGATGCAAACGACCCGGTCGAAGCAGATAAAAAAGAAACTCTCGAAGCGGCTGAAGGTGATTCAGGGCTTCATCGAATCTGAATCCCGGCCCGAGTGGATGGTGCTGGAAGTGATTCCGGTCATTCCGCCGGACCTTCGGCCCCTCGTCCCTCTCGAAGGCGGCCGTTTCGCAACCTCGGACCTGAATGATCTCTATCGCCGGGTCATCAACCGCAATAACCGTCTTCGGAACCTGCTTCTTCTCAAAACACCGGATGTCATCATCCACAATGAAAAGCGGATGTTACAGGAGGCGGTGGATGCCCTCTTTGATAATGGACGTCATGGCCGCGCGGTAACCGGAGCCGGCAATCGGCCTCTCAAATCCCTCAGCGATATGTTGAAGGGCAAACAGGGCCGCTTTCGCCAGAACCTTCTCGGCAAGCGCGTCGACTACTCAGGTCGCTCTGTCATCGTCATCGGCCCGGAACTCAAGTTGAATCAGTGCGGCCTTCCGAAAAAGATGGCCCTCGTACTCTTTGAACCCTTCATCATCCGGCGCCTTAAGGAACTCGGCTTTGTCCACACCGTCCGCGGTGCACGCAAGATGATCGAGAAAAAGTCGCCGGAGGTCTGGGACATTCTCGAGGAGGTGACCAAGGGACATCCCGTCCTTCTGAACCGCGCCCCCACTTTGCACCGCCTCTCTATTCAGGCCTTCGAGCCTACCCTGATTGAGGGCGACGCCATCCGGCTGCATCCGCTCGTCTGTGCGGCTTACAACGCCGATTTCGACGGTGACCAGATGGCGGTGCACGTTCCCCTGAGCCTTGAGGCGATCCTGGAGGCGAAGTTGCTCATGATGAGCACCAACAACATCTTTTCGCCCTCCAGCGGGGATCCCATCCTCACTCCTTCGCAGGATATTGTCCTCGGCTCCTATTATCTGACCCTGGAACCGAGAAAACAGCCCGCCGAAGGGGAACATGTTCCTCTCTTTAACAGTTTTGAAGAGGTTCTCCTCGCCGAAGCCGACGGGGTGGTCGACAAGCACGACTGGGTCCGCCTTCGCAACCCCGATCTCGGAGTCGAATCCATTTATGGGAATCCCCGCAAACACGTGGTCTTAACCACTCCTGGTCGGGTCATTTTCAGTGGAATCTGGCCACGCGAACTGGGGTATATCAATTTTCCCGTTGCGAAAAAGAAACTCGGGGAACTGATCTACAACACGTACCAGGCCTCCGGTCGTGAGGAGTCCATTGCCATGCTCGACCGCCTCAAAGAGACCGGTTTCACGATCGCCACCATGGCCGGTATTTCCATCGGCATGGAGGATATGATTATTCCTCCCGAGAAGAACGAAATCGTCAAGCGGGCCCGCGAACGCATCGGAGAGGTTACGAAACAGTATAAACAGGGCATTATCACGGGCGGTGAGCGCTACAACAAGGTTGTGGACATCTGGACTCAAGCCACCGACGAGATTGCGCAGGTTGTATTCGATCAACTGAACTACAACAACGGCAAAAAAGAAGTGAATCCGGTCTACCTTATGATGGATTCCGGGGCCCGGGGGAACAAGCAGCAGGTTCGCCAGCTTTGTGGAACCCGGGGTCTGATGGCGAAGCCCTCCGGGGAAATCATCGAGCGTCCGATTCTCTCCTCCTTTCGCGAGGGCCTCAGCGTTCTCGAGTATTTCATCTCGACCCATGGTGCCAGAAAGGGCCTTGCCGATACTGCTCTCAAGACCGCCGATGCCGGGTATCTTACACGCAAACTTTGCGACGTCTCCATGGACGTTATCATCACTGAGGAGGATGACGGGAACCGCGACGGCATTTGGAAGTATGCCATCTACGAAGGGGATGAGGAAATCGTCCCTCTTCGGGACCGGATCACCGGTCGCTGCGTGGCCGAGGACGTCCGTAATCCGATCGATCCCGAGGAAGTCGTCATTGCTGCCGGTAATCTTGTCTCCAAGGACGTCGCCGCCCGCATTGATGAGCTCGGCATCGAGCGTGTGAAAGTCATGTCGCCGTTGACCCATGCCCTCTCCAACAGCCTTCCGGCGAAGGCATACGGAATTAATCCGGCCACCAATTCGGTCGTGGAAATCGGAACGGCCGTAGGCATTATCGCCGCCCAGTCCATCGGGGAACCGGGGACGCAGCTCACTATGCGGACCTTCCATATCGGAGGGATTGCCTCCGCCCTTGCCCAATCCGCCGACATCGAGGTCCGTAACGAGGGCACCGTTCAGTGCACGGGCCTTCGCCTCGTCGAGATTAATCAGGGACAGGCCTTCGTCGTCCTGAATAAAACCGGCCAGGTCGCCATTCTGGACAATAATGAAAAAGAGTTGGAGACCTACAATATTCCCGCCGGAGCCGTGATGACTTATCGGGATGGTGACCGTATTGAAGCCGGTGCCAAGCTTGCGCAATGGGATCCGTTTAATGTGCCGATTCTTGCTGAAAAATCGGGCAAAATCCGATTCCGTGATATGATTCCCGGTGTTACCGTTAAACGCGAAATCGATTCTTCGTCCGGACGTATTGCCACCGTGGTCATCGAACACAAGGAGGACCTCGCCCCGCAGATCGAGGTTGTCGATGCTTCCGCCGGCGAGGACCGTGTCCTCGCAACCTATTCCATTCCTACCGGCGCCACCGTTTCCGTGAACGAGGGAGATGAGATCGACGGAGGTTCCCTCCTTGCGAAGACTCCGCGGCAGGCATCGAAAACCCAGGATATCACCGGCGGTCTGCCCCGTGTGGCGGAGCTCTTTGAGGCCCGCCGTCCCAAGGAAGCCACCGAAATGGCCAAGATCGACGGGGTTGTTTCCATGAATGGCACGGTCCGCGGTAAAAAGCGGCTTGTCGTCACCGATCAGGAATCGGCGCAAGAGGAGGAACACCTCATCCCGCACGGGAAACACATCATCGTCCAGCCGGGAGACGTGGTCTACAAGGGCCAGCACCTGACCGAGGGCGCCGCCGATCCGCACGAAATTCTCGACATTCTCGGCCCGAACACCGTGCAGGAATACCTCCTATCCGAAATCCAGAAGGTGTACCGTCTTCAGGGGGTGACCATTAACGATAAGCACATTGAGCTAATCATTTCGCAGATGCTCCGCAAGGTTCGGATCACTGAGCCCGGGGACAGCGAATTCTTTTGGGGCGAGCAAATCGACAAGGAGACATTTATCAACGAGAACGAGCGCATCACGGAAGCAGGAGGCCAACCTGCCGAGGGCGAGCCGATCCTCCTCGGGATCACCAAAGCCTCCGTCGAAACGGAAAGTTTCATTTCCGCCGCTTCCTTCCAGGAAACAACAAGAGTTCTCACCGATGCCGCCACACTTGGAAAAGTGGATAACCTCAAAGGGTTTAAGGAAAATGTCATCATGGGAAATCTCATCCCAGCCGGAACCGGGCTTCCCAAATACCGTCACCTTAAGGTGAACCCGCTCGCCGCTCCCGCTGCTTCCGAACAGGAACCGGGCGATGCCTTCGACGCCGGCTGATCTGCTTCCCGTATCCTTTCAGTCTCGTCCGGCGGCATCTCCTCGGGTTCGCCGCCGGACGGTCTTTGAATGTGGCGGATCTTTCCAGAAAAGTCTTGCCGTCGATTTTTCAACGTCTACTTTGACCGTTTTTTCTTAATCGAGCCTAGAGCTATGCCCACAATTAATCAACTCGTCCGCAAACCGCGTAATGTCGGTGTCGCCAAAAGCAAATCGCCCGCCCTGCGCAAGAATCCTTTTCGCCGCGGCGTTTGCACGCAGGTGATGACCCGCACACCCAAAAAGCCGAACTCCGCCATTCGCAAGGTGGCCAAAGTCCGGCTAACCAGTGGTTATGAGGTGATCGCCTACATTCCCGATGAAGGTCACAGCCTCCAGGAACACAGTGTTGTCCTGGTTCGGGGCGGGCGCGTGAAGGACCTTCCCGGTGTTCGCTACCACATTGTCCGCGGGGCTCTTGATTGCACCGGCGTCGACAAGCGTCGCCGCAGTCGTTCTAAATATGGGGTCAAACGACCCAAAAAGTAATCCTCCTTTTTTCTCTTCACCCTTCAATCGCCGAACAACCTATGTCACGCCGCCGCCGAGCAATAAAACGCGAACACACTCCGGATCCCCGGTATAACAGTTCCCTTGTCAGCCACCTTATCAATGTGGTGATGCAGGATGGGAAGAAATCCGTGGCGCAAGCTATTGTTTATGGAGCCTTTGAACGGGTCAGTGAGAATCTCGGCAAAGGGGATCCTATCGACCTCCTTCTTGGTGCCTTGGAGAATATTCGTCCCAAACTGGAGGTGAAAAGCCGGCGTGTCGGCGGAACCACCTATCAGGTTCCGCTTGAAATCGGTTTCGAACGTCAACAGAGCCTCGCCTTTCGCTGGATAATCAACGCTTCCCGCTCCCGCAGGGGTTCCATGAAGGAGAACCTCGCCGCCGAAATCACCGATGCCTACAATAATACCGGGTCGGTGGTAAAAAAGAAGGATGACACCCACCGTATGGCGCAGGCCAACCGTGCCTTCGCCCATCTCCGCTGGTAGTTTCCACTACCCTAAAGCGCAGCCTTTTGTCATGACCAAAGTTGACACAAAAAACCTTTCCGACGCCAATTCGTCCGATCGTCGCGTTTCGCTGGAATTTCAGCGGAACATCGGCATCGCCGCCCACATCGACGCGGGAAAAACGACCACCACCGAGCGGATCCTTTTTTATTCCGGAAAAATCCATAAGATTGGGGAGGTTCATGAAGGTTCCGCGACTACCGACTGGATGTCCCAGGAACGGGAGCGCGGGATCACCATTACTTCCGCCGCCATCTCCACCCAGTGGGTGACCGCAAGGGGTCCCTATGAGGGGATTCCGCATCGTATCAATATCATCGATACGCCGGGTCACGTCGATTTCACCGCCGAAGTGGAGCGCTCCCTCAAGGTGCTTGACGGCGCCGTCGCTGTTTTTTGCGCCGTCGCCGGCGTACAGCCCCAATCGGAGACGGTCTGGCGACAGATGGACAAGTACAGCGTGCCCCGCGTTTGTTTCATTAATAAAATGGACCGGACCGGAGCCAACTTTTACGGTGCCGTTGAAGACATTCGCAAAAAGCTGGGAACCAACGCCCATCCCATTTACCTGCCGATCGGGGCCGAGGCTCAATTCTCGGGCCTTATCGACCTGATTCGCATGCAGGCTCACATCTACGGAGAGGAGGACGCCACCGGTTCCAACTTTACTGAGGAGGAAATCCCGGAGGAGTATCGCGAGCAGGCCGAAACGTACCGCGAGGCCCTCCTCGAGGATATCGCCGCCTTCGATGACGAACTCATGGAAAAGTACCTCGAAGGGGAGAAGATCACCGAAGAAGAATTCATGCGCGGAATCCGCGCGGCCACATTATCGCATCACTTTGTCCCCGTCATTCCCGGCACCGCCTTTAAAAACAAGGGCGTGCAGAAGCTTCTCAATGCCGTTGTCAACTACCTGCCGAGTCCGCTCGACATTCCCCCGCAGCAAGGGCACGACACCGAGGACGAATCCAAGCTGATCGAGATTGCCCCCGGGGATGAAAAGCCGGTGGCCGGGCTCGCTTTCAAACTTTTCACCGACCCTTATGTGGGAAAGTTGGTCTTTTTCCGTATTTACGCCGGCACCCTTCGCAAAGGCTCCGCTCTCATCAACCCGAGAACGGGGAAAACCGAGCGAATCAGCCGGCTCATGATCATGCACGCCGATCGGCGGGAAGATATTAATGCGGCCTTTTCCGGGGATATTGTCGCTCTAATCGGGGCCAAAGACCTCCGCACCGGGGATACCCTTACCCAAAAAGGGCAAAACGTGATTCTGGAACCGCCCACATTTCCCGAACCGGTGATTTCCATGAGCGTCGAACCCTCCTCGAAGGCGGATCAGGAAAAACTTTCCCTTGCCCTCCAGCGCCTTGCCGAGGAGGACCCGACCTTCGTTGTTTCCACGGATGAGGAAACCGGACAAACGATCATCGCGGGTATGGGCGAGCTGCATCTCGATATTATCCGCGATCGCCTTCTCCGCGAATTCAAGGTCGAGGCCCACGTCGGAAGACCGCAGATCGCCTACCGTGAAAGCATTACCCATCCCGCCGATGGTGTGGGCAAGTTTGTTCGTCAGAGCGGAGGGCGCGGCCAGTATGGCCACGCCGAGATCAAAATCGAACCGCTCGAGACCGGCAAGGGATACGAGTTTGCGAACGAAATTGTCGGAGGCGTCATCCCCAAGGAATACATTAAGCCGACGGAAGAGGGGATTGTCGAAGCCGCCCGCAGTGGGACCGTGGCCGGATATCCGGTCGTCGACTTCAAGGTCCGTCTCGTTTTTGGATCCTTTCACGAGGTCGACAGTTCCGAAATGGCCTTCAAAATGGCTGGTATTTT
The DNA here is from genome assembly GCA_964345345.1 of uncultured Puniceicoccaceae bacterium. GTDB lineage: Bacteria > Verrucomicrobiota > Verrucomicrobiia > Opitutales > Oceanipulchritudinaceae > Oceanipulchritudo. The sequence goes on along the minus strand of CAYFRH010000005.1, from coordinate 29,409 downwards.
CGCCTTTCGGGAAGCGATGGACAAGGCAAAGCCCGTTTTGCTGGAGCCGCTGATGAAAGTCGAGGTGGAGACTCCGGACGAATTCCAGGGCGATATCGTTGGAGATCTTAACCGGCGGCGAGGCGTCATTCAGGGAATTGACAGCAAAGGCAATGTCACCCGCATTGCCGCTCATGTCCCGCTCGAGCAAATGTTTGGCTATTCCACCGACGTGCGTTCCCTCTCCAAAGGACGCGCCTCCTATTCCATGGAACCGAGCCACTTCGAGCCCGTTCCCAATAATCTTCTCGAAGACATTATCAAAACCTCCGCGCGCACCCCGAACCGCACCTGATCTCCTCCAACCGATCTGTACCGATCCTCTATCACCATGAGTGGCCCAAGAATTCGCATTAAACTTCAGGGATACGATTACCGTATCATCGATCAAAGCGCGGTGGACATCGTCGATACCGCAAAACGCTCCGGTGCCCGGGTCTCCGGTCCTGTTCCCCTCCCGACCGTTATTGAGCGCGTTTCCATTAATCGTTCTCCGCACGTCGACAAAAAATCCATGGACCAGTTCGAACAGCGTACCCATAAGCGCTTGATTGATATCGTCGAACCTACCGCGCAAACGGTGGATGAGTTGAAAAAACTGAATCTTCCGGCCGGAGTCGATATTTCCATCAATGTTTAGGTAAAGTTCTGTTATCGGGATTTTCTTCCGAAATTCCTGTTGACAGGGCTTTTCGGAAAACCTTGTTTCCTCCCCTTCTGCGGACAGGCAAAAACTTACTCCGCATTGGAAAGTACCCGCTTCCACCGGGTAACTCCGAAATTTTACACCTCTAACGCAGCCTTCCGACTAACGGTCGTCTGCCTCTTGGAAAATGAGTACTGCATTAATTGGCAAAAAACTTGGAATGACACAGGTCTACACGGAAGACGGCACACTCGTGCCCGTCACCGTGATCGAAGCCGGTCCCTGTCCTGTTCTTCAGGTAAAGAATGAGGAAACCGACGGGTACAATGCTGTCCAGATCGGCTATGGCCGCCGTAAGGGGAAAAATATCCCGAAAGCCTTGGGCGGCCATTTCAAAAAGGCCGGTGTTGACGGGGTTGCCCGCATTCGAGAAGTGCGTTTGTCAGAGGCGTCTTCCGTAGCCGCAGGCTCGGTCCTCGGCGTTGGTGACGTATTTCAGGACGAAGCCAAAGTAGATGTGGTGGGTATGACCAAAGGCCGGGGCTTTCAAGGGGTTGTCAAACGTTGGCATTATTCCGGGGGTCCTGCGTCACACGGTTCGATGTTTCACCGGCGCGGTGGTTCTTACGGTATGTGTCAATGGCCTGGCAAAATCCTGAAAGGGAAAAAGATGCCGGGCCGTTTCGGGGGAGAACAACGCACGGTGCAAAATCTTAAAGTCGTCAAACTTCTACCCGAGAAGAATCTGATTCTCGTAAAGGGTTCCGTTCCCGGCCCCAACGGCGGAAATGTCTTCGTTCGCAAAGCCGTGAAGCAGCGCGTAGCCGCTCAATGAGATCAGAGGAGATTTTCTGAGTTATGAAATTTACCGTTTACAGTGCAGATGGCAGCCAGACTTCCGAAAAAGAGGTCGAAATACCGGAGTTTGCCGGAGAAAAAGGGCTGCAGGCTCTCAAGCAGGTTATTTTGTCGGCGATGGCGAACCGTCGGCAGGGAACATCCGCGGTCCGCACACGATCCACCGTACACGGAACCGGCAAAAAACCTTTTCGCCAGAAAGGGACCGGTATGGCAAGACAGGGAACCCGCGTCGCTCCGCAGCACACGCACGGAGCGGTTGCTCATGGTCCCCAGCCGCGCGATTTCAGCCAGCGCATCAACCGCAAGATGCGTCGACTGGCTCTATCCCGGGCTCTCTTTGACCGAGCCCGCGACGGGGAAGTGGCCTTGATCGAAAAGTGGGAGTTACAGGATCGGAAAACCAAGCTCTTTAATCAACTCATCGGTAAAATAGCCCCCGAAGGCAAGGTCTTGGTGCTGGATGACAGCTGGTCCGATCAGCTGATTCTCGCCTCCCGCAATATCGAGCGCATCGCCATCAATGAAGCCTCCGATGTGAACGCGCTCGAATTGAGCAGGTATGATCGAATCATTGCCAGTGAAAAAGGGATGGAGCGCCTGCTTGCCCGGATTAACGGAGTATCCAACAATGCTTAATCGCGACAGTATCCTACTTGAACATATCGTTACAGAAAAGGCGACGGTGGCGACTTCCCTTGCCAACCAATATTCCTTCAAAGTGGCTCCTTCAGCCAACCGTGTCGCGGTCAAGAACGCCGTCGAGCAACAGTTCGGCGTCGAGGTGGAAGCCGTCCGCATCGCCAACGTAAAGCCGAAGGTGAAAATGAATCGGATGCGCCGGGCCAATCCCGGTCGTAAACCAGGTTACAAAAAAGCGGTGGTCCGTCTAAAGGAGGGCTCGGCCATCGAGATGGCTTGAGGTCATTCTCAAAAAAACAGGGAAGCAAAAACTCGTCATGGCTACTATTTCGAAAAAACCAAACACCCCGGGCCAGCGCTACGTTGTCGCTGTACGCGATGAAAAGCTTACTTCTGACCGGCCTGTCAAAAGATTGACGGAGAGCCGCAAACGGGCAAGCGGGCGCAATTGTTACGGACGCATCACCAGTCGCCGCCGGGGCGGCGGGCACAAGCGGCTTTACCGGAAAATCGATTTTCGCAGGGATAAGCTCGATGTTCCCGCCGTTGTGGAGCGTCTGGAGTATGATCCGAATCGTTCCGCCAACATCGCTTTAATTCGTTTCGAGGACGGTGAGCAGCGCTATATGCTGGCTCCTAATAAACTCAATGTCGGGGACAAGGTGATTAACGCGACGGAAAAGGCGGAATTTAAGCCCGGTAATAGCATGCCGTTGGCGGTCATACCTCCATCCATGCGGGTGCACAATATCGAGTTGAATCCGGGAACAAAGGGCCAGCTCGTCCGCACCGCCGGAGGGGCCGCAACACTGGTTTCCATCGAGCGCGGCAAAGCCACCCTTCGCATGCCCTCCGGAGAAATCCGCCTTGTAAATGCACGATGCCGGGCGACGATCGGCATCGTCGGGAATGGCGAACATAGCACTCGGTCGCTCGGCAAGGCAGGCCGCAGCCGGTGGAACGGAAAGCGTCCGCGCGTACGCGGGGTTGCCATGAATCCGGTGGACCATCCGATGGGAGGGGGCGAAGGCCGGTCCTCCGGAGGTGGCCATCCCGTCAGCCCATGGGGACAGCTTTCCAAAGGCTTCCCGACGCGGCGCCAGCGCAAGGCTTCCGATAGGGATATTCTGGTCCGCCGCAACGGGAAAAAGATGCGCAAATAACCCTCTTTTTGTATTTAATTTCAAGGACTCTAAAAGATATGGCCCGTTCACTAAAAAAAGGCTTCTTCGTCGATCCCGGCCTGTGGAAAAAGATGATTACCGCGCAGGAAAAAGACGACCGCCGGCCCATCAAGACATGGAGCCGCCGCTCCCAAATCACTCCTGAATTCGTCGGTTTGAATTTTGAGGTGCACAACGGGAAGGGGTTTGTTCCCGTGCATGTGACGGAGAATATGGTGGGTCATCGTCTCGGGGAATTCTCCCACACCCGAACATTCCGTGGCCACCAGCCGCATTCCAAAAAGTAGGAAATCCCGACCATGGACATCACCGCCTACACCAAATATAGCCGCATTTCCGCCAAAAAGGCGCGCGAGCTGGCACGCGAACTACCCGGACAACCGGCGAACGAGGCCCTCGAGCTGCTTAAATTTATTCCGCGCAAAGCTGCCCGTTTGCTGGGCAAAACTTTGCACAGTGCCGTCGCCAACGCGGAGAATAATCACAATTTAAACTCCGACAGTCTCGTCATTAAAGAGGCTGTCGTTGAAGAAGGACCCGCCTTCCGACGGTTTAAAGCTGCCGCTCGCGGATCGGCCAAACCTATCCGCAAACGGACAAGCCATCTTCGGATCGTCCTGACTGAATCCTCCAACTGAATACAACATGGGTCAGAAAATTAATCCTATTGGTTTCCGCCTCTCCGTTCGCCGCGACTGGCAGTCGCGCTGGTTTGCCCGCAAAAGCGAGTTCGGAGCGCACCTTAAGGAGGATCACCGGATCCGCTCTTTCCTCGAGGAAAAATTTCGCTATGCGGCCGTGCCCCGTATCTTCATCGAACGGGCGGGAAATCGTATCCGCATCAAGGTGCACACTGCCCGTCCTGGCATCGTGATTGGAAGGAAAGGCACCGAGCTGGAAAAGATTAAAGAAGGCCTCACGAAGATGCTCGGGAAGGACGTTTTGCTCGACATTCAGGAGGTTAAAAAGCCGGATCTGGTCGCCCAGTTGGTTGCCGAAAGCGTGGCCCTTCAGCTTGAGCGGCGGATTTCCTTCCGCAGGGCCATGAAGAAGGCCGTGCAGAGTACAATGAGCGTCGGTGCTCTCGGCATTCGATTGCAGGTAAGTGGTCGCCTCGGTGGCTCCGACATTGCGCGCACGGAAAGCGCCCGTTCCGGTGCCGTCCCGTTGCATACTCTGCGGGCCAATATCGACTACGGTTTTGCGGAGGGCCGCACCGTTTATGGAGTGATCGGGGTCAAGTGCTGGGTCTGCCTCGATCCCGAAGAAAAGTTGCTCAACTGACCCGGTTTCAAATGTGATTTTTCGAGGAAACCTCTCATGCCATTAATGCCATCAAGAACGAAGTACCGAAAGGTACAGCGCGGACGGAATCGGGGAGTCGCCAAAGGTGGCGATACGCTCGCTTTTGGAAATTTTGGAATTCAGGCACTTGAGCGGGGAAATCTGACCGCCTCTCAGATTGAAGCCGCCCGTGTTGCCATCAACCGCTACCTCAGCCGGCGCGGAAAGGTCTGGATCCGTATATTCCCACACCGCCCCATCACCAAGAAACCAGCCGAAACCCGCCAAGGGAAGGGGAAGGGTGGCGTGGAATTCTGGTCCGCCGCGATCAAACCAGGCGTCGTTCTTTTCGAGTTGAGTGGGGTCCCTCTTAGCGCCGCCCGTGAAGCCATGCGCCTCGCCGATGGAAAGCTTCCCCTCCGTTGCCGCTTCGTCCACAGGAACCAGTAATTAACTGATCAAGGACCTATGAAAACCAAAGACCTTCGCGAACTTTCGCTTCAGGAGCTGGATAAAAAGAACCGCGACACCCGGCAGGAGTTGCTCGATTTGCGGCTCAAAAAAAAGACCGGTCAGCTCGAAAACTCCCATCTTCTTCAGGAACTTCGCCGGGAAGTGGCCCGTATGGAGACCATCGCCAGTCTTAAGCGGCGCGAAGCTACTAACTGACTTTTTTCTTAAACCACCGTCTCTCCCCCCATTATTCATGGCCGACCGCAATCAACGAAAAACCCTTAACGGAACTGTCACCAGCCATACCGGCGACAAATCCGTGAAGGTCACTTACGACTACAAAATTCGTCACCCCCTTTATAAAAAGGAGGTTCGTCGCAAGACGGTTGTCCACGCACATGACGAGGAAAATGCCTGCGCTGCGGGGGACCGAGTGGAAATCATGGAGACCCGTCCGTTCAGCAAATTAAAACGCTTCCGCGTGGTGCGGGTCCTCGAGAAGGCCCCCGTTCTCGGGTAGATCCGGATGACCCTAAGGAGCAGGACTTTTTACTGGAGGATATCAATATGATCCAGATGCTTTCCACCGTTAAAGTGGCCGACAATTCCGGCGCCAAGGAGGCGAAAATGATCCGCCGCCTCGGACAGTTGAAGAATACGGCTGGCATCGGCGACGAAATCGTCGTGCACATCCGGGACGCCGTGCCCGATTCCAATGTCAAGAAAGGGACCGTTTGCAGGGCCGTCGTCGTGCGGACCAAGGCTCCGATCCGCCGGTCCGACGGTAGTTACCTTCGTTTCGACAACAATGCCGTCGTCCTCATCAACAATGATGGTCAGCCGCGCGGAAGCCGTGTCTACGGTCCCATTGCCCGCGAATTGCGGCAGCGGAAATTCATGAAAATTATCAGCCTCGCTCCGGAGGTCCTCTGAAATGAAGCAAAAGATTAAAGCAGGAGATGAAGTGATCGTCCTCGCCGGCAACCAGCGCGGCGAGCGGGGAAAGGTGCTGCAGGTTTTTCCCCGGCGCGACCGCATTATTGTCGAGGGTGTAAACAAGCGAAAGCACCATGAAAAGAAAACCCAGGACAATCCGGATGGTGCTATCGTGGAACGCGAAAACTCCATTCACCTGTCCAACGTCATGAAAGCCGAACTTTACAACAGGAAACGGGGAGGAAACCCCGCCTGAAAACGGTTCCACTCTCCGCTGTCCGGTTGGCAATCGGACAACTCTGAAGGGAGACAACAATGATGCAAAAAACGTATTTACAGAAGTATTACCAAGAGGAGGTCGTTCCTGCCCTCCGAAAAAGCCGTGGCTATAAAAACATTCATGAGGTACCCGCTATCGAGAAAATCGTCCTCAATACCGGTTTCTCCGCGGCGACGGAAAAAGGACAGATTGAAGACATCGTGAAGGAGATTAGCCGCATCGCCGGACAGCGTCCGGTGGTAACCAAAGCGCGCAAGAGCGTGAGTAACTTCAAACTCCGCGAAGGCATGCCGATCGGGGCGAAAGTCACCCTGCGCGGTGCCACCATGTACGAGTTTCTTTACCGCCTCATTGCGGTTGCCCTTCCCGGTATTCGGGACTTCCGCGGTGTCCGCGATCGTCTCGACGGTAACGGTAACTACACCCTCGGAATCGAGGATATCTCTATTTTTCCGGAAGCCCGTGCCGACAGCGGAAAGGGTTCCATCGGGATGGACATCTGCATTTCCACCACTGCGACAAGTGATGACGAAGGGCGGGAACTCTTCCAGCTCCTCGGTATTCCCTTCCGCAAACGGTCCGCCTCCGCGGCCGCCGCCAACGCTTAACAGAAAGTTTTTATACCATGGCCAAAAAAGCGATGATCGAACGCAACCGTAAGCGCGAACGGATGGCCGCTCGCTATGCCTCCAAGCGGGAGGAGTTAAAACGGATTATCCGGAATCCTGACACCCCGGATGAAGAATTTTACGAGGCGCAGCGAAAGCTGACCAAACTTCCGCGCAATTCCAGCCCTGTGCGGCTTCGGAACCGCTGCAGTGTCACCGGTCGCCCACGGGCCTACCTCCGGAAATATGGAGTCAGCCGCCTCACGTTCCGCGAGCTGGCCTCCTCCGGCAAAGTCCCGGGAGTAACCAAATCTTCCTGGTAACGGGGCTATTTGACGATCAGCGAAAAAGGAGTTTCCCATGTCCGATCCCATCAGTGATTTTCTCACCATCATCCGAAACGGTTACCGCGCGGGCAAAGATACCTGCGACACCCGTTATTCGAAGATGCATCTGCGTATCGCCGAAATCCTCAAGGACGAGGGTTATCTCGGCGAAGTGGAAAAAGTGGAGCTTGAGGGCAAGCCCTCCCTGCGCCTTCACTTAAAATATGTGGATGATATCCCCGCTCTCACCGGGATCCGGCGAATCAGCCGGCCCGGACGACGCTTCTACTATCAGGCGCGAGAGATTCCGCGAACCCTCGGGGGGCTTGGGATCGGCATTCTCACCACTTCCCGCGGCATTCTCAAGGATCGCGAGGCCCGGCGGCATAATGTCGGTGGAGAGATGATCTGTGCCATTTGGTAATGCATGCTATCTGGAGTATTGAACAATGAGTCGAGTAGGAAGATTACCGGTAGCTATTCCGGATAAAGTCGGAGTTTCCGTGGAGGAAGGCGCCAAACTGGCGGTGACGGTGAAGGGACCCAAAGGAACCTTATCCCAAAAGTTCAGCCCGAAAGCGGTTCGCGTTCGCTTGGACGAAAACAGCGTTGTCGTCGAACCGGTCGGGAAGGATAAGTTCTCCCGCGCCATGTTTGGCACCGCCCGAAGCCTCATCAATGGGATGGTGCAAGGGGTGACGGAGGGATTCAGCAAGAAATTGACGATTTCTGGCGTGGGATTCCGGGCAAACGTGCAGGGAAGCGTACTGGACCTGGCCCTCGGCTATTCCCATCCCGTGCGCCTTTCTATTCCGGAGGGGATTACGGTTACGGTCGCCGACCAGACAAAAGTTACTGTCACCGGATATGATAAGCAACAAGTGGGACAATTCGCCGCCCGAATCAAGTGGGCGAATCCTGCCGAGCCTTACAAGGGCAAGGGGGTCGCTATCGAGGGCGAGCCCGTCCTGCGGAAGGAAGGAAAGAAAGCCGGTTGATCCGGGAGGAGTACGACGTCATGAAATCTCTTGAGCAAAATAAAGTACTTCGCCAGAAGCGTATCTGGCGTATTCGCAAGAAGGTTGCCGGCACCGCGGAGCGTCCGCGCTTGTGTGTCTCTTTGAGCAACAAACATATTTATGCCCAGGCTATCGATGACCGTGCCGGGCGTACTCTCGCCTCCGCCTCCTCCCTCGAAAAGGACCTGCGGGAGGAGTCCCTCCGGGCCAACCGCTCCAGTGCGGCGCGCTTGGGAACGGTTTTTGCCGGGAAAGCAAAGGCCGCCGGCATCGAGGCGGTTGTTTTTGACCGCCACGGGCGAGCCTACCACGGTCGCTTAAAGGAATTTGCCGATGCGGCCCGCGAGGGCGGCCTTAAATTTTAAGGACAGGATCAGTTGATGAGCGAAGAAGAAAAGAACACCCCGGAAGAGAATTCCCCCAAGGAACAGGAGGCCCCGGAAATCCAAGTGCCCCAATCCACTGAGGAAAACAGCGGGGATATTGTTGCCTCCAAACCTGAGCGTGGGGAACGGCAGAGCGCCGTCGTCGGAAAGATTGACCGTCCAACGGCAGCCCCCCGCAAATTCGCCCGGAAATCCGCCCGGCGCGGCCGGGATCGGCAACGACAGCAGCAAGAAGAGGAGGATAGCGGGCTCTTCGAGAAAGTCGTCCACATCAACCGGTGCGCCAAGGTCGTGTCGGGAGGACGTCGCTTCAGTTTCGCGGCCCTGGTCGTGGTCGGTGACCGCGAGGGCAAAGTCGGTGTGGGATACGGGAAAGCCAAGGAAGTTCCGGAATGTATCCGCAAGGGCACCGAACAGGCCCGTAAAAATATGCGCCCCATCGCACTGCGCAGCAATACAATCCCCCATGAGGTCCGTGGCGATCACGATGGGGGGCGGGTTCTTCTCCGTCCGGCTGTACCCGGAACCGGCCTGATTGCCGGCGGCGGCGTTCGTGCTGTCCTTGAGGCCGCCGGAGTAAAAGATGTTCTTACGAAAAGCCTTCGCTCCAACAATCCCGGGGCTATGGTTTTTGCGACATTGCAGGCCCTTAAGAACCTCCGTTCCGCAGAGTTGATCAAGCGCCTGCGGCAGGCCTGAAAACGAGTCGGCTCCACTTCAAAATCGAGGTATTTTCAGCCATGAGGTTACACGAATTAATCAAGACACCCGGACGCAAAAGCCGGAAACGGATTGGACGCGGCGAGGGTTCCGGACGGGGCAAGACCTCCGGTCGAGGCCACAAAGGCCAGCGCGCCCGCAGTGGCTCCAGCCTTCGTCCGGGTTTTGAATCCGGCCATGTCCCGCTCTATCGGAAGCTACCCAAGCGGGGGTTTAACAATGCCCGCTTCCGCACTTCCTTTGCGGTTGTTAATGTTGGCGACCTACGCCGCATAGAGGGCGGGACCGTTGACCGCGAAGCTCTCGTACAGGCCCGCCTTGTTCGCAAAGACGCGGATTCCATCAAAATTCTGGGGGACGGGGACCTTGACCGTGCCCTCAACGTGACCGTGGACCGCGTTTCTGGAAGTGCCCGGGAAAAGATCGAAAAGGCTGGAGGTACGGTCACCGTGTTGAAGGGATCGAGGAAAACGGCTTCCGCCGAAAGCGGCGAATCCTGAGAATTTCCCGCTATGATTTCCGCTTTCGTTAATGTATTTAAGATTCCCGAACTTCGGGATAAAATCTTTTTCACGCTTTTTCTGCTCTTCATCGCGCGCGTCGGGGCTAACATTCCGCTTCCCGGCATTAATCCGATGCCGTTGCAGGAGTTCTTCGACGACCAGAGCCGGTCGGGCGGGGGAGGCCTTCTCGGTCTCTACAACATGTTTACAGGGGGAGCGCTGCTGCGGGGGGCCATCTTCGCCCTTGGCATCATGCCGTACATAAGCGCCTCTATTGTCTTCCAGTTGTTAACTGCCGCAGTTCCGAGTCTTGCCCGCCTGCAGCAGGAAGGGGAGATTGGTCGACAGAAAATCACGCAATACACCCGTTACGCGACCTTGGCCATCTGTCTTGTCCAGTCGGTTCTCCTCGTTTTAACGCTTTCCAACCCACAGCAGATTTTTCCCGAGTACGACATTGCCCGGTACGGCAACATCATTCTCGTTGGGCAAGGTTGGTTCATGCTCACCTCGGTCATTTTCCTATCGAGCGGGACCATCCTGCTAATGTGGCTCGGGGAACAGATCACGAACCGTGGCATCGGCAACGGGATTTCCATTCTTATTACCGTAGGAATTCTTGCTGACCTCCCCGCCGCCATCGTTCTCACTTTTCAGCTGTTTACCGCACCCGTTGGAGAGACGGCCCAGCTCGGTCTTGGCGAGGGTATCCTCATGCTCCTGTTTCTCTTCTTAGTGATTGCAGGTGTGGTGATGGTCACTCAGGCCGTTCGCAAAATCCCCGTCCAATACGCCAAGCGGGTTGTCGGAAGGAAGGTGTTCGGCGGGCAAAGCAGTTACCTCCCGCTGAAAGTGAATTATTCCGGCGTCATGCCCATTATTTTCGCCTCCGCGATCATGATGTTCTTCACAACCGTCCTTCAGCAACTCGGCGGTGTCGTCAACGCCAACTGGTTACGCGATGCGGGAACCTTCTTCCAGCAGGGTCAGCTGACCTACTACATGGTTTTTGGCATGATGATTTTCGCGTTTAGTTATTTCTGGGTTTCCGTCATGTTCAAACCGGTTCAGATTTCGGATGACCTCAAGAAGTATGGCGGTTATGTCCCGGGAGTGCGTCCTGGTGAACCGACCGCTCGTTATCTCGACTACACGATGACCCGCCTCACTCTTGCCGGGGCCGCCTTCCTGACCCTCATCGCAATACTTCCTGACGGAGTGCTTTTCAGTACCGGCGTGCCTTACCAGGCGGCACAGTTTTTCGGGGGAACAGGTCTTCTCATCATCGTCGGGGTATTGCTGGATTTCCTACGGCAGATTGAAACCTATCTGCTTCAGCGTCACTATGACGGCTTCCTGCGAAAGGGACGAATCCGCGGTCGCAGCCAAGGGCGCACCCGCCAGCTTGTCGACACAACCGGGTTGCAGGAGGGCAGGGCTCTATGGCGCTGGCTCCTTGTCATGCTGGCCTCCGGGCTTGTCGCGTGGGGCCTCAATGCCGCCCTCTTCTAATGGTTCGAGCCCGTCCAACTTTTACCGTTCTTTCCCACAGCTCAAACGCCTCCCGGTCTCCGGACCGGCTCTCTCCTCTGCAGTGGAGTTCGGCGCGATTCTATGATCCCCGTTAAATCCGCAACGGAAATTTTGGCCATGCGCAAGGCTTGCCGCATTGCCGCGACTGTCCTTGACCGTCTATCCCGTTACGTTGCTCCAGGCGTCAACACCTATGACCTCGATCAGGAAGGCAAACGCCTTCTTGCTGAATTCGGCGGCCGCAGCGCATGCTACGGGTACCGTATCGGGGCGAAGGTCTTTCCGGCTTATACTTGCCTCTCCGTGAACGAAGAAATCGTACACGGAATCGGACAACTTCGGCGAATCCTCCGGGAAGGTGATATTATCACTGTTGATGTCTGTGTGGAAGTTGACGGTTTCATCGGCGATAACGCCCGCACAATTCCCGTCGGCTTCATTCCCGAGAAGACGGCCAAGCTCCTCGAGGTGACGGAATCGGCCCTCTATGCCGGAATTGAAGAGGCCCGCCCCCGTAATCGTGTCGGCTTCATCTCCAATGCGGTGGAGAAGGCGATTCGCCCTCATGGATACGGCATTATTCGCGATTTCGTCGGCCATGGGGTGGGGCGTACCATGCATGAGGCACCGCAGATCCCAAATTTTGGTCCCCGTAACCGCGGCGATCGCCTACGGGCCGGGATGACCCTTGCCATCGAGCCGATGGTCTCCGCCGGTGCCCCCCGCGTCGAAATGGCCGATGATGGTTGGACCGCCCTTACTGCTGATCGACAGCCCTCCGCGCACTTCGAACATACCATCCTTGTCACTTCGCAGGAGCCGGAAATCCTCACTCTACCGGAGAGCCCCGCTTGAGCTTACATCTTCTTTCGGAAAGACTTGACAAGCCTTTCCCGTTTACCTTGCGTCAACTCTTTTTCCACCAGCTGGGCGCAGCGCCTGGAGTGTCGGTGGAATTTTTCCAACAGCACTAAATATCGTTTCTTTATGCCTCGTTTACTGGGTGTCGACATTCCCGGGAATAAAAAAATTCCCTACGCTTTGCGTTACATTTACGGCCTCGGGCCGACCCTCGCCGACCGTCTGGTTAAGGATGCGGGCCTCGATCCGGATAAGCGCGCACACGAGTTGGATGAAAATCAGCTAAACCAAATTTCGGAAGCTATTGTCAAGGAAGGCATTCTGGTGGAAGGCGATTTGCGCCGTTCCCTGACGGCCGATCTGAAACGTTTGCAATCCATTCAAAGTTACCGGGGGATTCGGCATCGGCGCGGCCTTCCCGTCCGCGGGCAGCGCACACAGTGCAATTCCCGCACTCGGAAAGGCCGACGCAAAACAGTTGGTGTCACGAAGAAATAATCCCTGATCGGGAAACACGATGAGCGAAGAAGAACAAAAAGAAGCAGTCCCTTCCGCGGAATCCACTTCCGCCGAGACGGCCCCGCCCAAAACGGAGGAAACTCCTTCCACTCCGGTTCAAGAGGGCACCGAGGCGACTGAGGAACAACCAAAGGAGGAAAAGTCGGGCGCTCCCAGTGCCGCTGATCTTCTCAAAACCGAAGTTGACCTGAACGTCCGTAAGGCGAAGGGAAGCAAGAATATTAGCAGTGGCACCGTCACCATTCTTGCCACTTTCAATAACACCAAGGTGACCTTTTCGGACAAAAAGGGGAACGTCGTCTCCTGGTCCAGTGCCGGGAAAATGAATTTTCGTGGCTCCCGAAAAAGCACCGCCTATGCGGCGCAGGTAGTCACGCAGGACGCCGGGAAAGTCGCTCTTTCCCACGGCATGAAAGAAGTCGAGATCCGGGTTAAAGGTCCCGGCATGGGACGCGATTCCGCAATCCGGGCGGTGCAGTCCCTCGGTATGAACGTCAGCTCCATCGTCGACATCACCCCGGTTCCTCACAATGGGTGCCGTCCCAAGAAACGGCGTCGGGTCTGAGCCGGCTTTTTTCCTGCATCTCTAATTTTTAATTTTCTAATCCATGGCACGATATACAGGCCCGACCACTCGCATTAACCGCCGTTTCGGCATGTCCATATTTCCGCCGAATAAGGCGCAGGATCGCAAGCCGCATCCCCCTGGACAACACGGCCCCCGTCTGCGGCGCAAGCCCTCCGATTATTCTCTGGGGCTGAATGAAAAACAAAAGCTCCGTTACCTTTACGGCCTTACGGAGAAGCAGTTTCGCCGGACCTTTCAGCGCGCGAAGAACAAGCGCGGGGTAACGGGGGAAATCTTCGTCCGTATGCTCGAAACTCGACTCGACTCGGTCATCTACAGCACCGGTTTTGCCAAAACCCGCCGCCAAGCACGTCAGTTCGTCTCTCATGGCCACGTGAAGGTGAACGGGCGAAAGGTCGACGTTCCGAGCTTTTCGGTCTCGTCGGGAGATTCCATTGAAGTCAAAGGAAGCACCTCCAGCCGGCAGCTTGCCACCCGATCTCTCGAAGACACGCGGGTTCGCAACGTCCCGCTCTGGTTGACGCGAAACGAAGACGCCCTCACCGCCACCGTCAACCGCGAGCCCACCGCGGATGATATTGAAACCGGTATCAATGTGCAGCTAATCGTGGAATTCTACTCCCGCTAAGGGTTTCTGCTCCACGCCGCTCAGCAAAGCTGTTCTTCGCAACAATATTCCCGTACTCAAAAACAAAGACGAACATCATGGCCATCCGTTTAGGAAAGTTCCAGCTTCCGAATAAGTTGACGAAGGACGAAGACGTTTCCTCCGCCAACTATGCCAAATTCATCGCCGAGCCCTTTGAGGGCGGCTACGGTCACACGATCGGCAACAGCCTTCGCCGTGTTCTCCTCAGTTCCATCGAAGGCGCCGCGATTTCTTCCGTTCGCATTGAGGGCGTCCAACATGAGTTTCAGAGTATCGAGGGCATTGTAGAAGATGTTACCGATATCATTCTTAACCTGAAACAAGTTCTCGTGGTCTCCCACAAGAAGGAACCGGTTCGGCTCCTCATCGACGTGACGCGCCGGGGAGAAGTCACCGCCGCAGACATCCAACCCGATGCCAATGTCGAGATTATCAATCCGGAGCAGATCATTTGTACCCTCGATCACGACCAGCGCTTCCAGGCTGAACTGGAAGTTAAGATCGGTCGCGGATATGTTACCGGCGAAGAGAATAAGGAGGAAGAACAGCCGATCGGAATGATCGCTATCGACTCCCTTTACAGTCCCGTCAAACTCGTCAAATACGGTGTAGAAAATACCCGCGTCGGGCAGATGACGGACTACGATCGCCTCATTATGGAAATCTGGACGGACGGGCGTACTTCTCCGGACGATTGCCTGAAGCATGCCGCGTCCATCCTGAAGCACCATCTTGATGTATTTGACCGTGTCTCCGATGAGCGCGTCGAGTTTGAAAGTGAGCAGGTCGAAGTAAGCGAAGAGCAAAACAAGTTGCGGAAGCTTCTTAATATGTCCGTAAACGAGATCGAGTTGTCCGTCCGCGCGGCAAATTGCCTGAATAATGCAAATATTACGACAGTCGGGGAACTCGCCATGAAGACCGAACAGGAAATGCTCAAATACCGTAATTTCGGCAAAAAGTCGCTCAATGAGATCAAGGCCAAGCTTGAGCAGCTGGGCCTCAGTCTCGGCATGAAGATCGACGAGCGTCTGCTGGAATCCCGTTCCGATTATTAACGGCAACCTTCGCCAGCTTCGTATTTTATCCAGCCACCTTTTCCCGCCATACCAATGCGTCATCTTAAACATCGTTTTCAACTAGGCCGTAAAAAAGAACACCGGGAGGCCCTCATGGCTAACCTCGCCGCCGCGCTTCTTCGCCACGGTCGCATTCAGACAACCCTCCCGAAGGCGAAAGCCCTGCGTCCCTTTGTTGAGAAAGTGATCACTCTGGCGAAAAAGGCGCACAATGCCCCAAAGGAACGAGCCCTTCATTATCGCCGCCAGGCTCTTGCCCGCGTCCGCGACAAAGAGGCGGTCGCCCTCCTCTTTAATGAGCGCGCGGAAGAATTCATTTCCCGGAACGGCGGATACACGAGGATCTACAAACTTGGCAACCGCCTTGGGGATGCAGCCGATATGGCCGTCATTCAGTTGATTTCCGCCGAAGACGAAGGCTATCCGAAAAAGGGTCGCAAGACCCGCAAAGCCGCCGCCGAATCAGCTGCTGAATCGAAGGTGGCTGTTCCCTCCGCCGAGACGGAAGCGGTCGTAGAGGACTCGGCCGCAGAGACCGCTTCTTCTTCTGCGGAGGAGCCGGGCGAAGAAGAAAAGAAATCCTCCTGATCAAGTAGGGCGTCGCGTAATTGCCCAAAGTCCCGTGGCTTTCGAGGGAGCATTGATCGCTTTTATCGTCGCGGGGCTTCTTTTTTTTACCAGCCTCTGGTTGTATTATGATCGTCGTGACAAACTTTACTATGACCGCCAAAGGATCCGGCATGTACATCATTGCGTAAAATGCGGTTCCCTCTATTCAACCCATGAGGATAGGCGTCAAATGCCTTGTCCGACTTGCGGCTTCGGGAATCCGCCCCTTCATTTTTAGAAGCCGTCTTCTCTCTCCGCCAACGTAATTGTCGCCGTCCCATGTCGGAAATCATTGCAGTCCTTGACTTTGGCAGCCAGTACACCCAAGTCATCGCCCGTCGATTGAGGGAGTGCAATGTGTATTCGCGGGTCTATCGCTTCGATGTTTCCGTCGAGGAGCTGCGCGGGGACGGGGTGATTGGCATTATCCTTTCCGGTGGTCCGAGCAGTGTTTTCGCCGAGGCGGCGCCGTTTCCGGATCGAGCAATTTTTGAGGCCGGGCTGCCAATACTGGGAATTTGCTACGGTCTGCAATTGATGGCCCATCTGCGCGGAGGGACCGTCGGAAAAAGTCTTCAGCGGGAATACGGGCGGGGGACGCTGACAATTGAAGCCCAAAGTGATCTATTTGCCGGCGTTCCGCAGACCCTCAAGGTCTGGAATTCGCACGGGGACAAATTGATCAAGCTGCCGGAGGACTTCCACGCGGTTGCCCGGACGGAGAATTCCGATTTCGCGGCCATTGAAGACAGGGAGGGACTCTCTTTCGGTCTCCAATTTCATCCCGAGGTCTTTCACACCGAGCATGGGACCGACATTCTCCGCAACTTTCTCTTTCGTGTCTGCCGATGCCGTGGCGACTGGACCATGGCCGGGTACATCGATATGGCGGTGCAGCGTGTCCGCGAAACCGTCGGCGACCGCCAGGTAATTCTCGGACTCAGTGGCGGAGTCGACAGCTCCGTGGCCGCCGCTCTTCTGCACCGGGCCATCGGCGACCAACTTACCTGCGTTTTCGTCGACAACGGCTTGTTGCGGAAAAACGAGGTGGAGGCGGTGGAAAAACTCTTTGGTGAGAATTTCCATATGAATCTTGTTGTGGCCCGTGAGGAAAATCTCTTCCTCGATCGTCTCCGTGGTGTGACCGATCCGGAGCAAAAGCGGAAGGTCATCGGCAATACCTTCATCGAGGTTTTTGAATCCGAGGTGGAGAAGATGGGGAAAGTCGATTTCCTCGCTCAGGGAACAATTTATCCCGATGTCATCGAATCGGTTCCGATCGGGGGCAATCCCGCCGCCCTGATCAAGAGCCATCACAATGTCGGGGGGCTTCCGGAACGGATGAAGTTGCGGATCGTTGAACCGCTTAACCAGCTTTTTAAGGACGAGGTTCGCAAACTCGGGGAAGAACTCGGATTGCCTCGAAGCGTGGTCTGGCGTCAGCCTTTTCCCGGTCCGGGGCTGGCCGTGCGGATCATCGGGGAAATCACCTCCCGCAATTTGCACATTCTGCGCGAGGCCGATGCCATTCTCATCGAGGAAATGAAGGCGGGGGATTATTACTACAAGGTCTGGCAGAGCTTTGCGGTCTTTCTGCCCGTGCAAACCGTTGGCGTAATGGGCGACGAGCGTACCTACGATCATGTCATCGCGTTGCGGATTGTTGAAAGCATCGACGCCATGACAGCGGATTGGGCGCAGCTTCCTCATGCTTTTCTGCAAAAGGTGTCCGCCCGGATCATCAACGAGGTGGAAGGCGTCAATCGCGTTGTTCTCGATATTTCCTCGAAACCGCCCAGTACGATCGAGTGGGAGTAGGAAAATGGAAAGTTATGCGGAAAGGAAAGGAGGCCGGGGATGAAAAGGATGCAATACGGCACAAGCGGATTCTGGAAGCGACTTGAGCGTTTTGCTTCCGAACCCCCTGACCAGGGCGACATCCGGAAACGGGTGGCTGGCATGCTGGCCGATATTCGCGAGCGCGGGGACGAGGCACTGCTCGAATACACAAAAAAATTTGACGGTTTCGATACGACCGCTGCCGACTTACGGGTTGCTCCCGCCGCCTTGAAGGAGGCCCGGAAAGCCCTTCGCCCGGAACAACGCCGTCACATCCGCGAAGCTGTCCGCTCGGTACGCGAGTTTCACAAGCAGGGTATTCCGAGGAACTGGACCGGGCGCAATCCGCACGGGGCCATTGTCGGGGAGCGCTGGTATCCGGTGCGTCGCGTCGGGATCTACATTCCCGCCGGAAACGTTCCCCTTGTCTCCACAGTGGTGATGACGACCACCCTTGCCCGCCTCGCCGGAGTCCCTTCCATGGCCGTTTTTACGCCGGGAGGTCCCGACGGGATGCTCAGCCGTCAGATGATGGCCGGTCTTTCCCTTTGCGGAGTCGAAGAAGTCTATCGCTTGGGAGGCGCGCAGGCCGTGGGCGCGATGGCCTTCGGTACGCGGACCATTCCGCGGGTAGAGAAAATTATGGGTCCGGGCAATGCCTATGTAGCGGAAGCGCAACGACAGGTATTCGGCCATGCCGGCGTGGATCTTCTTCCCGGACCGAGTGAGGCGATGCTCATCGCCGATGCTTCCGCGGAACCGCGCTGGCTTGCCGCCGATCTCCTCGCCCAGGCTGAGCACGGCAGCGGGAGAGAGCGCGTGTATTTCCTTTTTCAGGACAATGAGCAGCTCGCCTCCGTATCCGCGGAGGTGCAACGGATTCTTCCCCGGTTGCGCCACAAAGAGGCGGTGGGCCGGATCTGGAAGGAGCGTACCCTGGCGATCCGTTGTCCGGATTCTGCCGCGGCGACGGAAGTGGCCAACTTCGTCGCCCCCGAACACCTTGAGCTTCATGTCGATAAGGCGACGGCGAAGGCATTGACGCGGTCGATCCATACCGCCGGGGCCATTCTGCGGGGACATGACACCGCCACCGTGTTAGGCGATTTCACGGCCGGGCCCAGCCATACCCTGCCGACCGGGCGCACCGGTCGTTTCTTCAGCGGACTTAAGATTATCGATTTTCTAAGGCGCAGCAGCATTGTTGAGTACGACCGTCGTTCGCTCGCCCGGGCCCGGGATGTGGTCGCTACTTTTGCTGAACTGGAAGATCTCGACGCGCACGGTCTTTCCATGGAAGTCCGGTTCGACGACCACGCCTGATGGAGATTTCCTCGTACGCGAAACCCCACCTTGCCGCGCTCCATCCCTATGCGCCCGGCGAGCAGCCGCAGGGCGGGGGATGGATCAAATTGAACACCAATGAGCTGCCGTTTGCGCCTCCTTCTTCCGTGCGCGAGGCCATTGCCGACGAAGTCTGTATGCTTCACCGGTATCCGGAGCCGCTGAGCCTCCGTCTGCGCGAGAGCCTGGCGGAACGCTTTTCCCTGGAGGCCGGGAACGTCATCCTCGGAAACGGGTCCGACGATCTTCTCAACCTCCTCGTAAGGGCATTTGGAGGCCGGGGGCGGCGCACCGCGCAAGCTTCTCCCGGTTATTCCCTGTACCCGGTGCTCACCGCTATCGACGGGGGCGGGATTCATTCCTTTTCCCTTGGACCGGACTTTCAACTTCCCGAAACGGCTATTTGTGAAACGGGTGCCGATCTCCTCTTTCTGACCTCGCCGAACGCTCCGTCCGGAATACGGTTCTCCACGGAGGCTCTTCGGCGGATCGCGCGGGCAGTCGACGGCGTGGTGGTCATTGACGAGGCCTATGGGGAATTCGCGGAGGATTCCGCTCTCTCTCTGGTCAAGAGTGAGTCCAACGTGGTCATCACCCGAACTTTTTCGAAGGCCTATGGGCTTGCAGGTCTCCGGGTCGGCTATGCCCTCGCCCCGGTCACGATCATCGCAACGCTTGATCGAATCCGGGACAGTTACAACGTCAACCGCCTCAGTCAGGCAGGGGCCCTCGCCGCCCTCGCTGAACAGGGATGGTATGACGAACGAATTGCGGAAATCCGGACGCGCCGTGAACAGGTACGCGCAAGCCTGCTTGCCTTCGGATGGAATGTCTTCCCCTCCGAGAGTAATTTTCTTCTCTTTGCTCCATCCGGGGAAGAAATGCCCGCGGGTGCAGCGGCCGCCGGCAATCTGGAGGCATGGTTGCGGGATCGGCGGATACTTGTGCGGCGCTTTCCCGACAACCCGTTGACAGCGCCTTATCTGCGGGTCACGGTCGGAACGGAAAAGGAAATGGATACCTTCTTGAAGGAAGTCGAAACATGGAAAACAAGCGCGTAGCGGAAAGAGAGCGGAAGACTGCTGAAACGGCGGTTTCCCTGCGTATCGACCTTGATGAGACTGGGGTTTCCATTGAAACCGGAATTCCCTTCTTCGATCACATGCTGGATCTTTTTGCCCACCATGCCTGCGTGGGCCTGCGTCTGGAGGCGGCAGGCGACCTCGGAGTCGATTATCACCACCTTGTTGAGGATACCGGTATTACCCTTGGGGAAGCGGTCCGGGAGGCTCTTGGAAACAAGGCCGGCATTTGCCGGTACGGTTTTTTTCTCCTCCCCATGGACGAATGCCTCTGTCGCTGTGTTCTTGATTTCGGGAACCGGAGCTTTCTGTGCTACGAGGTGCCGGCGTCTCCCCCTTACGTGCGCGATTTCAACGTCCACCTCTTTCGGGAATTCTTTCAGGCCTTCGCCAATGCGGCGGGTGCGAACGTCCATATCCAGCTTCTCTATGGAGATGAGCCTCATCATGTCGCCGAAGCGGTTTTCAAAGCTTTCGGACGGGCCTTCGCGGAAGCGGTGAGGTTCGACCCACGTCGACGGAACGGGATTCCCTCTACAAAGGGTAGCCTCGGCTAACGCCCCTTGCGGCGCTTGTGCTTGCCGGGGCTCCGCGCAGCTGTCAAATTTCAGATCATGCTCCGGGGATTTGTCTACTCCTGTCTTTCCGTTGCAATTTTTCTCACGGCAAGCGTGGTTTACCTGCTGCTTTCCGGCATGGAGGAAGAACCGATGCTTTTTCTTGGCGGCTGGCTTCTTCTCTTTTGCTTTTTCGCCGTCGGTCCCGTCTTTTTCTTCGTCGGATACCTGCACCATTGCCGCCTGCATCCCGGCGAGCCTCGGTGGGATGCGGAGCTGAACGAATAACAGCTTGGCATTGCCGCGTCCTTTTTACCTTCCCACTATTTCTCATAATGGAGTCAGGCAATGAATTGAGACCCGAAGTCGTCGTCATCGACTACGGCATGGGGAATCTTCGCAGCGTCTGCCGTGCCTTCGCCGAAGCGGGCGGTCAGGTGCGGCTCCTCGATCATCCCGCCGATCTCGGACAGCCGGATGCGCTTGTCTTTCCCGGCCAGGGGGCGATCATGGATACCATGCGTCTGTTGCAGGCGACCGGATGGGACCGGGTCATTCGCGCGTGGATAGAGGAGGACCGGCCTTTTTTCGGAATCTGTCTCGGCCTGCAGGCTCTTTTCTCACACTCCGAGGAAGGCGACACCCCCGGTCTGGGCATTTTTCCCGGACGGGTGCGGCGGTTCCGGTTTTCTCGGAAGCCGCTCCCCAAAATTCCCCATATGGGGTGGAACGAGGTGCGTTTTACGGGAGACCGGATTCCCGGTCTTCTCGACGGTCTTTCCTCCGGCGGGGACCAGTTTTATTTCGTCCACAGCTACTATGTTGAACCGACCGGAGAGAGCCTGGTCTGGGGACTCACGGAGTACGGGGGAAAAGAATTCTGCAGCGCCATTCGGCGTGGCCGCCTCCTCGCGACTCAATTCCATCCCGAAAAATCGCAGGCCTGCGGCTTGCGGTTGTACCGCAACTTCCTTGCCGCCATTGCCTCCGGAAACTCCATGGAGGGAAGGGTTTGAGCATTGCCAAATGCCTGTTTGTCTCCAGATATAGATCCCATGAGCGAAGCAGAAGAGGCAAAGATCATCGTTGGCGGGAAAGAGTTTACCTTTCCGGTAATTACCGGCAGCGAGAATGAAAAAGCCATTGATACCCGGACGCTCCGGGCGGAAAGCGGTTACGTCACTTTCGATGAAGGTTACGGGAATACCGGTTCCTGCCTGAGCGAAATAACCTTTGTCAACGGTGAGCAGGGAGTCCTCCGTCACCGGGGGATTCCGATCGAGCAGCTTGCCGAAAAATCCACCTTCCTCTGTGTCTCTTTCCTGATAATCTACGGGAAGCTTCCTAACCGCGAGGAATTGGATGCCTTTCGTGCCAAGGTCGCCGGAGCCGCCAACCTTCACGAAGATTTTAAGCACCACTTCGAGGGATTTCCGCCCAACTCGGCACCCATGGCCGTTCTCAGCTCCATGCTGAATTCGATCGGCAGTTACTACCCGCAAATGTCCAGCAACGACCGCGGGCAGGACTTGGAGCACTTCGACCTCACGGCCGCTCTTCTCATTTCCAAGGTCCGTACCATTGCCGCCATGACGTACCGGATGAGCAACGGGCTCCCCTTTAATTATCCCCGCAAGGACCTGCGTTACGTGGAGAATTTTCTCCACATGATGTTTACCGAGCCTTACGATGAATACCAGCCTCAGCAGGAGGTGTCCGAAGCGCTGGATCTCTTTCTCCTCCTGCACGCCGACCACGAGCAAAATTGTTCCACCTCCACCGTGCGGATGGTTGCCAGCGGAGGGGCAAATCTCTTCGCCTCTGTGGCCGCGGGTGTTTGCGCCCTCTGGGGCCCCCTTCATGGTGGGGCCAATTCCGCTGTTATCCGGATGCTGGAGGAGATCCATGAATCCGGGGACGATGGCAGCCGCTTTATCCGGGATGCCAAGGAAGGAAAAGCACGGCTCATGGGGTTTGGCCATCGGGTCTACAAGAATTACGATCCGCGCGCCAAAATATTCGGCAAGGCGGCGGAGCGGGTCCTCAAGGCCCTTGGCAGGCAGGATGCCCTCCTCGATATTGCCCATACCCTCGAACAGGCCGCTCTCGAGGATGAGTATTTCATCGAACGAAAACTGTATCCCAATGTCGATTTCTACAGCGGAATCGTCCTTAAGGCGATCGGCGTTCCGGTGGAGATGTTCCCCGTAATGTTCGCGATCGGAAGGATGCCCGGATGGATTGCCAATTGGAAAGAAATTGCCGAATCCTCCAACCGGATTCATCGGCCGCGCCAGATCTACGTCGGAGCCAACCAGAGTGCTTATGTCCCGATGGAAAAGCGGGATTGACGAGGTTCGGTCCTCATAAAAAGACCTCTTTATTCCAATCAGTGAAGGTGATCGGCGAGCGCCTCCTCCAGCGTAAAACCCGCAAGCCGGTGGATTCCTTTGGCGACATAGGCGAGAATAGCGAACATGAAAAGCATGCTGGGAACCGCGATGATGACATAAGACCATCCGGTCATCGCCCCCACTTCGGCGTTGAATTGCGCGGGATCCACACTGGGTTCCGTCTTCACAAAGTACCGGGCCAGGAGGAAATTGAGGATGGCGCTCAGAAAAAAGGAGAGGGACAGAATGGCCGTGGCTCGCCGAAGCAGGCGATCCATGGCAGCTTTGTTGCCCTTCTCCTGTAAAGCTGCCTGCACCTTGTCGACGTTGAACAGCTCGGGGGAGAAAACCAGCGCGCGGACGAGCGGGTAACGGGTCAGCATGGAACCGAGTACCGCGAGGCCAATCAGGGCGGGAATGGCGGTTTCCTTGACGATAAACCAGCTGCGGGGCAGCTCCAGCAAGCCAACCCCGCCCGTCAGGAGAACACTGACGAAACCGATGATGGAGATGAAATTGCGCTTCTTTCGCCGCCGGTAATCATTGATGAAGTAAGCGACCGGAAAAAGTAAGGCGACCACGAGGACGATGGCCGGTTCGTCGAGGACGCGGTCACCCTGGGTGAGCATCAGGACCGGAATTAGAATGTTGAAAAGAAGACTGTACCAGCCGTTTTCCCGTTGCGGCGTTTCCTTCTTTGCGCTTCCCATATGGGCTCGGGGATGGTTAAGGATTCCGATATGAAAGCAAGCCCCATTCGATGTCTCGTCTCTGCGGGGCCAACACGGGAATTTTTTGATCCGGTGCGCTTCCTTAGCAATCCCTCCAGCGGCAGGATGGGATTTGCGCTCGCGGAAGCGGCGGTCGCGCAAGGCTGGGAGGTGGATTTGGTCAGCGGACCGGTTGGCCTGTCCACTCCGCAGAATGTCCGGCGCGTGAACGTGGTAACCGGCACCGACATGAAAAAGGCCCTTGAAGGACTTTTTCCGCAATGTGACCTCCTCCTCATGACCGCGGCGATCATGGACTACCGGCCGGTAAACCCTGCTCCCGAAAAAGTGAAAAAGGACCGGCTCGACATGAAGGTGGAAATGGAGCCTGTTCCCGATGTCCTGGCGGGTTTGTCCGCGCATCGCCGGCCGGATCAGCTTCTCGTCGGTTTTGCCGCCGAGTCGGAAAATCTTGAAGCCTATGCCCGTCGCAAACTGGAGCGGAAAGGGGTCGATTTCATTGTTGCCAACCGCATCGGGGGAGAAGGTTGTGCCTTTGGCAGTGAGCTGAACGAGGTGCTTGTCCTGGGTCGGGAGGGCCTCCGCAAGGCGATCGGGCCAATGCCCAAACAGGCCCTCGCCCACGAATTGCTCGAGCACTTTGCCCCGGTCCTCCCTCATGTGCGCTGACCATCCGCTAACTGAGTTTTTTCTGAGCTACAATAATGCCACCAAAAAGTAACGACCCTCTCGACAGTCTCATCGAACGAGTAGACGAGCTTGATGAGGCAAGCCGGGCCAATTTGATTGGGCGGCTTTCCCACGAACGCCACCTGCTCAAAATGGTGGTGAATACGTTGCGGGAAGGGGTGATCGTCGTCGAGGCCTCCGGGCACATCGAATTCGCCAATCCCTCTTCGCGGGATATTCTGGGCTTTTCGGAAAAAGACATGGCCCGTTTGGGACTTTGGCGGGCTTTTCCCGATCTTTCCCGCTCCCTGAATCTGAGCGGCAAGGGGTATTTGCAGGAAATTGCCAATGTGGCGAGAGAGATGGAAATCACCTATCCGCAAAAACGGATCGTTCGTCTTTATATTGTTCCGATTGAGGATGAGCACTCCGAGCAACAGCTGGCCCGATATGCCATCATTCTTTCCGATATCACGACCGAACGGGCCAAAACTAGGAAGGAAATCGAAAACGAGCGCGTGAATTCCATCCTGCAGTTATCGGCGGGAGTCGCTCATGAACTCGGCAATCCTCTCAATTCCCTGAACATTCATCTGCAGTTGATGCGCCGCCAACTCGAGAAGCTGGAGGATTCCGCCGCCGCCGGGAAAATCGGCAACTCTCTCCGCATCTGCTCGGGGGAGGTTGAGCGCCTCGACAGCATCATTACCCACTTTCTTGAAGCCGTGCGCCCGCGCGAGCCCGACCTCGGGGACCTTGACCTTATTCCCCCGCTGGAGGAATCCGTCGAATTCCTCGGTCCTGAATTGGAAAGTGCCGGCATCCGCGTCGACATCGAACTTGCCAGCAGCCTCCCGGTCGTCCTCGGCGACCGGGACCAGATCAAGCAAGTGTTTTTCAATCTCATCAAAAATGCCCGCCAGGCGATGAAGGCGGATGGGGTGATCAAGATCCGGGCCTCCAGCGACGATGAGTTCGTCTATATCCAGGTCGGTGATACCGGTCATGGTATCGGAAAGGAAAACCTGCGCAAGGTCTTCCAACCGTACTACTCGACCAAGGATCGCGGGCACGGCCTGGGAATGATGATCGTCGAGCGGATCATCCGCGAACACGGCGGACAGATTGGCATCGACAGCCGCGAAGGGGTCGGAACCCTCGTAACCCTGCAGTTTCCCCAGAAGCACCGGCGGACGCGCCTGCTGGAGGATCGGTGATGTCGATAACGAGACTTCAGGTTTTGCACCACTCGACACCGTGCATGGAACCGGTTTCGAGGAAGCGCTGGTGCATGGCGTAGGCGCGGCTCAGGGTTTGCGGAGTGTGGCCGCCGCTGACATCCCGCGAGTAGCCTTCCAGTTCGGCACGGAAGTCCGGATGTGCGCAATTGCGGATAATCTCCCGGGAGCGCTCCGCCGGATCTTTACCTCGTAAATCGGCCACGCCCTGTTCCGTGACAATGACCTGAACAGAGTGCTCGCTGTGGTCGAGATGGCTGCAAAGGGGCACAATCGGGCTGATTTTGCCCTGTTTGGCTGTGCTCGGACAGGTGAAAATGGAGATATAGGCGTTCCGGGTGAAGTCGCCGCTGCCCCCGATCCCGTTCATCATGTTGTTCCCCATGATATGGGTGGAGTTTACGTTTCCGAAAATGTCCACCTCGATGGCCGTATTGATGGAGATGGTGCCGAGCCGCCGGACGACTTCCGGATTGTTGGAAATTTCCTGGGGCCGCAATACCATCCGGCGGCGGAAGAAATCGAGATTCTTGTAAATCCGCTCGAGAACCTTCGGTGTCACTGTCAGCGAGGTACCGCTGGCAAAGGCGAGCTGATGCTCCTCCATCAGATTGATCACACTGTCCTGAATCACTTCCGAGTACATCTCGAAGGGGGGAATGTCAGGGTGCTCGCCCATCGCTCCGAGGACCGCGTTGGCGATGTTTCCGACACCACTTTGCATGGGAAGAAATCCTGTGGGGATGCGGCCCGTCCGGACTTCCGCGGCAAGAAAATCAGCCGTGTTCTGGCCGATTTTGTTTGTGATCGCATCCGGCTCCTTGAATCCGCCCACCTCATCTTCTTCGTCCGTGAAAACAATACCGGCGACTTTGCGGGGGTCGACACGGACCACGTTTTCCCCGCATCGCTGCCGGGCTTTGAAGAGCGGAATTTCCCGACGGTAGGGTGGATCTTCCGGCTCGAAGATGTCATGGAAGCCATACAGTTCGGTCGGGTGATAACTGTTGATCTCCAGAATGATCTTGTCCGCGTAATGGAGAAAGGTGTTGGCTGCCCCCACGCTTGTGGAAAGCGTGATTTCTCCCTCGGGCGTTACTTCGGCGGCTTCCACGACCGCGTAGTGCATCCGACCCAGAAAACCGTAGCGAAGCCACTGCTGCAGCAAGGAGAGGTGCATATCAAAGAAGTGGGTTTTCCCGGCATTAATCGCTTCCCGCAAGGTCGGGTCGGACTGGTAGGGGGTCCGCCATGCCACGGCTTCGGCGCTGGCAAGAGCCCCGTCGAGGGAAGCGCCGGTGGAGGCTCCTGTGACCACACCGATCTTGTAGGGCCGACCCGCTTGGTGTTCTGCCTTGGCCCGCTCCCCAATGGCGCGGGGAATCGCTTTGGCTGCGCCGGCCGGCGTAAAGCCGCTGAAACCAATGGTTTGGCCGTCTTGAATAAGTTCCGCCGCTTCCGCGGCCGTCAGTTCTGGAAATGGGAGGGACATGATGCCTATTAGTTTGTCTTACGATTTCGAAACTCTGTATTAGAAAAGGTGAAGCATGGAGGCAAGCTCTTCCCACTAAAAAAAGACGGCGCGCACTGAATTGTGCGCGCCGTCGAAAGGAGAAAAGACCAATTGTCTCAGTTAGAGGAGGGGGGCGCGGGCGGTTTTCCTTGCGGAGGAGGCCCCGGGGGAGGTCCATCCGGAGGCGGCGGAGGTGGGGGAAGATTGTCCGGAAGTTCGGGAGGTGGGCCTTGCGGCGGCTTTGGCATCGGTTTCACATCGACGAGTTCAATTTCGAAGATGAGCGCGTCTCCCGGTTCGATGATCGCCCCGGCTCGCTGCGGACGATCCCCGTAACCGAGCTCGGGGGGAAGGTAGGCCCGGATCTTTTCTCCCGGCTGCATTAACTGCAGGGCTTCCGAGAAACCCGGAACGACTCCACTAACAGGAAACTGGGCGTTTTCGTTGGCGTCGAATTCCTGGCCATCAATGAGGGTACCTCGGTAGTTGACGACAACCCGATCTTCTTCGGTCGGGTTTTCTCCTTCTCCTTCTCCTTCTTCGATCACTTCATAATAAAGTCCGGATTCCGTCTTTTGCATTCCCTCCTTGGTCTCCAACTCGGCGAAGAAAGCTTCGGCCTCCTCCTTGTTGGAGGCAGCTACGGCCGCGCGGCGTTCCTGTTCGGCTTCCTGGAATTCTTTCATCCGCTCCTGATAGATGGATTGGGCCTTTTGCACGCCCGCCTGGAAGTCCGCTGGTTGGCCACTACCGGTGGCGGCCGCCCGCATGCCATCAAAAATGGCATCCAGTTCCTCATCGGAAAATCCGATATTCAACCGCATTTGCATGCCCATGGCAAAACCCATCGCCTCAAACACCGAAGGCTGAACCTCGCTTTCCGCCTCAGCGGAACTCGAGTTCTCCTGTCCGGTTGCTACAAGGGAGACGACGGACGCTACGGACACCGCAAAAAGAGCTTTGGGTCGTATTCGCATCGCTGATTTCATAGAGGTCTGGTTTTTTCAAAGCCGGGAAGGGCGGTCAATGCCCGATTCTACGAAGGTTTCTGAATTGAGGGGTTGGCAGCGCTTTTGTCCAAAAACAAAGCCACCCGTTGCCGGGTGGCTTTGGGGCGATGATAATCGAAATCATGCCCTATCTCTGTCGCTGTCTTAACGCGGAGCCCGAGGGCTCCATGGCCTATCGCTTGCCATAAAAAGTCATATCTTGTTAGTCCGTTTCGTTGCTACGAGGGAGCAAGAAAATTCCGCTGAAAATTTGCCTTTTTGTCATGATAGAATGATGACAAAATTTCTTGCTTTTAATGGATGTAAAAATTCAGCGGAGGTCTGGAATCAAGGGGTCTCCCCTTGTCGTTGTTTTTCCTCGATGGATTCCTGCATTTCCTGAAAGACGCGGTCACGCCGCTCAATAAAGGAACGGACCTTCTCTTTAAGAAAGGGAGGTTTCTGTTCATCCTTGATCCGGGCGAGCCGGTCGCGCACGGATTGGCGTTGGTCGGGCGTGGCGGCGAGCCAGAACTGCGAAAGGTCGCTTTGCAGGGAAGCGGGCAGCCATTGTCCGAGCCGGTCGATTTCCTTTTCGAGGGCGGGACTGGTTTCGGTGATCTGGCGGATACGGATGCGCATAGCTTCTCGTTCCCCGCTGGCCATTTTTTCAATGAAGGCGATGGTTTGGCGGAGACGCTGCAAGCGTTCCGGGGACATGGAAAGGAGTTCCTCGAGTTGCTTGAGCTGCCGTTTCAGTTCGGATGGGTCGGGCAGTTCCGGCGGTGGGGCCGTGGGGGTTTTCTCCTTTAGCTCCGGAGGAAGGGGTGGGGGCGTGGGAAGGTTTTCCGGCGGCGGGGGAGGCTGTCCGGTGGGCCGGTTATCGGCGACCCCGGCCGGAAAACCGACAGAAAAGAACAGGAAAAGGACGGTGAATGGCAGCAGGCGAGACGACATCGATTACTCCATCAGGAACGCGAGGGCTTCATTGGAGCGAACCTTGGAGACGTCGACATCGCTTTGCAAGTTGCTTGCAAGGGCGAAAATGCGCGTGAGATTTTCGTCTTCGGCCGACCTGGCCGGGGCACTTTGCGCGGTTGCCGGGACCGTTGGCCCGGCGGAAGAAGGCGCCTCCATACGGAAGCCAAGAAAAGCGACGGCGAGGGTGGCGGCAGCGGCGAGGGGCGTCGCCCAGCGAAACCAGGAAGGCGTGGGTGCCGCATTGGCGGAGGATTCGATATCCGCGCGAACGCGGGCTGCCATGGTGGGTTCGTAGAGGGTGGGATCGGGACGCAGGGCTTTCGTAAGCATCTCCTCGAAATCGCTATCGT